>JBKQLO010000032.1:0-165337 GCA_052147055.1 Terriglobales bacterium
GCATCACGCTGGCCGTTTCCACCCAGGGAATCTGCTCAAGCTGCTCTTGTCGCTGGTCGAGCGGAATGAAGAAAATATTGCGGCCAATGTCTTCGCCCATGACTTCCATGACCTGCGGGCGCGTAACATTGCCCAGTCCGCTGATTTCGATGTCGTCGCTCGATTCCACGCGAAAGCGCCAGGAATGCTCGCCGTAGTGGTAGACGGCAGTGACGGCTAGCCCGCATACCAGCACGACCGACGCAGCCAATGCGCCCCAAGTCAGGCGCGTGGCGGCCTTTTTGGGCAGGGAACCGCGACGGACAGAGACACGTTTTTGTCCGCGCAGGAAGGGTGACTGTTCATCCACATCCAAGTCGAGCCGGTGCGCGTCGTCCAAATCCTGGCGCGAGGGCTCGTCAGCCTGTGGATACAACTCTTCCTGCGAGATGGTGGAACCGCTTTTTCTCGCCATCAATACAGGTCAGTTGTCGTCGGTGAATCGCGTGAGCAAAATTACTATAACTGCTTTTGTGGAATTGAGATAGAGGAAATCTTGGTGCGGGGGGCGGGAGATGGACTGGCGCACGGGACTGCTCACCTAACGCGAAATTTAGAAGGTCGCCGCGCAGGAGTTGTTGTATACTTTGCGCCCGCAGGGTTCGAGGGGGTCCTGCAAGGAGGGATTCCCATGTCTATCAGCGCCTTTCGCAGATTCGCTCAGCTTTCCATTCTCTTTTTAGCCTTCTCGGTCTTTGCCTCCACTGCCGTCTTTGCGCAGAGAGTTTCCACAATTGCGGGGGCATTGGTCGGAGACGGTGGACCCGCAACCTCATCTGCCATGACGCTGCCGCAGTACGCGGCGGTCGACACTGAAGGCAACATCTACATAAGCGATTACTATCAATGTCGGCTTCGTAAGGTCGATCTCCAGGGAAATATCTCCACTATCGCAGGGACGGGCATCTGCGGCTATTCCGGCGACGGAGGTCTGGCAACCCACGCTCAGATGTTTTGGCCCGAGGGAGTAGCAGTCGACGGTGAAGGCAACGTATTTTTCGCAGATTTCGCCAACGACCGCATCCGCGTAATCACTCCCGCCGGGAAAATCACCACGGTTGCGGGCAGCGGCTCGTACGGTTTCTGCGGCGACGGAGGACCCGCCACGCAGGCCTGTCTGGCGCAGCCGACCGCGGTCGCTGTCGTAAACAGCCGCAACGGAGAAATACTGGTCATCGCTGACACCTACAACCAGCGAATCCGGCAGGTCGTGCTTAAGACCGGCATTATCACTACAATGGCAGGCAACGGCAATCAAGGTTATGGCGGTGACGGAGGGCCAGCCACTCAGGCATCGTTAAATCAACCAGGGGGAGTCGCTGTTCAGGTTGCCTCACGAAGCCTCTGGATCTCCGATAGCTGGAATAGCTCCATTCGTCGCGTCGATCTCACGACGGGCATCATCACAACCTTTTTAGGAGATGGACAATGCGATGAGATATGTCTTCCTGAGGGGATTTCCGTGGATGCTGCCGGCAACTTGTATGTGCCAGAAGGCGGAAATACCGTCCTCGAGGTGGAATACCCATCAGGGGTCTCCGTTTTGAAAGCGGGGGGAACGGGGATTGGTTTTTGGGGGGATGGTGGCCCGGCAACCTCAGCCGGACTGAATGCCCCGTGGGACGCCGTCGTAGACCCTGCGGGGGACATCTTTATCGCGGACAGTGAGAACAACCGTGTCCGCAAGGTGGACCCCTCGGGGAACATCACCACATTCGCAGGCGGGGCGGTGGGAGATGGCGGCAACTCTGTCGATTCGAATTTGAATTTTCCAATGGGGCTGGCTTTCGACGAACATGGCAACCTTTTTATCGCCGACACCTGGAATAATCGCGTACGCAAGGTCTCGAAAAACGGCACGATCGCCACCATTGCCGGCACCGGCCTAACTGGATACTCGGGAGACGGCGGCCCGGCGTCACAAGCCGACCTCAATGAACCCCTGGGCGTTGCCGTCGATCCGACAGGAAACATCTATATCGCTGACTACGGGAACTTCGCACTACGGAAGATCGACACCGAGGGCACGATTACAACCTTGGCCACGGAAGTTTTCCTGAACTCGTTGGTGACGGATCCTTCCGGTAATATCTACGCTTCAGACGACGCCTTTTGTGTTGTGTGGAAATTCACGCCCTCCGGACAGGCCAGCATCGTTGCCGGCACGGAGTACAACTGTGGCTACAACTCAGACAACATCCCGGCAACCCAGGCTGAATTGTCGTTTCCGGAGGGGCTGGCATTTGGCGCCGGAAACCTGTACATCTCTGACATGGGAAACTCGAGAGTTCGCATGGTCGACCTGCAAGGGATCATCCACACCGTTGCAGGTGATGGAAACCCCGGTTTCAGTGGAGATGGAGGACTGGCGATCGATGCGATGATAAACGGCAATCAGGGCATAGGCATCGATAAGAATAACAACCTTTACATCGCCGATGCCTACAACACACGCATTCGCGTCGTGAACAGTTCTGGCATCATCAACACGTATGCCGGCACTTATGGGGCGGGATACAACGGCAACAACCTGCCGGCTTTGGACACTACTATGGAGCCGTTTCCCTTGGCTGTGAATGCCAGTGGAATCGTGGTTTATGGCGATGTCGGATCCTATCTTGTGAGAGCGGTTCATTGAAACTCATCGCGGTCTTGAGGTTGTCCCGCCCAAACAAGACCTTGGACGGGGCACCCTCGAGGGTAGGATTAGAACGCTCGGGAAACGCGGGGCAGACGGAAGGTCCCTTCACTTCCTCGATAACCATTGCGTCTAGGGGTCAGCCCTACGCCGCCTTCTTGCGCTTGCCCCCACCGGCTTTCGCAATCTTCTCCACCTGCGCCAAATGATTCAGATCATGCCCGGCGAACATGCGGACGATGTGGGCTATCGTCTCTTTGCCGCGCTCGGCGTGCATGCCGTGGTTCTCCCATAGATTCTTGGGCAGGGCTTTGAGCATGCGCAGGTTTTCCTCGCGCAGCACGCGGAAGGTTTCAAGCGAGACTTTGGGATCGCGCCGCGGATAGTCGAAGGCCTGCGCCCACACGTCCTGATCGAACGCCTGGATGGGAGCGCCGTTTTGGCCGATCACCAGCCGCAGCCGCCAGGCGTCTACGATTTCGCCGTCCGCCAGATGCGCCAGAATCTCGGCGATGGACCATTTGCCCGGCTCGGGGCGCGCGGACAGTTGTTTCTTGCTGAGGGGTTTGATGAGCTTGGCCAGCTTCTTGGCAGTTTCGCTCTGCACCTGGAGCGGATCTTTGCCTTCGACAAGGCCGAGAATGCGTTGGATGTACTGTTGTGGCGTTTCCTGCATGGAGTCCTCCCGCGAGTCAGTTTGAATGCTATTTAGACCGTGCGAAAGAACGAAAGGATGCGAGAAAATTCAGGGCGCGAAGCTAGATCGGGTCCGCGCTGGGAGATGCAGGAGGCGCGGGAATCACCAGCTCGACTCGCTGACGCGGGCAAACCACCGGAATCTGCATCTGCTGCAATTGCTGCTGCACCACCATCCGGGCTCGGATACCCGACAACCGGGCGCAGGCGGCTTCTTGGCGGGCAAAACTGGTCTGCATGGACGCCACTCGAACCTGGGTCATGGCGAACGCGGCCTGCGCACGGTCGAACCGGGTTGAGGTTCGTCCTAACATGACATCGGCCATGGCCATCAAACGGTCGGCCTTTCCCGAAATCCGCTCAGCGACGACCCGCGATTTGGCGGCGAAGCAACGGCCGTCGAGTTGGCTGACAAAATGACTGCCCATGACGAATGTCAGTAGACCGACCGCCATCCAGTACAGCGCTTTTTCGGAAGCCATGTGGTTGCTCCTCATCCGGTTATGGAGGTTAGACGCCGAACTCAAGAATTCGTTATCTCCCATGTGCAGCAATGTTATGTACGGGTTAGGGAGCGAAAAGGTTCCCGGACGCAGACTAGCTGGGAATCGACGGCTCCAGAGTCCGAGCCGCAAGCTGCGCCAGGATTATCGGGCCGAGCTGGGAGACGCTGCCAGCGCCAAGGGTCAGAATCATATCGCCTTCGTGTGCGGCGGAGACCGCCTCTGCGGCAGCCTCGGCGAAGGAAGCGGCGTAGTGAGCTGGCCGTTCGCCGTCCTCTTCGATGCGCGACGCCAGGACCTCGCCGGTGATGCCGTCGATCGGTGTTTCGCAGGCGGCGTAGATGTCCAGGATGAGCAGCGAGTCGGCATCTCCGAAGGCAGTGGCGAATTCCTTCATTAGGTCGCGAGTGCGGGTGTAGCGATGGGGCTGGAAAATGACGTGGATCTTGTGGAATCCGCATTGCCTGGCGGCGGCTAGGGTGGCGCGAATCTCCGTGGGATGGTGGCCGTAGTCGTCAATTACGCTCACCCCGGCCGCCTTGCCACGCAACTGGAAGCGGCGATCCACTCCGCGGAAATGTTCGAGGCCAGAGCGAATCTGGTCGGGCGGGATATCAAGGCCGACACCCACGGCAATTGCCGCGGTTGCGTTCAAGACGTTGTGCACGCCCGGGACATGAAGGCGAAATTCGCCCAGGTTCTGATTCTTGTAAGTGACCTTGAACTCAGTGAGTGGCGGGGCGTCTCCAGCGATGGGAACACTCTTCCCCAGGCTGACGTGGAAATCGGAACCGCGGCGGGTGCCGTAGGTGACCATTCGGCGGCGAATCTGCGGGAACAGACGGCGAAGAATCGGGTCATCGTTGCAGACGACGACCATGCCGTAGAAGGGCACGCGATCCATGAATTCCACGAAGGCGCGCTTGACGTCGCCCATGTTGCGGTAGCAGTCCATGTGCTCGCGGTCGATGTTGGTGATCACGGAAAGGATGGGCGACAACTTCAGAAATGACCGGTCACTCTCGTCGGCTTCGGCAACCAGATAGTGCGATTTTCCCAGGCGGGCGTTCGATCCCATGGCGTCGACGCGTCCGCCGACTACGACCGTGGGGTCGAGGCCGCCGGCGGCCAGCACTGCCGCGACCATTGAGGTGGTGGTGGTCTTGCCATGCATCCCGGCGACGGCGATGCCGTATTTCAAGCGCATTAGTTCAGCCAGCATCTCGGCGCGCTGGATCACCGGAATATGCAGAGCTCGCGCCTGGCTGATCTCAGGATTTTCAGGTGAAATGGCGGAACTGGCGACGACGACTTCGGCTGCGGTGACGTTATCCGCGTGATGTCCCTCAAAAACGGTCGCGCCCAGACTGGCGAGCCGCTGGGTTACGCCGGAAGTCTTGAGGTCGGAGCCGGAGACTTTGTAGCCGAGGTTCAGCAGCACTTCGGCGATGCCGCTCATGCCGATGCCGCCGATCCCTACGAAATGAATGCGCTGAATTTTCGCGAACATACAAAACTCTTCGCCGCGGATTTACGCGGATTAACGCGGATGGCTTCAGCGATTCTGGGCTATTGCGGAAGCGGATGCAAGTGAGAGACTACTTCGCGCCAACAGCGTTAGCGGCGCCGAGGTGTTCCAGGGCGCGATCCACCACGGTTTGCATTTCCCGCGCGTACTTCACTTCGCGGCCTTTGGCGAGAATCTTTCGGGCTTCTTCGGGAGCGTACCAGGTAGGGTGGCGCATGGGCTCGTGCGACTCCTCGGTGCGTTCGACTTCCATGAGAAAAGCTTTGACTACGAACTCCCGCACGCCGGGCTGTTTCCAGAACACGCCTTTCGAATGGATGTAGAGATGAAAGTGTCGGGGCTCGATGTGTCCGCGAACACCGGCTTCTTCCCAGGCTTCACGCTCGGCGGACTGGCTGTGTGACAAGGAAGGCTCAGGCGCGCCTTTGGGGAACGTCCACTTGTTGCCCCCGTTGGTGTTCACCAGCAGGAACTCAATGGAGGACGTGCGCCGCCGGTAGCAAACGGCCGCTACTTGCAGCGGCAGAGCGAACCGAAGAAATCGAGGTGCCGACAACTGCCATTCCTCCGCTGAGAGTCCCAACTTAGCCATCTTAAAGGCAGAATATTTCAGGAGTATTAAAATGCAACAAAAAAGGTGCAACAATGCCGTTACTGAAGTCCGTAGCGGGAAGAGGGTGGCGGGAAAATCCGAGCCTGGGTCGGCGTTCAAAAACAAGGATTTAGCGAAATGACAGAGTGGCAATCGCGAGCCGGGCCGGACGTACCTGAGACTACACGGGCTTTTACACGTCCAATTGGAGTAGCATTTAGCAATTCGGATCGCTGATGTTTACCCAACTCAATCCGGTCATTGCGGGCAGACGGACAACGATATTGGGAAGCTCTGTGGCGGCACATCTGTTGTTGTTGGCATGGGTGCTTCACAGTCCGGCGCCGATTTTCGTTTCTCCATCTTCCGTCATGCAAGGGGAGCATGGCGCTGGGTTGCAGTACCTTTATTTTCCAGGCAGGCCTGAGGTCTCGGAGCAACCGCCCAAGCAAGCGCACTTGACCTGGAGCCAATCGCCGAAGAACGCGAAAAAGCCGCGAAAGCAGCCTCCGGTCTCGAAGGTCGAGTCAGAGCCGGAAATTACTGCCGCCCTTGAGCCCAACGAGCGGCCTGCCGGTTCTCCCTATGGATCGCTTTATTACGGGAAGGCCACTGGGTCTGAGGTGCGGCCGGCGTTGCCTATTGTCGCTCGTGATCCAGCGATTGGATCGGATCTGTCCAATGGGATCATGGGTGACGTGGTGGTCGAAGTGACGATTGATGAGCAAGGCAAGATTGTGGAGCTGAAGCTGATTCAGAGCCTGTCGCAGAACATCGATCAGTTGGTCATGGCTGCCGTTTCCAAGTGGCAATTCCTTCCCGCCACGCGGAATGGAACGCCGATTCCTTCGAAGCAGGACGTGTACTACCACTTTCCCCGCTAAAAGTTCTAACGCTTGCTGTAGCCCGCAGCGCGTTTCGTGGCTTTGGCAGCGCGGTGTCCGTTGCCCTTTTCCGTACCCACACCCACAACTTCCAAATGCGATTCCCGCGCGGGCGCGGCTGTTCCCACTTGCAACTGACGATCGTTACGCGCCTGCCGCCAGTTGACCTGCGGCATCATCATGGAGGAGTCGATGCGGTCGCGATACTTCATCGCAATATTCATCAGCGAGTCGAGCAACGAGTCGGAGAGCAAGTGAGGCTGTAGGCCCAGTTCGATCAACTTGGAGTGCTTCGCGTTGTAGTAGTGCTCTTCGGCCTCAACGCGCGGATCGGGAATATGATTCACTTCGACCCTCAGACCCAGCTTCTTGCCTTCCGCCTTTACCATGCGCGCCAGATCCAGCACGGAAAACTGCTCGGTAAACTGGTTGAATACGCGGAACTCTCCCTTGGCGGCGGGATTCAGGCAGGCAATCTCGACGCAGCGCACGGTGTCGCGAATGTCCAGGAAGCCGCGGGTTTGTCCGCCCTTGCCATAAACGGTGAGCGGAGTGCCGATGGCAGCCTGCACGCAGAAACGATTCAAGACCGTGCCGAAGACTTCGTCGTAATCGAAGCGATTGATCAGGGCTTCGTCCATGCCGACTTCATCGGTCATGGTCCCGTAAACCACGCCCTGGTTCAGATCGGTGGCGCGCAGGCCCCAGATCTTGCAGGTGAACATGATGTTGTGACTGTCGTGGACTTTGGAGAGGTGGTAGAAAGAGCCGGGTTGCTTGGGGTAGGGGACGGTATCGGTGCGCCCGTTGTGCTCAATGGTGATGTAGCCTTCCTCGATGTCGATGTTGGGCGTGCCATATTCGCCCATGGTTCCCAGCTTGATGAGGTGGCAATCGGGCCGGAACTCCCGCAGAGCAAACAGTAAATTGAGTGTGCCGACGACATTGTTGACCTGGGTGAACACCGCGTGTTTGCGGTCGATCATGGAGTAAGGAGCGGCACGCTGTTCGGCGAAATGAACCACGGCATCCGGCTCGATGGCTTGGATGGTGGTGGAGAGAAAATCGTAATCCATCACATCGCCGACGAAGAGGTCGATCTGCTTCCCGGTGAGTTCTTGCCAAATCTTCAGGCGATCGGAAAGCGGGCGAATCGGGGTCAGAGTTTGTACGCCCAGCTCGAAGTCCCACTGGCGCCGGATGAAGTTGTCAACGATGGCGACCGAGTGGCCGCGATTCGATAAATATAGGGCTGTTGCCCACCCGCAATAGCCGTCTCCCCCAAGTACAGCGATCTTCATTGCTCCTCCTCGAAATTCAACTCCGAATTAAGTTTGGGCGACACTTTGGCGCCCATCCATAACCGCGTCAGATAGTAAGCCGGGAGAAACAATCCCGCAGCCCTTTCCCAGACATATTAGTCGCGAAATTCCCGTGCTGCCCGAATTCTTTCATTTTACTGCCGATGGTTGATTCCCGCCACACGATGCATGACGCGGTAGTGGGTCAGTTTGGTTTGCAATGCTTCGCGGGCTTTGCGAATTCTTGGCGGCCTTTGCGGTTAACCGCTTTCTTACCGCAAAGATCGCAAAGAACCGCCGCTAAGGACGCAAAGTCTGAGTAGCCCTCAACCGTGAAACTGACCCACTACCCATGACGCTGAGGACGGCCGGCTCATTCGCTGCGCAGCAAATCCGGAACTGGGAGCGGATGATTGATAAGGACCACCTTGCCGCCACTGGCGGCCAGCAGGTGCAACTGTTCGTGGCCCACCAGGCCTTCCAGGCGGGGGACGGCGGACTCCATGGCCACAATGTAGGCCATGTCCGGACGGAGCCACAGGTTCCTGAATTGTGCATCGTCGATAAATACATCCGGCGACCCGGGAGCGTAGCTGCCGTATTCGAGATTAATTCTGCGCCCATTCAGGAGTAATGCACTGCGGTTGGTGTAAAAGAACACGGAAGAGAATGTGTAGTAATGCCGATCGACGATCAACGTTCCGGGCGGCGCTTTCTCAATGGCCTCGGCCAACGGCCGGGAGGACAAGTAAGGATCGAAGGCCACCATCGCCACCCGCGCGGCGTGAAAGAAGATGACCATCATCAATGCCGCCGAGAGCGCGGCGCGGCGAGCGCCGGCTTTGAAGGTTCCCACGGCGCCCAGAGCAAAAGCCAAAACCGCCATCGCCAGCGGCAGGCGAAGGTACGCGAACGAAGCCAGCGTGAGATCTTCCATGTGTCCCAGCGATAATTTGTAGGCGTTGGGGTGCGCGCTCAGCGCCGACGAAATGTCGCCGCCAGCTGGTATGCCGCGGCTGAGGAACAGGATGGCGATCCCGGCCAACGCGGCGCATCCCACGATCACCGAGAGCAGACGCGTGCCGCGCCGTATCCAAACGCCTTCCGTGGCCAGTGCGGAGCCCAGCAACAGCCCCAGCGCAGGATAACAAGGCATTGAGTAGTACTCCTGCGTGGTGGAGAAGGTGAAGAATACAAGAATGAAGCCAGTCCAACAGAGGGCAAGCAGTCGCGTCCGTCCGGCGCGATCGACTGGCCTGAATGAAAGTTTGGCGATGGCGGGAAAATAGACACTCCAGGGAAACAGCCACAGCAGATGAAAAAGCCAGAAATAAAGCCGGGGGACGGTGTCGTAATCGCGCGGATAGCGCAGATTCAGAAAACGCAATACGTGTTCGTTAATGAAGTAGAACCAGAAGAACCCATGATATTGGCCCGGTCCGCTATGCATGGTGAAGTCAAAATAAGGAGGCATCCGTAAGGTCGCCAACACATGCCAGGGTGCGGCAATCGCCAAAAGAATCAGCGCTCCTGTGAGTACGTGGAGCCGCCGCCAGACGGTGCGCGAGAAGAGTTGCTGCGTCACCAGCAGATAAAAGAATATGCCGCCGCAAGGGAACACAACCGCGATCAGCCCTTTGAGCAGCAGTCCAACTCCGAGACTTGCCGCCAGAACGATGCTCCAAAACCGCGGGTGAGACTCATGGGCATCGAGGGCGCGCTGGAAACTCCAAAACGAGATGCACACCGAGAGTGTGAGCATCGCGTCGGGAATCTGGATGCGGGTGAACAGGAAGAGACCGACGCAAGTGGCGATCACCAGCCCCGCGTAAGAGCCCGCGCGTCCACCGAAAGCCCACCGGCCATAGCGACAGGTGACCCAGGCCAGAAGGACAACCGCGAGCGCGAGTGGGATGCGGGCGGCCCAATCGTGAGCGCCGAAAATGCGATAGGAAATCGCCATCAGCCAGGCTCCCATCGGCGCTTTTTCCAGATAAGGAACACCGTCGAGGCGGGCGATGACCCAATCGCCGGATTGCAGCATGTTGCGGCCGATCTGAGCCAGCACCGCGTCGGAGTCATCCATCAGGGATGGCGGCGACACGGCGCAGCCGAAGAAAATCGCGGCCGCGAAGAGGATGACGACCAGGTCGCTGCGAACGAAACTTAAGCTGTCGCTGAGAGGCTCACGAAGCTTTTGCCTGCCGGTTCCGGTTCCGACACCGTCTGAATGTTCCAGCGTTTGATCCATAGGAATAAGATCAGCAGTCCCCAGAGGTGGTAGCCAAAGCTGTCACGCCGTTCCATATGCCGCTTGATGACGGCCTGCACCCCTTCCCAACGGAAAATCTGTGTGTCCTTCACGGCTTGCTCGGTCAGCGTGTCCAGCAACAGCGGTTTCAGCACGCCGCGAAACCATTCGTGCGCGGGGATATCGAACCCCACTTTCTTCCTGCCGAGAATCGCCGGAGGAAGTTTCCCTTTCATCAATTCTTTGAGCAGAAATTTTAGCTGCGACCCCCGCACTTTGTAATCTTCCGGCAGGGAAGCGGCAAACTCGACCAGACGATGATCGAGGAACGGCGGCCGCACTTCTAGCGAATGAGCCATGCTCATGCGGTCGGCTTTGTAGAGAATGTCATCGGGCAAATAGTACTGCTGATCGAAGAGGAGATAGCGGTTCACTCCCGATACGGGCGGCATGTTCCGCAAAATCCCGGCCATGGGCGCAGGGTCAGCTCCTCGCAGAAATCCTTTTTTTTCTTCTTCGGAAAAGGTGCCATTCCAATAAATATGGCTTTCATCGGGAGGCAACAAAGATCCGCGCAGGAAGCGTTTGAGCTTGTATTCGAAGCTGATCTTATCGTCCGACACCGGCCAGTATTGCAGGCCCGCAATCGCCATTCGTCGCAGCGTGGCAGGCACCATCCGGGCGGTTTGCGCGTAACGGCCGGCGAGATAGGTCAAATAGCCGCCAAACAGCTCGTCGGCGCCTTCGCCGCTGAGGGCTACAGTTACTTGCTGCGAACTCATCTTTGCCAGAAACCAAACCGGCAAGCAGCCGGCGTCGGCGCTGGGCTCATCGGAATAGTAGGCAAATTCCTGGATCGCGTTCTGGAGGTCCGAGTCCGCGTTCAGGTCGGCTTCGAAATGGTCGGTTCCGTAGTGTTCCGCGACTTCACGGATGTACGCGCCTTCGTCGAAGCTGCGGCCTTTGAACGTGATGGAGAACGTCTTCAGAGGTTTTGACGACGCCTCCGCCGCATAATGCAGGATGGTGGAGGAATCGAGGCCTCCGCTGGCCCAGAGGCCGACGGGCACGTCTGCAACTAAATGTTCCTTGACCGACTCCCTCAGCAGAAAATCAAGTTGTTCCTTGGCTGAGTCGAGGGTCCACACCTTCTGCGTGGCAGAAGGCGCTGGGCAATGCCAGTAGGATTCGACGTTGGTCATACCCTGCTGCCAAGTGAGAATGTGGCCGGGAGGAAGTTTTTCAATTCCTTGAACCAGCGTGTACGGCGCCGGGACGTAATTCACCCGGAGATAACAATTCAGCCCGTCCATGTTCAGGGTGCGATCGATCTCCGGATGGTACAGAATTCCTTTCAGTTCTGAACTGAAATAGAGGTCATCGCCTTTGCGGGCAAAATACAGAGGCTTGATGCCCACGCGATCACGCGCCAGCACCAGCCGCTTCCGCGATTCGCACCAGATGGCCAGCGCAAACATGCCGCGCAGCCGCCGGAAACACCCGGTGTCCCACTCGAGAAACGCTTCCAGCACCACTTCGGTGTCGCTGTTGGTGAGGAAACGATGTCCGAGCGACTGCAATTCGGCGCGGAGTTCGGCGTGGTTGTAGACTTCGCCGTTATAGGCGAGGACGGTGTTGCCATCCTGGCTGCGCATGGGTTGCTCGCCGGAGACGAGGTCGATGATGGTGAGCCGGACCGCGCCTAGAGAAATGTTTCTGGTCTCGAAAATGCCCTGCTGGTCGGGGCCGCGGTGAATGAGAGACGAGGTTGCGCCTTGAATCAGGCCGGGCTGAACCGGACGGTCTTCATGAGTGAATCCGACGATGCCGCACACGCTGTACTAGATGATAAACGGAGGCGGAGATTTACGGAAGGGCGGGGGCCGCAGCTTGACTCGACCTAAGCGCCTACGTATTCTCAAGACCGCCACCGGATGAAACCACGCCTGCTTTCCTACATCGTTTGCCCTCAGTGCGGGTCCTCGTTTGACGCCCGGGCGGAGCGCGAACAGGATGGCGAAATCTTCGAAGGCTCTCTACAATGCCGCGGCTGCCAGGCCAGCTTTCCCGTGATTCGAGGGATTCCCCGCTTCCTGCCTCCGGAATTGTCTGCCGCCAAACGCGCGACTGCGGCTGCCTTCGGTTATGAATGGACGCATTACGCGGAACTCACCGCAGCCGACCGTGAGGAGTTTCTGGACTGGATCAAGCCCCTCGACGAAACCGTTTTCGCCAACCGGGTTGTACTGGATGGAGGTTGCGGGAAAGGGAGGCATTTATTTCTGGCCGCCAAGTTCGGCGCTGCGGATGCGATTGGGATTGATTTGTCCGACGCCGTGGAATCGGCCTACCAGAACACCCGTCACCTGCCGAATGCGCACGTCATCCAGGCCGACATCTACAATCTGCCGTTTTCGAGCCGGTTCGAGTTTGCCTACAGCATCGGCGTACTCCACCACTTGCCGGAACCGAAGCAGGGATTTCTAGGCCTGGTGAAAAAGTTGAAACCGGGCGGCCGGATCGCGATCTGGGTGTATGGCAAAGAAGGGAACCGCTGGATCGAGCTCTTGGTTGATCCGATTCGTATTCATGTGACGTCACGTTTGCCAAAGTTCATCACTCGCGTCATCTCATTCGCTCTGTCGTTGCCTTTGTATGCGGCGCTCAAACTGGTCTATCTCCCCGTCCATCGGATTCGGGGTCTGGCGCCGCTAAAGAAGATACTGCCGTACGCGGACTATCTCTCGGCGATCTCCGGCTATTCATTTTCTGAAAACCTTTGGAACGTATTTGACCAGTTGGTCGCGCCCACGGCGTTCTACATCACGAGAGAAGAAGTCGAAGACTGGTTCGCTGCGGCAAATTTGGAGCAGGTCGAGATCACCTCCCGCAACCGCAACAGTTGGCGAGCGACAGGCGTGAAGAGCAGCTAAGTTAGCGGTTCTTGCTGGCTGAGGTTCCCGACAATGTCCCCCAGCCCCGCCGCGTAAGGTCCCAGAAGATCAGATAGCCGGCCGCGCCGGCGATGGCCAACAGCGTAATTCCCCAGAACCATTGCTGAAAGACAAGTTTGCCGATGCCGAAGAGGCAGCCATAAACCAGGATGACGCCCATGACCCAATTAAAGGCATTACTCGCCAGGTCGCGAACTTCCGGTAGCTCGGGAACCAACCGCGCGATATGTCTCCATCCATAAACACTCGGATACACGCGACGATAGAACGCAACTAGCGTTGATTCGGACTCGGGTTTGGTCACGAAAGTTGCAATCATCCATGCCACGGTTGTGATCCCGCCGGTGATCAGCGCTTTCTTGGCATATACCAGCGCGCTGTTGCCGGTGAATTCGACCCCGCTGAGCGCGATGGTCACAGCTGCCGCCGCGATCATTGCAGAAATCTCGCTCCACGCGTTGATGCGCCACCAATACCAGCGCAGAATGTAAACCGCACCGGTGCCGAAACCGACGTTCAGCACCAGGTCCCAGCCCTGTTTGATCGAAGTCAACTGCATGGCGGTGTAGCCGCTGACCAGAACTAGTAGGACAGTGAAAAGCCTGCTGATGAGAACGTAATGCTGCTCAGTCGAATTCCGTACTAGAAAGCGCTTGTAAAGGTCGTTGACCAGGTAGGAGCATCCCCAATTCAGTTGCGTGCCTACCGTGGACATGAACGCCGCCAGAAACGCCGCAACCATCAGCCCGCGCAGGGCGGGCGGCAAGTAATCGCGCAGCACCATGACGTAGCCCTGCTCGGGATTCTGCGCAAAGGCGGCGCTGGGATGGAGCCCGCCATTGGGTGAATACACCGCCATGGCCACGAGGCCGGTAATAATCCACGGCCAGGGACGCAGCGCATAGTGCGCAATGTTGAACCACAAGGTCGCGCCCAGGGAATTCTTTTCGTCTTTGGCACTGAACATGCGCTGCGCCACGTAGCCGCCACCACCCGGCTCCGCGCCCGGATACCAAGCCAGCCACCACTGCATGCACAGATACACAAAGAACGTTAGCAGCGGCAGGGTCCAGATGGCGCTGGTCGTCCATCCCAGATGGAAGTCAGGTAAGAAGGCAACGGGGTCCGCGGTCTGTATTCCCGTCTGTCGGACATTGTTCTCGACTACCTGTAGTTGCACCTGGAGCGCATGCATGCCACCGATCTTTGCGACGGCCACCCAGGCCAGCACCACGATCATGGTCATCTTCAACGCAAACTGAAATAGGTCGGTGACCAGCACGCCCCAAAGTCCGCCGATAAAGGTGTAAATCCCGGTGAAGGGAATCAAAACAAAAATGCAGATCAGCAAAGAGGTGGTATGCGGGTCGCTCAGCGTGTGCTGAAAAGTGTGGCCGGCGAAAGAGAGTTGCAACACGCGACCTTGGGCGATAGCTGGGCCCAGCAGGACGGTGATGATGTTGATCATGGCCTGGGTTACCCATCCCAGGATGAAGCAGTTCATGAACAGCCCGAGATACACCGCTTTGAATCCGCGGAGAAAAGCGGCGGGCTTGCCGCTATAGCGAATCTCGACAAACTGCACGTCGGTCAGGATTTCCGCACGGCGCCAGTAGCGCGCGAAGAAAAACACCGTCAACATGCCACCGACGCACAGACCCCACCAGATCCAGTTGCCGGCGATGCCCGACTTGGCCACCAGGCCGCATACCAACAATGGAGTGTCGGCGGCGAAAGTGGTCGCAACCATCGAGGTGCCGGCGAGCCACCAGGAAACATCGCGGCCGGAAACGAAAAATTCTTCCGTATTTCCGCTGGAACGCCGCCGGTAATAGATGCTGATCAGCAAATTGACCA
Organism: Terriglobales bacterium; assembly: GCA_052147055.1. Taxonomy (GTDB): domain Bacteria; phylum Acidobacteriota; class Terriglobia; order Terriglobales; family Acidobacteriaceae; genus JABCZH01. The sequence continues at coordinate 15,244 of JBKQLO010000032.1, forward strand.
GCAAGTAGCCGACGATCACGATCCAATCGGTTGCGGTGAGAGGCATGCGTCCCTCGGTACTGGAGTTTGGTGGTTGCCACGATATTAACGGAACTTGCCGGCCCGAAAAATCAATGAACCACAAAGCACACGAAGGTACACAAAGGAACCCGTGAAGCGAGACCTTCGAGACTTCGTACCAGAGTGGCTACGACTCGGCTGAGGCTATGATGTCAAGAGAGGCAGGCCATGATCGAACACTTACAGCGCTTGTTTGCTTATGACGACTGGGCGAACCGGGAAGTCCTAACTTCGTTGCAGGCTTTGCAGGTTGCTCCACCCCGCTCGGTGAAGCTACTCTCTCACATTCTCTCCGCCGAGAAGTTATGGTATGAGCGCTTGCAGTTGCAGAAGCCGACCTATCCGGTCTGGCCTGATTTTTCGCTGGAGCACTGTAGACTCGAAGCCCAAGAGTTGCCAAAGCTTTGGAAGGCCTACCTGCAATCGCTCAAGGAAGATGGTCTGACGCGCACCCTCAGCTACAAGAACAGCAAAGGGGAAAGTTGGAGCAGTTCGAGGCAGGACATTCTGATGCACGTGATCATGCATTCCGCCTATCACCGCGGCCAGATCGCCGCCGATATGCGCGTTGCCGGATTCGCTCCGCCCTACACTGATTTCATTCACGCAGCGCGCCAGGGATTTTTGGAGGACGACGATTAGGACGAGCTCCGGCGCTGCCGCACGAATGTCGCGGAGACGACCGCCAGCAGAGTAAGCGGAGGCAAGGCGAGAAGAGTGTAGACGGGAACCAGCACAGCCGCCCGCATTCGCTCCCCGGAAATCAGCAGCGAGGCGAACGAAATGATGACCGCAGTCGCCCACTGCCATCCTTGACTGGCGAATGCAGCTTTGGCCAAGGCCCGCGGCATCAGGCCCATGGATGCAATCGCTTGGCGCTGTGCGAACAGAACAAGAAGTGGTGGAATGAGGAGGACCTGGTTGTAGACGGACAACTTTGGAATCGCAACCAGCGTCACCGTTATAACGAGTGCCAGGGTCCATCCAAAGCCGTCAGAGTCTGCGGCAGCCCTTTTCCAGCGCCAGCAGGTTGTCAACACGTAAAGCACCAGCGCCGCTAGCATCAACTTTGCAATTACTGGCGGGAATAACACCTGAAGAATAGACGGGTCGGTTCCGTAGCTCGGATATTCGCGCACTGCCACCAGAAAGCGCTCCATCCAGCCGGGTGAAATGGCCTGCGCGCCGGCCAGCATGATCGCCATGCTGCCGGTAAAACCCCAGATCAGACGCCAACGTTCTCTGCGCCATGCCGCCCAAACCAGAAGCCACAAGACGACGGGGGTGGTTGTGTCAGGCTTCACTGTAGCCAGGGCCAGCAGGAATCCGCTCAAGACGAGCCGGCCGCGAACCAAGGACGCCACCGTCAAAGCCAGCAACAATGCCACCAGCGCTTGCACATTTTGCATGTGAAATTCCAGCACGGCCGGATAGCTGCTTACTGCCAATACCATTGCTGAACCAAGTTGCACCGGCCTAAAGCGGAGACCAACGGCATACATCCAGACTGGCACACTGGCTGCGATGCCGAGTAGCAGAAACCAGCGGAAGACTTCAAGCACAGTTGAGAAAGGCAGAGTTACGGTCGGCGCCAGCAGGAAAACCACATACAGCGGGTACACAAAAGACTCCTGCGCGCGCGGATCGGCGGACTCCATGGGGCCGAGTGGCCGCCCGTAAAAGCCCTTCTGGATGTCACGAGTGACTTCCGCGCTGTAGGGGTCGCGCCGATGCAGCAACAGCTCGCGTGCCCCGAGCCAGCGGGGATAGAGGTCAGAATTGTTGCCAATCGGGACACCCTTACTTTGCGCCGCAAAGGTGTTCGCCGGAACAAGAATAGTTTCTGCCCAGTGCCAGATGCCGAAGCAGACCAGCAGCGACGCTGCAAAGATCAGCCACGATAGGTTTCCTGGGCGGTTACGTTTCACTGCCTGCATTCTAAACGCGGCTTTGGAGGTGGCGAGGAGAGGAAGCACCACGCATGGCAATGCTGGTCAGGATGGCGACCAGGGTTAGCGGAGATAGTGCCAGCCAGGTGTAAAGGGGTAGCTGGGCCAGTCCGAAGAGGCGCTGGGGCGTGACCAGCAGCGACAGAATCGAGAGAACCAGAGCGGCAGACCACTGCCAGATCTGGCAGGCGAATGCCCCCTTGGTGAATGCCCGAGCGAAAAGACCGGTGGCTTGTCCGCGATGCCGCAGGAGCACCAGCAGCGCCGGGATGAGTAAGAGTTGGTTGTAAGCGGCCAGCTTTGGAATTGCGACCAGGGTCACCGCCGTTACCACGGCCAGCATCCATGCGAAGCCGTCGGAGTCTGCGGCCGCTTTTCTCCAGCGCCAGCAGACGGCGCAGACGCAGACCACGAGCGCCGCCGACAACAAGGTTGCGACCACGCGCGGCAACAGCACTTGAAGAATGGACGGGTCGGTGCCATAGCTGGGATACTCGCGCACTGCCGCGAGAAAGCGCCCCATCCAGCCCGGTGAAATGGCTTGAGCACCAGCCAGCAAGATCGACATACTGGCAGCGAAGGCCCAGATTAAACGGCGGCGTTCTCTGCGCCATGCCGCCCAAGCCAGAAGCCAAAGCACGACGGGTATGGTTATGTCAGGCTTGGAGGTCGCCAGGGCGAGGAAGAACCCGCCGAGCATCAGCTTATTGCGCATCACCGACGCCACGGCCGCAGCCAGAAACAAGACCACCAAAGCAGTCAGGTTCTGCTGTGAATATTCAGCGATCGCAGGGTTGCTACCCACCGCAAGCAACATCGCGGAGACAACAACCGGCCACTGGGCACGGAACCCGACAGCGCACATCCAGAGAGGCACACTGAGAGCAATGCAGACGAGAAGAATCCAACGGAAAATCTCCGCCACCACGGGGAAGGGCAAGTGCACAGTTGGGGCCAGCAAGAAAACCACGTACAGCGGATATACAAAAGATTCCTGCTCCCTCGGATCAGAGGGGTTGGCGGGATCGAGGGGCCGGCCGTAAAAGCCAGTTTGAATTTCGCGGGTTACCTGTGGGCTATAGGGGTCGCGGCCGTGAAGGAGAAGTTCACGCGCTCCTAGCCAACGTGCGTAAAGATCGGAATTGTTGCCGATTGGGCGGTGTGCAGCTATGACCTTGGCGGTATTGGCGGGAACAAGAATGGTCTGGGCCCAATGCCATACGCCCACACAAACCAACACCGAGGCAGCTAATGCGAGCCATGGCCGGCTCGACGCTTTGGGGAACGACCGCACGCCTGCATTCTAACCCTGCCATCGGGCCGTGGCTCCTTTCTGGTATTTTGAAGGAGTCGTTGGTTAAGCTGAAATCCATGAAAACACGTCTTCTCTTGTTTCCATTGCTGGCCGTGCACGGACTCTTGTTGGCCGCCACTGAACCCGGGGTCGAGCCGCTGCCCGAAGCCATCTCGAACAATGCCGTCGCGATACTCAAGGTAAAGGGACAGCTCGAACTGTTTTCCATGATGGGCATGGGGCCCAAGAAGACTTGGGACGCAGTCTCCAATGAAGCCTACGAACTGGACGCAGGTTCGGGCAAGGTATACAGCATCCATGCGGTTCCCGGGACCGCGGGCCGGGTTGGAGCCATGGCGGTGGGAGCCGCGAACCATGTGTATCTCATGGGCGGCTACGTGCTATTTCAAGGCGGAGGGATGGTCGTCCCGGACGTGGGCAAGTATGAGACTGAACACGACCGCTGGTTTCGACAAAGTGACATACCCGTTGCGGTCGGCGAGGCAGTGATAGGGGTTTACCGTGATCGTTACATCTATCTTGTCGGCGGACGTACAAACGGCGGCCCAGTGACTGACGTCCAGATGTACGACACGGATAAGAACCGGTGGTCGAAGGCGACGCCGATTGGCACGGCGGTGTTCGGTCATGCCGGCGGGCTGGTCGGGGACACCATTCTCTATGTGGATGGAGCGGTCCGGAACCCCGACGGAAACTCTCCGCGCTTTGTGGCATCCGACGAATGCTGGAGCGGCAAAATCAATCATCACAATCCCACCAAGATTGAATGGACGAAACTGCCCGGTCATCCTGGGACCGCCCGCTTCCGCATTGCGGCGGGGGGTTCGGAAAAGGATGAAATGATTTATTTCTCCGGCGGGAGCGACACTCCACACGACAACGCCGGTATTGGCTACGATGGCAAACCCGCCGAACCGTCTCCCGTGACTTTCGCTTTCAACCTGCGTACGCGCAAGTGGGAAACGCTCGACGAGAACACGCCCAACCCGACGATGGACCACCGGGGATTGCTGGTGACGAAAAGCAACCTGGTCATTATCGGCGGCATGGAAAAAGGGCAAACGGTTACGGCCAAGGTAACGGTGCTTTCGAAAGAGACGAAGGCCAGGTCGACTGCGACGGGATCTACCTCGCCCTAGCCAGCACCAAGGTGACATCGTCAGGTTGTTTGTTGGCGCCGATCCAGTCGTCCACGGCAGCGGTCACAATTTCGCTGATGCGCGGCAGCGGCAGGTCGCGGTTCTCGCGCAGCAGTTCGATCAGCCGGTGTTCGCCGAATTCGCCGAAATCGTTTTCCGGCTCGGTGACTCCGTCGCTGTAGGCGAGGAAAATCTCACCACTCCGAAGTTGCACCGAGCTTTCCTCGTAGGCGACGCGTTCGAACAAACCCACGACTGTCCCGCCGCAGTCCAGCCGCCGGATGCTGCCGTCCTCGCTCATCACGATGGGTGGCAAGTGTCCAGCGTTGGTGTAGGTAAGCTGGCGCTCCCTTCCGTTGTAGATGCCAAGGAACAGCGTGGCATATTTTTCCGAGGGCGTGCTTTCGTAGAGCTGATGATTCAACAAGGAAAGCAGCGCCGAAGGGGACACATCCAGGTTGTGCACCCTGGAGGCCAACATCGTGACCGAGCCGGAGGCCGCGCCCACGGCCATGGGTTCCCGCAGTGCAGGAATGTCCTGAAGACTGTACGCGCGCACGGCAGAATGGATGGTGGCCATCAGCAACGCCGCCGAAATTCCTTTTCCGCTGATATCGCCGACGGCGAGGATCATCCTCTCGGAATCCAGGGTCAGAAAGTCGTAGTAGTCGCCACTGACGGTGCTGGCCGGGCGGCAGAAGCCGTGAACCTCGAGCGATGCCAGTTGCGAGATGTGGTGCGGGAAGAGCTGAGATTGGACTTCCTGCGCGATCACCAGTTCATTCTCCAGCTTTTGTTTTTCCTTCTGCTCTTCGATCAGTTTCTCCAGAGACGCCGTCATCGAATTGAAGGAATTGGCCAGAGCGGCAATCTGATCGTTCGACTTCACCGGAATGCGATGACCGAAGTCGCCGCGATTGATATGTGTGGTGGCGTCATAGAGTTGGGCCACGGTACCGGTCACGGTGCGGGTCAAGCTGGCGCCGACAATGAGCGCGACCATTTCAATGACTCCAAAGAAAATGGCCACGAACAACAGACCGAATTCGACCGCTTGGGCAAAGTCGCCCAGGGCTGCAAACAGGCGCTGATAGATTTTGGATACCCGAGTCTGGACGCCGATGCCCGCCGGGCGAAGCCGGTCGCCGGTGTCCCAGTCGACTACCGAGACAGTGGTACCGAAAGCGACTTGAGGATCCAACCGCGCCGCCGGTGGAGGCACGGTTCCAGCGGTGTAAGTGGGCCGGATCTCCGCTTTGCCGGTGTCCAATACGTAATCACCTTCTGGCTTGCTTAGCGAAATCGACATTCCCGAGCCATCGTCGGATACTGCGTTCTTGCCTTGTCCGCGGTCCACCTTGCGGAGGTTGAGTCCGGTGGTGTAAAGCGAGATTTCACCCAGATCGGCTGCCAACTCTTGCAGCATGTGCTGATCGAAGGGCGCGCTGGAAAGGACGGTCATGGTGTCCCCGGCGACGGGGACGGTCTTCACCGCGCGTAAATAGAGCCGGTCGTGATCGCGCACGATGCCGCGGAAGGAGTTGCCCAGATGGGGCGGTAGAACCGGGGCAGCCGAGCTATCGCCGGCGGGAGCGCTATTCAGGACGACCTTCTTACCCAGCCATACACAAATCTGGCGATCGGCCCAAATCTTGTCGGCCTCGCGGACATCCTCGAAGGCTGCCGTGCCGCTGCTGACTCCGCGCTTCATCTGGGCGGCGACTTGCTGAGCGATGGCGGAATTGGCAGATTCCAGGCTGACCAGTTCGGAATCCAGGCCGGTGGTGACAATGAAGGTGGCGAACTGACCGGCAAACAAATAAAAGGAGCCGATGCCGAGCGCCACCAGCAAAACCACCGGAATCACGCCGATGAATACGTAGGTGACAATCAAGCGGTTGCGCAACCGCCACAGCATCTTGGCTCTCACCCAGCGGAGAGCGAGAACCAGAAAGAGCAGGATGGCGACAAAGCTGAGGAAGCTGACCCAGCCGCCGAGACTGTCGGCAAAAGATATCTTGAGCCAGCCGCCCACCTGCTGGAGCACAAACAACAACACGTCCAGAGCCAGCACGTAGCAGGCGACGCGCGCGACCTTGCTGGTGGGCAAAAGGCCGGCGTCGGCAAGCCGCAGACGGAGGTAACGGTAGGACACTGCCATGCTAAGACCGAATTATAGATGCAGAACCCGCGGTTCAGATTTCCGGATAAAAATCGAAGAACGCCTCCAGGCTGGTTTTGAGCTGTTTTTCGATCTCATCCTTGCTGCCCTCGAGCACGTGCATGGTCACGTGGGCCTCGCGTCCGTTCTTCAGCTTCAGCGTGGCGTCACCCACCTGCTCCACTTCCTCTGCCGGCAGCAGCCGCAATCCATAAACCAAGGTTAGATTTGCCATGGCAAGATTCTAATCTCTCGGCGGCGGACTGCTCACTGCGGCTGCCTGTTTTTCGTTTAAAATGCCCTGTGCTCCGAAAACCCCTGACGATCATCATCGGCCTTGCGCTGACACAACTGGCAGGCGGGCAGCAACCGCCACAGCCGCAGGTCAAATTAAATATGCTCAACGTTTGCGCGCCGTCAGCGGAGGATCAAAAGGAAATTTCCTCCGCCCTACAGCGAATTCCGCGTAAGACTTCCTTTACTCAGGATTTTGAGATTGACCGTGGGCGTTCGCTGCTGGATCAGGGCGCCGATCTCCTGAAATTGGGGCAGAATGCGCAGATGTCGTCCGACTCGGCAACCTCGGATTGGGTGCGCATGCGCCGCGAGTTCCCGGCGCCGGGGACGTTTGCGACGGTGCAATATTCATTCAGTAAGGACCCCAAGAATCTGGTGGAAACCCTGGTTTTCCGGGTGCGGGATCCCAAGGATTTGTTGTTGGTCGCCATTGAAGACAGTGCCTCAGCGGCCAGTAGTGCGGCAGCCGTGCTGGCGACTGACACGCCCGCGACGCGCATCAAGCTGGAGCGGTTTGGCAAGTCATCCATTGTGTTGGCCCGGTGTCCGGGAACAGAAGGGGGTTCGCCGCCCGACCAGAGCATCTATGAGCCGCTGTTCCGAAGCGCTTCTGCGATTGCCGCAAACTACCGCGATCTGTTGGGTGTGCGTCGCACGGTGCCGGAAGAATTGACGAAGATCGGAGCGATGAAAGAGAAGAAGAGTCCGGTCCTTAAGCCGATTGCTCCGGAGAGGAAACCGCAGTAGCGACAGGTTGAACCCAAATCGTGAAGTCGGCAATCTAACACTATCTCTATGGAGAATGTTCGCAACGTCGTTATCATCGGTTCCGGTTGCGCCGGTCACACCGCCGCACTCTACAGCGCACGCGCCAATCTCAAGCCGCTGGTGCTGGAGGGTCACGAGCCGGGCGGCCAGCTCTCACTCACCACGCTGGTAGAGAACTTCCCCGGTTTTCCGGAGGGCATCCAGGGGCCGGAACTCATCGAGAACATGCGCGCGCAAGCGGCGCGGTTTGGCGCCGAGTACAAGCACGGCCATGTGACCAGCGCAGACCTGAGCCAGCACCCTTTCAAGCTGCACGTCAGTCACGAAGTCATCCACACCCGCACGCTGATCATCGCCAGTGGCGCTTCCGCGCGGTGGCTCGGGCTGCCCCATGAACAGCAACTCATCGGTCACGGCGTGTCTTCGTGTGCGACGTGTGACGGGTTCTTTTTCTCCGGAAAAGAGATCGTTGTGGTCGGCGGCGGAGATTCCGCCATGGAAGAAGCGATTTTTCTGACGCGTTTTGCAACCAAGGTGACGGTCATCCATCGCCGCGAAGCATTTCGTGCGTCGAAGATCATGCTGGAACGCGCCCAACATAACCCGAAAATCCAGTTTCTTACCGATACCGTGGTTGAAGATGTACACGATAGCGGGAAGAAAGAAGTGACCAGTCTGACATTGCGCAATGTCAAGACCGATAAGGTGTGGGATTTTCCCACCAGCGCGCTGTTTCTCGGTATCGGTCACATCCCCAATGCCAAGATTTTTGAAGGTCAACTGGATACCGACGCCGACGGCTATCTGAAAACCACCAAGTACGTTTTCACCAAAGTCCACGGCGTTTATGCCTGTGGTGATGTGCAGGACCGGCGCTATCGCCAGGCGATCACCGCCGCGGGAACGGGATGCATGGCGGCACTGGAAGCCGAACGGTTTCTGGAAGAGCAGGGAAGCTAACCGATCAGACTGTATACTCCCCCGAGGTGGTCATGCCGCAAGTAGAAGCGAGTTGTCCGCATGTGAAGGAAATTCGTAAGGTAACGCCCAGCGGCCAAGGTTGCAAAGAGTGTCTGGAAATGGGTGACACCTGGGTACACCTGCGAGAGTGCCTCATTTGCGGCCACGTGGGCTGCTGCGACTCGTCCAAGAACAAGCACGCGACCAACCATTTTCATCACACCAAACACCCGATCATGCAATCGTTTGAGCCAGGAGAATCCTGGAAGTGGTGTTACGTGGATGAGGTTTTCCTGCAGTAGCAGGATGACCGCAATGTGCCAGGGAGTTCCGCTATGAAGCCGCACGAATACAGGGGCAAGACCATTACGGTGCTGTACGATGCCCAGCGCTGCATTCACGCCAAGGAATGCGCGCGCGGAGCGCCCGAGGTCTTCAATTCCGATGCCAAGCCCTGGGTGGGGCCGGACAACGCCGAAGCCAAGGCGATTGCCGTCGTCATCAAGCGCTGTCCAACCGGAGCCCTGCATTATCAGGCGGCCGATTCGAGTTTGGCGGAGCGCGCGGAGCCGTCCAACACTCTCACCATCACCCCCCATGGCCCGTCGTACCTGCGGGGAAGCTTCGTGATGGTGGCGGAAGACGAAAAAGAGTTGTTGTCCGACACGCGGGCAGCGCTGTGCCGCTGTGGGGGTTCGAAAAACCAGCCTTTCTGTGACAACAGCCACTTCGCGGTGGCATTCGACGATCCCGGTACTGCGGCGCCGGGCGTGGACGCTCGTAAGGAAATGGCCACCAGCGGAAAGCTGCGGCTGGTTCCGACGGCGAACGGGCCACTGCATTTGCAGGGACAGATCACCATCCGGAACGCCGCCGATCAAGTGATCTTCGAGGGCACGGAAACCTGGTTGTGCCGCTGCGGCGCCTCCGGCAGCAAACCGTTCTGTGACGGCAGCCATGAGCGAATCAGTTTTCGGACTGAGTAGTCGCATTCATTATCAGGTTCCGGTTTGTGATACAAATCTCTGTGAACTTCATGAGCTTGCCCCACGTTTCCACATTCACATTCCAGTCTGGCGCGGGCTGCCCGTGCTAAGAGCGCTCTTTATCTCTCTTTCGGAGAGCCAGGGGCTGCGCGCCGTGGCCGAGCGGTCATCCATTGGGCAGAGGTTCTCCAGCCGTTTCGTGGCCGGTACCCAAATCGAGGACGTGGTTCGTGCCACCCGCACCGTCAATCAATCCGGCCCCAGCGTTTCCATCGACAACCTGGGTGAGAATGTCACCAATGCAGAGGAGGCGCGCGCCAGCGCCACGCTTTACCACCAACTACTGGACGAAATCTACTCCCACAAACTGAATGCCAACATCAGTCTGAAGCTCACTCACATGGGCCTCGACGTAGATGAAAAACTGGCGCGCGATATGGTCGTGAGCCTGGTGGCCAAAGCCGCTGCCATGAAACCGCCTAACTTTGTGCGCATTGATATGGAAGGATCGCCGCACACCCAGCGCACGCTCGACTTTGTCCACGAACTGCACCGGCTGCCAGGAAACCGAGGATGCGTCGGCGCCGTGCTCCAGTCGTATATGCGAAGATCGGAGAGCGACGTTGAGAAGCTGCTGGGAGAAGGGATCCGCATCCGCTTGTGCAAGGGCGCTTACAAGGAACCGCCGGAGATCGCCTTCCAGAAGAAATCAGAAGTGGACGAGAACTACGTCAAGCTGATGAAGATTCTGATGAAGAGCAAGGTTTATCACGGCCTGGCCACTCACGATGAGAGCATCATCAATCAGGCTAAGGCCTTCGCCGCTCGCGAGAACATTCCTCACGATGCTTTCGAGTTCCAAATGCTTTATGGCATCCGCCGCGACTTGCAGCAGAGTCTGGTGAAGGATGGTTGGCGGATGCGAGTCTATATTCCCTTCGGGACCGAGTGGTATCCGTACCTGATGCGGCGGCTGGCCGAGCGTCCCGCGAACGCGCTTTTTATTGCCAAGAATTTGCTGCGAAGGTGACTTCCGGGATTCCCGCCGATCAACGCTGATTCGTTCAACCCTTAGTCTTCCGGTGCGCGCTCGTTCGCTTCCGGGGGAGCGAGCGGGAGTTTGGACGCTCCGTCGAGCATGTTGCGTTCCTCGGGGGTGAAACGTTTCTTGTAATCGTCAGACTCGATGGCCCGTTGGCGGGCTTCGGGCGGCATGGCGCGCAGCTGCTGCACGGCGTTCCGCACCGCCTGGCGGCGGTCGGGAGGCAGTTGTTGCCAGCGCTGGTAGAGTCCTCGTGCCTGCCCTTTCTGCTCAGGCGTCAGGTGCTCCCAGGTTTCCATGCGGTTCAGCATGCGGTCCTGCTGTTCCGGACGCATGCTGTTGAAACGCTGCAACTGGTTCCGCAGCTGTTGCTGACGCTGGGGCGGCAGACTGCGAAATCCAGGATCGCTTTCCAGCGCCCTCCTCTGTTGCTCCGGCGGCTGGTTTCTGTGCTGTTTCAGCCATTGGCCGGCGTGGTGGCCCTCATTTTGCTGGCGTCCCTGATTCCGTTGAAAGCGGTTACCCTGCGCGTAGACAGGATGCGCGGAAGCCGAGGTAGCCAATGCCAGCGCGAGGATGCCTGCTCCCATCCACGTTGTCATGGTTCTCAACCGCCGCACACTTCCCCCTTGTTCTGACTCGACAGCACGCGGATCTCGCGTCTTAGGGATTCGCGTTGACATCCTGCTGAACCTGCAAATCATCCAGCACATCGAAATCGGAATACAACTCGCTGTTCTTGTCCATCGCGCTCAAGTCGCCAACTGCGGATCCCGGCTCGGCGACCATGGCCGCAACCTGGCCGTCACCCCTGGGTCCCAGCCCGGCGTCATTTCGGAACAAGGTGATGCTCATCACCATGAGCACGGCCAGCGAAACCGCCAGTGCCGGTTTACGCAGCCATTGCCACCAGCCACTGGGCTGGCCTTTCTCCTCCCGCACTCGCGCCATCAACCGGGTGTCGAAATAAGTTGAGGGCTCCGGCGCCCGCCATTCATCCAACAGCGCCATGGTTTGGCGGACCTCCGCCAACTTGCCGGTACAGGGAGCGCAGTTCTTCAGATGATCCCTAACCTCGGACGTGGTGCCCATGCCGGCGGCCAGGTCCGGCATCAGTTCGCAGATTTCATTGCATTTCATAACCGTACCCTCACAAAAATTCTTTCAGCTGCACCCGTAGCGTTTCATACGCCCGGAAGAGCAGCGACTTAGTGGCAGATTCGCTCAACTTCAAAACCTCGGCAATCTGGTGATAATCCATTTGCTGATATTTGTGCATGATCACCGCGGTGCGCTGCCGGTCAGACAGAGACTGCACCCGCTGGCGAATGGCCGCCATGCGTTCCCGGCGTAGCAGGGCTTCCTCGGCGCTCAGCGAAGTGTCGGGCAGGTCCAGGGCCAGTCCGGTTTCCTGATCCGGCTCGTCAACGCTGACGGTGTTCTCCGGGCGTTCATGGCGCGAGTCCCGGGCGTGATTTACCGCCAAGTTGGTCGCGATGCGATACAGCCAGGTGGTGAACTTGGCGCTGGGCTCGTAATTGCCGCGTGACCGATACACTCGCAGGAACACTTCCTGGGCCAGATCTTCCGCCGCAGCCGCGTTGTGACACATGCGGTACATGTAGCTCACCATCGGCCGGCGATACTTCTGCACCAGAAACTCGAAGGCTGCGTCATCCCCTGCTTTTACCCGCAGCATGACGTCGGCATCGCTGACCGTGGGCAGAGGACGAGCCACGACCGCGTGCGCCTCGGCATAAGACGCGTCATACCGCATGGCCAGCAACCCGCGCTCCATGGCTACGCTGCTCACATTAGGATGAACCCGCCCCTCGGGCGAAAGTTGCGTCTTTGCCGGCTCGGCGGTTGGCCCGTAAGTCCCTTTGGAAGATGGGTCTGGAGGCGCTTTGGCGGGCTTGGGTTTGCCGGGCATGGATAAGGGGGCAAAAGCCTGGAAACCCGGCATCAGGGCCGTCCCAAGCCTGCTCAACCCCTAGCCTAACACGGAGTTACGGTCGTGGAAACGCTAGGGCTGAAGGCGAACTGAGTACCAGGGCCTCGCGATCTGGATAGAAAGCCGGTGTCTATCCTGTTGAAAGAACGGCTTTCGTTGCCGGTTTGCCGGGAGCCGCGGCAGCTTGTAGTATAGGAAAACCAATTTAGGAAATGCGGGGCGCTTAACTCAGCGGTAGAGTGCCATCTTCACACGGTGGAAGTCATAGGTTCGAATCCTATAGCGCCCACCATCGTTCAACCGCGGCCGGCGTTGCGGGACGGGGGTGTTTCCGGCCATTCGGTGCAAATCAAGCGGACCGTACAATAGATCCATGTTTGGAAGTGAGCTGAATCCAGACGCGCCAACATCGACCGCTCTCGTAACCCTGGAGCACTTTCGTGATATTCCCCAAGCCCTGCTGGCGAAAGGCAAGCTGGAGTGGGCGGGAATCGAATGTTGGCTCGCCGACGGCAATCTGGTGCGTATGGACTGGTTGTTGTCGAACGCGATTGGCGGCATTCGTTTGCAAGTACGTACCCCGGACCTAGAGTCCGCCCGCGCGGTTCTCGACGAACCCATCCCGCCCGAATTCAGCGAGGAAGAAGTTGGCGAGAGCTTTGCCCAGCCGCGTTGCCCTCGTTGTTACTCGCTCGACATCGGTTTTGAAACCATCGACCGTTTCTGGACCTACGGACTGTGGTTGCTCTTGTCTTTTCCAATTCCCATTCGCAAGGGCCATTGGAAGTGCTATACCTGCAACGTCGAATGGGTGGAGGACTAAGTCCGGTCTTTCCCCTGGGCGGATTGAATTCGGTTCCCTCCGGAAGCCGGTTTGTGGCTGCTAATCTTCTTGCCGGGGCATGCCGATGTCTTCAACGTGGCTACTCCCGCATCCTCCTCTGCGCCAAAACCGGGTGCCCGGTTTGTGGCCCGCCAGCCCATCCTGACGGCAGATGAGAAAGTCTTTGGCTACGAACTGCTGTTTCGCGACGGGGTGGACGACTACTTTCGTAACCACGATCCCGATGCCGCCTCACGCAGCACCTTGAGCACGTCCATGCTGATGGGCCTGGATGTCTTGTGTGACGGGTGCCGGGCCTTCATTAACGTCACCCGCGACGTGCTGCTCAAGGACTACATCACGTTGCTCCCCTCATCACAAACCGTGGTCGAGATCCTGGAGAGCGTTGCGCCGGACGACGTGGTCATGGCGGCCTGCAAGCGGCTGAAGGAAGCCGGATATTTGATTGCGCTCGATGACTTTACCGCCGACGATCCCCGCCTGCCGCTCACCGACTTTGCGGACATTATCAAGGTTGACGTGAAAGCCACGCCTCCAGCACAGGCGGCGGCCATGGTAAAACGCCACGGCCCCTGGCGTTGCCGCATGCTGGCGGAGAAGGTGGAAAGCCGGGAAGAATTTGTGGTAGCCAAGAAAGCCGGCTTCGTTTATTTCCAGGGATACTTCTTCCGCAAGCCTGAGACTTTGAATACTCACGAGATCCCCGCCAATCAGGTCAACTACCTGCGCATGTGGCAGGCTGTGGCCAAGCCGGAGATGGACATTCGTGAAGTGGAGCAGGTGATCAAGGGCGAGGCTTCGCTCTGTTACCGCTTGTTGCGGTACATGAATTCTGCGGCTTTTGGATTCGGCAATGAGATTCACTCCATCCGGCATGCGCTTTCGCTGCTGGGAGAGCGGGAAGTGCGGCGCTGGATCCGGCTGGTGGCCACGCTCGGCGCCGGCCAGGACAAGACCAGCGACCTGGTGCTCTCCGCCCTGGTGCGGGGGCGCTTCTGCGAACTGCTCTCGCCCAGCGTCGGAGCCCGAGAAGCGGATTTGTTCCTGATGGGGCTGCTGTCGTTGATGGATGCGATTCTCGAAATCCCGATGAGCCGTGTTCTCGAGAATGTCCCGGTCGATCAAGAGAGCAAGGCGGTGCTGCTGGGCGGGACCAGCCGCTTGCTTCCGTTCTACCAGCTCATGCTGGCGCAAGAATCGGGCGAGTGGTACACCACCGGCGAACTCGCCCGGCAGTTGCACCTCAGCGAAAGCCAGGTGGCGGAAAAACATTGGGAAGCGATGCAGTGGGCGCGGCAGGTCAGCGGAAGTTGATGCGCCCAGGCTAAGTCGCTCAACTTGCGTTGTCACTGCGCGGCCCAGATTGGGTTGAGCGATATACCCCCCCACCCCTCGGTCTTTTGGAATCATCACGGTAGCGGAAAATTCCCGCCAAATCTTTCCCGGGAAAAGGGTTAGAGGCAAAATCTTGGGAACAAACGAGTTAGAGAGTCCACGCGACATGGTTTCGGATGCGATGTATCTATAGATAGGTAACAAATTGTTTCGTGTAGTTGGGGGCGAGGTCAAGAGAATACGCAAGGAATTATAGGTGGGCGTGCAGGAATGGGAATTAGGGCCTTAGATCTGCGGCCGGCAAAAGGATCGACGAGGCCACTGGGCGAGCTCGCCCAGGTTAGCGCCCCGAAAGCGAGGGCGTGGGCGCTGGAAGGCCTAGACTGGGGGCGCGAACCTGGGGCACCGATCGGGAGCATGGAGTATCCTGGGCCACCTGCCGGGGTAACGCCATGTTGTTCTCCTCATTTCAGGCAAATCTGCCGTGGCTTCCGGTGGCACCTACAACTACTTCTACGGAGTCGGCCTAAGGTAGCCTAACCAGCAACGCTAAGTCCCAACGCCCGTAAGCCGCCGAATACGCGTATTATGGCCCTTAGGGAGGGTTCGGGGTATGCCTCTTCGCGTACGTTTGTGGCTTTGCATTGGTGTGCTCGGCGCTACTTGTTTTTTCGCTACTCCTGCTCTTGCCGATGGCTTTCAGGCGGTCTTACCCGATGAGCTGAAAATGATCAGTGAACCGCAGGCTCCCGGCGCTGCGGCCATCATTCTGGAACGCCAGGTTGATCGCGACGACAATCCCACCGCCCACGAATACGATTATTTCCGCATCAAGATTCTCAAGGAGGAAGGCCGGAAATACGCGGACATCGAGATCCCTTTCTACAAAGGCCTCGGAAACGTCATCAACATCAGATCCCGGACGATCAAGCCCGATGGTTCCATTGTCGATTTCGACGGACAGATCTTCGAAAAATCCATCGTCAAGGCCAAGGGCTTCCGCTACATGGCAAAGACGTTTACTCTTCCCGAAGTACAGGTGGGGAGCATCATCGAGTACTACTACACCACCGACTTGCCGGAGTTCTACATCTACAATTCGAGCTGGATCCTGAGCGAAGAGCTGTTCACCAAACACGCCCGCTTTTCGCTCAAGCCTTTCAAGAGCAACTACATGATGATGAATCTGCGTTGGAGCTGGCAGGGGCTGCCTCCGGGCACTCCCCAGCCCAGCAAGGATGCGGACGGGACGGTACGGCTCGAGTCGAGCAATATTCCATCTTTCGAAGCCGAGGACTTCATGCCCCCGGCCAATGAGCTCAAGTCGCGCGTGAATTTCATCTACAGCCGCGAGATTTCTCAGCCAGATCCCGAGAAGTTCTGGGCCTTGCGGGGGAAGTTTCTCAATGACCAACTGGAAAGCTTCCTGGGCAAACACAGCATGACTGCGGAAGTTGGAGAAATCTATTCGCCGTCCGACCCACCCGAAGTGAAGCTGCGGAAGATCTACGATCGCGTCCAACAGATCCGCAACACCTCCTACGAAAGCCACAAGACTCTGCAAGAGGAAAAACGCGACAAAGAAAAGATTGCAACGACGGTGCAGGACGTCTGGAAACGCGGCTATGGCAATGGCGTCGAACTTACCTGGCTCTATCTGGCTTTGGTGCGGGCCGCGGGATTTGAAGCTTATGGAGTCTTTGTATCGGACCGCAGAAATTACTTCTTCGTCCCCAAACTCGAGAACTCCCATGAGTTAGACGCGACTTTGGTGCTGGTGAAGCTCAACGGCAGGGACCTTTATTGTGATCCGGGGGCACAGTTCACGCCTTTCGGGCTGATTCCCTGGTCCGAAACCGGCGTTCAGGGACGTCGCTTGACCAAGGATGGCGGCGACTGGGTGCGCACCACGTTGCCGGAGAGTTCCGAATCGCAGATTCAACGAAAGGCCAGCCTAAAATTGTCGGACTCCGGCGATCTTGAAGGCAAGGTCACGGTCACGTTTACGGGTATTGAAGCCCTGCACCGGCGTGTCGAAAAACGGAATGCGGATGACGCTGACCGCAAGAACTTTCTCGAAGATGAAGTCAAAGAGTGGGTGCCTTCTGCGAGCGAGGTGGAATTGACCAAACAGCCGGATTGGAAAAGCTCATCGGCCCCGCTGGTCGCGGAACTCGACCTTAAGGTACCGGGATGGAGCGCGGGAGCAGGGCGCCGCACGCTGGTTCCCGTCGGCTTGTTCAGCGCCTCGGAAAAACATGTGTTCGAACACGCCAATCGCATCCACCCTATCTATTTGCAGTACCCTTACTCAACGCTCGATGAGGTGACGATCGATCTGCCCTCCGGCCTGGAGGTCGCCAGCGTGCCGGCGCCGCACAATCCGTCTCCCGGGCCCCATGTGGTCGGCTATTCCATGCAAGTGGTCAATGATAAAGGCACGTTGCACCTGACACGTACCTTGGACATAGACTTTCTCCTGCTGGACACCAAGTACTACACGGCACTGCGGAATTTCTTTCAGACAGTGAGGACCGCCGATGAAGAACAGATCGTTTTGCAACCAAGCGCGGCCAATGCCAGCCACTAGTCCGCGGTCCCGGCGCTTTCTGAGCGGTTTGCTGTGGGTGCTGTCCATGGCGGCGCCGCTGGCCTCCGCCGGGGATGCTCCGCAGTGGATGCATGCGGCGCTCAACGCGCCCTTGCCCGCCCACGATGAAAGAACCGAAGCCATCCTCGTCTATTCAGAGCGGATAGTCACTGTTGAATCCGCCGACCGGATCAGGATGGTCGTTCGCGAGGCCTACAAGATCATGCGGCCCGAAGGCCGTGAATACGGCACCGTGGTCGTGCCTTTTAACTCCATGCAAAAAGTGGACAAGTTGCACGGTTGGTGCATCCCGGTCCAGGGACGCGATTACGAAGTGAAAGACAAAGACGGAGCCGAAGTTTCACTGCCGAAGGTCGCGGGCTCGGAACTGATTTCCGATGTCAAGGCAAAGTTTCTGGTGATTCCGGCACCCGATCCCGGCAACACCATAGGCTTCGAATACGAGACCACCGAGCATCCGATGGTGCTGCAGGATGTCTGGCAATTTCAGGGACACAGCCCCGCTCAGGAAAGCCATTACCTGCTACAGTTGCCGCCGGGCTGGGAGTATCGCGCGTTGTGGGTAAACCATCCCGAACTGAAGCCGATGCAGTCGGGCAATAATCAATGGCAATGGACCCTGAATGACGTGGCCGGAATCCGCTATGAGGAAGACATGCCGCCGGTGCGCGGAGTGGCGGGGCAAATGGTGGTCACGTTCTTCCCGGTAGGCGGGCCGGCCACCAACGGCTTTGCCAGCTGGCGCGACATGGGAGTCTGGTACCGCAACCTTACCAGCACGCAACTGGCGGCGTCTCCGGAAATCAAACAACAGGTTGCAACACTCACTGCCACGGCAACAACTCGGCTGGCCAAAATAAAGGCGCTGGCTGACTTCGTGCAGCAGGACATTCGTTATGTCGGAATTGAGCTGGGAATCGGGGGCTGGCAGCCGCATCCCGCAGCAGATATTTTCGCGTACCGCTACGGCGACTGCAAGGATAAGGCCACGCTGCTGGCGGCCATGCTCCATGAGATCGGCATTGACTCCTACTATGTTGTGATCAACTCCCGGCGCGGGGTGGTCTCGGCAGCAACTCCGGCGCACGTTGGCGGCTTCGACCACGCCATCATCGCCATCAAATTGCCGGAGGGGGTATCGGATCCATCGCTGGTTGCCACCATGGACCACCCGAAACTCGGGAAGATTCTGTTTTTCGATCCTACCAACGATTTAACTCCGTTCGGCCAAATTGGCGGCTATCTGCAAGCCAACTATGGCTTGTTGGTGATGGCGGACGGCGGCGAGTTGGTGCAACTTCCTCAGGAACCTCCGGCGATGAATGGGATTGAACGCACGGCCAAACTCACACTCGATGCCTCCGGCACACTGCGGGGAGATGTCGAGGAGGTGCGGCTGGGCGACCGTGCCCGGAATGAACGCCGGGCATTGCGCGAAGTAAAGACTGAAGCCGACCGCATCAAGCCGATCGAGAGAGTACTAGCAGGTTCAATATCCAATTTTCGGATCACGAAAGCGGCGTTGGTAAATCCCACGATTCCCGACCGGCCCTTTGGCTTCCGCTATTCGTTTGAGGCGCCGAACTATGCCAAGAATGCGGGCGGGCTGCTGCTGGTGCGTCCGCGAGTCATCGGCAGCAAATCCCTGGCGGTGATGGAAACCAAGGAGTCGCGAAAGTATCCCGTGGAATTCGCCGGGCCGGTGCATGACACCGACAGCTTCGAAATAACCGTGCCATCTGGCTATGAAGTCGACGATCTGCCCCCACCGGTGGATTCGGACTTCGGCTTCGCCAGTTATCACTCCAAGACGGAAGTAAGTGCAGGCGTCATCCACTACAGCCGTACCTTCGAAGTGAAAGAGTTGAGTGTGCCCGCGGGTAAAGCGGAAGACCTGAAGAAGTTCTATCGGATCATTGCCAGTGACGAGCGCAATGCGGTGGTGCTGAAACCGTCCGCAAAATAGCGCGGTACAAGGGGGCTGGCCCACCTTTGGTTTTTTCTGCCGGCGCCATCACATCCTAGGCTGCCCCACGCTTCGCGATTTCGAAGCATGAGACTGAACATTAGGTTTTGTCCAGGGACAAAACCTAAAGGATGTCCCGGGACTTTACACTCCCGCGAAGCATGGGGCAGCCTCTTCCGTGGAGGGGGCGAGAAACATCAAAACTGGGCCAGCCCCCCGGCGTTACTTCTGTGCAAAATATCGTCAGTTTGCCCCTTGCGCAAAATCCTCTGCGGGGGATACCATTTCAGTGTTCCCTGATGGCCACGCTTCCTAGCGAGCCTCCCGCGCCCCTTAGCTCCAGGCGCCTGAAACGGACAAAGATCATTCACCAAATGAAGTGGCAGTAGCCGGTTTCTACACATGTCCCGTGCGCAAGCGCACGAGGCCAAATACTACCCCGGCAGTGCGAACGAATACGGCGCAATCTGGTCTAAGACCAGGATAAAGACAGCACAACACAAAGAGAAACGATTATGAATGGACCTGGAAGTTCCTCCGACGGCGGAGGCAGAAGCAGACGGCGGCGCGGACGCCGTCCCTCGAATCGCAGTGGGCCTGGCCTTGGGCGCGACCGCCAGCAGCACAGCGGCATCTACACCGCCCCGATGGACCACAACTACAGAAGCGCCATGGGCGGCGACAAAGGCCCCAGAGGCCGCGGACGCCCTGGCTTTGGGCCATCGTATTCGCCGGTGGAACCGGAGCCGCTGCCACCGAGTGACGATGCCACTTCCCGCATCTTTGCCTTCGTTGACGATCTGTTCTTTCAGGCAAAAATTCAGGAGACGGCGCGCAAACTCAACGTCAAAGTGGAATTCGTCAAGACCGACAAAGATCTGAACGAGAAGATGAAGGAGAATGGGGAAGAGAAGCCTTCGCTGATCATTTTCGATCTGAACAGCGTTAGCGCCAAGCCTTTAATCCTGATTCCCAAACTCAAGACCAAGCTCAAGAAGGGGACCTCGATTATTGGGTTTCTTTCCCACGTGCAGGGCGATTTGAAGCAGAAGGCGCACGAAGTGGGATGCGACATGGTGCTGCCGCGTTCAGCGTTCTCCCAGAACTTGCCGCAACTCTTGCGCCGGCATGGCGCTCCCGACGACGAGGTCGCGAGCGGCTAGGCGCAGGGCATAAACGCTAGTGAGTTCCCGCCTAACCCGGCGGCCATTGCAATCCCCGGCCTCCGATCAAGTGCACGTGCAGATGGAAGACTGACTGACCGGCGCGTGGACCCACGTTGAGCACGGTGCGGTAGCCATCCTCGATGCTGCGCTGGCGGGCGATGTTGGCGGCGGCCAGATGGCAGCGGCCGATAAGTTCGCTGTCCTCACCGCTCGCCTCCTTCAATCCGCGAATGTGCTTCTTGGGGACTACCAGCACATGGGTGGGCGCCTGGGGATTGATGTCTTCAAACGCGTAGGTGTGTTCGTCTTCGTAAACTTTCTTGGATGGAATTTCGCCGCTGATAATCCGGCAGAACAAACAATCGTTCATGGCACGTCCAAGGTCTGAAATTGGGGTCCCAAGTGCAATTCGGAGCCAACAACCCGGGGGAAGGACGATAACCGTTATACCCGAACAGGATAATATACAAGAGTGACTGTTCGGCTACTTTACGGCTCAATGGAACGCCACAGGATAGCACCGAATCAAACGTTTCGGGATACGTCCCCGAACTCCAGTTCGGCGTAACCCAATCGACCTAATCCAATTGACCTAATCCAGTCGGACCAGGAATATGTCGCCTTCCGAGGTGTGAGTATTGTGGGCCACTTCCTCGGCGCGCTTGCGATCGTCATCCTGCACCCGCACCCGCACCCACCAATCACCGACTGGACTGCCAAAGCACTGCACCTTGGCGGTTTGATAACGATGGGACAAGTGGTCCCTGACCTTATCGGCCGCGTGTTCTTTCTCGAAGGCGCCGATCTGCACTGCCCAGCGTCCACCGCTGTTCAACGACGCGGGGGCGCGCAACACTTCCAGCCGTACCCTGGCCACTCCCGCACCCCACACGTCCACCTTTTTTGCAGCAGCCTGCGAAAGATCGAGAATGCGGCCGGTGACGAACGGTCCGCGATCGGTAATCTCGACCACCGCCGAATGTCCGGTCTTGAGGTTGGTTACCCGCACGGTCGAGCCCAGAGGCAGGGTGCGGTGGGCCGCGGTCATGGCGTGCATATTGTAGATTTCGCCATTCGAACCACGGTGATGGTTATAGGGCGCGCCGTACCAACTTGCCAAGCCGGTCTCGACCAAGAGAGGCTTCCCCCGAACGGGCGGTGCTTCATGGAGGTCTTCATCGCGGGAGACTGGGGCCGAAGCCTCGTGGGAGTCAGTCGCCTCCTCCGATGCATTGGCCGCGATCGCGGGCGGAGGCGGCACATTCACCCTGGCTTCCTTGGGTCCACCGCAAGCGGTCAACAGGGAAGACGAGCAACAGACAAGGGCGCAGACGCAGAACCAGGCGAACGAGCGGCTCACTTCTTCTCCGGATGAGTCTCCATGTAATCGGCGAGCCGCGCCAGCTTCTCGGCCGCAATGCGCAGGGCCTTGGTGGAGTGCTGGCGGACGGCCGGAACCACTTCCTGGTTCAGGTAGTCGACCAGTTCCGCGGTTTCTTTTTCGAAGCTGGTCGTCACTTCGTTGATGGATTGGTTGAGGCGCGCGGAGGCTTCTTCCACCCTGCGGTTGAAGTCGTTCATGGCGATCCCTCGTGAGGGCGAAAACGGCCACTCGTGATTTGCGGACACCAGGCTTGGCTATTATTTCGCGTGCTATTGCCGGGGTCAATGGGGAGGCATCCCGGCGTACACCTTTGGGACGATCAGTGAGTGACTCAACCCTCCCGCCTTAGCCGCTGATGGAGCTGGCTACGCTGGAAAAGACATTGTTGGAATTCGAGCCGATCAACCGGACCGTGCCCACGACGATCACCAGAATCACCGCCAGCATCACGGCATATTCGGCGATGTCCTGACCTTCCTCCTGTGACCAAAGCCTGCCAAGAAGTTCTTTCATCTTTCATTCCCCCGGGCGCGTGCTCGGGACTCCCGCGCCGAGTCCACAGCTTGCCATCCCGGAAGCCACCTAACAATGGCACCTTCGTGGGCTTCCGGTAACGGCCGTAACCAAGGGGGATTACTACTCGTAGGGTTGCAACGCGAAGAGGCGCGGTGTGGTGATCGCTGGTCTCCAGTAATGGATCTCTCCGGCTAACGTGGCTTATACCTTTGGCGAACCAGAGCGGCAATGCCCAGCAAGCCTGTGCCCAGAAGGCCCAGCGTACCGGGTTCGGGAACTGGGGTCAGGTTGGTATTGCCGCTGGCGATCATGATCGAAATCGTGTTGTGAGAGCCACTGCCAACACTGACGGTCAACTGTACCGTCAATCCTACGACCGCAATATTCTGGTTGCCTTCGACCAGAATTCCGCTGATCGGTCCGGTCAGCGTGTATTCCGTGACACCGTTGCCAACGATGAAGCGTTGCCAGGAAACATCGCCACTGAAACTGCCGGTAAAGATCACGCCGTCAGGTAGTCCGTTGGTTCCGTTGGTGGCAATCTGGAAGGAACCGCCGGCAGCGAAGGTTGCGCCGGTCGTGAGGTTCCCGCTAAGCAACGCACCGGTGCTGAAGCTCAAGGATCCTAGATTGTTGCCGGTGATTGTTCCCAAGCCATCGTAGTTGACGACCGAAGTCAGCGTGGAACCGCTCAAGGCCATGCCTGCGTCTGATCCTGTAAGAGTGCCGCCAGTATTGCCGAAGTCGACTTGATTACTGCTGTCGGCAGCGGCAGATAGCGGCAGGACCAGCGCCAGCAGGGCCATGCAGACAACTCGCCTCATGGTGAATCTCCTAGACGGGAAGCGGCAGTTCAAGTGTCTTGCCAAGCGGTCAGTCTGTCAACTGTGGAAAACCTGAGATCATGGCCGCCGGTCCACTGAAATGCCTGGAGTCGGCGAAACCTGCGAGAGCTGCAAACTCCGCCGGGCATTTTGCCAATGCAGGAGCATCTCTGCTATGCTAAAGATGCGTTTGATTAGAGTCGGTTGTAGAGCAACTTCTTGCCAACCAGCTAGGACCTGCCCTTCGTACTTCCGAGTCCTTTCAGCGTAAACTGATCGAAAGGAACATCCCTTAACAATATGGCAGAACAAGGAACAGTAAAGTGGTTCAACGACGCCAAGGGCTACGGCTTCATCAGCCGGCAGACTGGCGAGGATGTATTTGTCCATTTCTCGGCGATCCAGGCGGGCGGCTTCAAGAGCCTGCAGGAAGGCCAGACCGTGGAGTTCGATGTGACCAAGGGGCCGAAAGGCTGGCAAGCTGAAAACGTCCGGCCGCTCTAAGAGCGGCAACTTTTCATAGCGAGCGTGCCAGCCAACCGAACCTGGGGCTGGCACGCGTTATCGTCTTCCCCTAATCCACCGCAGACCGGAGACTGTTTGAACAGCGAAGAACTTCGAGCTTCCTACGCGGTAATCCGTCACAACGTTCGCACCTATGAGTCGGGCGGGGTCGCGGCCGTAATCAAAGGCAAGCAGAACGCCGAAACCACCGCCAAGCAGTACGAGAGCGGCCAGAGTATGGAAGAGCGTCAGGCAGGCTGGCGTTATTTCTGCGAAAAGACCGAACTCAAACCTGGAACCAGTCCCGAACAAGCCACCCAGCTTCGCCAGGCGGAACTCGAAACCCGCGAAACCAAAGCCCTGCAAGACGAACGCTTCCTGCCCCCAGTCAACGGCCGGTAAGCTTCGTCGGTAACGATTCGAACTAAGCCCCATCCCCTCTTGTGCTACCATCCTTCCCAGCGTTAGGGACGCATCCGGTCCGCGGAAAGGGTAGAAGCCCACCTCTCAGTACTAAGTTTTCGCGATCCTTCTTTCAGCCCGACATGCGGACAACGGGCGCTTAAAATGAAAGGAGGTCGCCATGTCGACCAATTCTCCAGAAGTATCTCGCCCGCTTCCTGACCACCCCAATCTCCGCCATTTGAAGGACCAGGCCAAAGATCTGCTCAAAGCCGGAGGCGCTGCGTCGCTCACCGACGCGCAGTTCAAGATTGCGCGACTTTATGGATTTGCCAGTTGGCCGAAGCTCAAGGCTCACGTCGAGTCACTCGAAGAGCTCGGCGAACTCAAGCATGCGATTGACACCAACGACTTCGAACGCGTCAAAACCTTGATGACTCGCAACCCGGCGCTGCATCGCGCTCCGCTGGGCTACAACAAAAATGGACCGCTCACCTGGGTTGCGGAATGCCGCGTGCCGTGGGAACCCCCCAGTCCGGCGAGATTGGCCATAGCGAACTGGATGATCGACAACGGCTCGGACGTGCACCAGGGTGGCGATGGGCCGTTGATGCGAGCTGCGCTCTTCGGTCAGCGTATCCCCATGATGGAACTTCTGGTCTCCCACGGCGCAGACGTGAACGCCGAATGGAATGGATATTTCCCCATCCTCTTCGCTCCCTGTGAGACCGTTGAGCCAGCGCCCATCAAGTGGCTCCTGGAACACGGCGCAGACCCCAACTGCGCGAAGCCGGATCGTAAGTATCCCGGCACAGCGCTTGATCAGGTCATCCTCAGCTACGGGCGTTCGAGGCAGCTTGGCGATTGCATCGACATCCTGCTCGAAGCCGGCGGCGTTACCAAATACGATTCACCTCCGGTGCTGGACCTGCTGCGTGGCCGCCTCGATCTCTTGGCCGAACATCTTGATGCTGACCCCGGACTGGTGAATAGACGATTCCCCGAACTCGACATCGGGATAACCGGTGCGCGCCAACTCTCGCTCCGAGGAGCGACGCTGCTGCACGTGACTGCGGAATACGGCATCCCTGAAGCTGCCACGCTGCTTCTTGACCGAGGCGCGGACGTCAACTCCCGCGCGACCGTTGATCAAGCCGGCATCGGCGGGCAGACGCCAATCTTTCACGCGGTGACGCAATACAGCGACTGGGGGCTGCCGGTCGCGCGCTTATTGCTGGACCGCGGAGCGGACCTATCGATTCGTGCGAAACTTCCCGGTCACTATCAGCGGCCGGGCGAGGTCGTCGAATGCACGGCTTTGGAGTACGCAGTTCTATTTCCGGGTAGTGAAAACAAGGCGGCAACGTTGTTGCGCGAGCGAGGCGGTGAAAAATGAGAATGATCCCATGTCCGTGCCGATAGTAACCTGCCGACCTTTTCATTTCATTGACTTACGCGACCCGACTCGCTACGTTGTTGAGGAAAGCATGAGGTGGCGGTTTCACGCGCAACTTTGTTGATATAGTTGGGGTTCCAAGCATCGACATGGAACTGTTGCTCAACCTTCTCTGGCTGACGCTGGCTCTGCCGGCGATCTGGGTCTGGCGGCACGAGCCAACCCGGGCAAGACATTCGTCTGGTTACAGCCGCCTGCGTGCGTGTCTGCTCTTGATCTGCGTTCTCATGCTGCTGTTCCCCGTGGTCTCCGCCACGGATGATTTGCACCCAATGCGGACGGAGATCGAGGAGTCTAGTTCCTTCAAGCGCATCGCCCGGCAAGCGACTGGCAACTCTTCGGCCACGGTGCTGTCCCATCCTAATAATTTCTTCGCCCGTTCGAGTTCGGACTCGCGGATTTGTCCCCGCAATGAGGTCTGCGCCCTAATCTCACCCAGTTCGTTTATCATTCCTAGACTGTGCACTGTCTGCCGACGTGACTCGCGGGCGCCGCCTTCTACCCTTCTCGGTTGATGTACAGCTGCGCGTGATCGGCAGGGAAGACTCCCCGCTTCAAGAAGTGGGTTCCCGTTGCGTGCGCTTACTCCCTGGGCCCGCCGTCACCCGAGTGAGTCTGGCAAGACACGACGATGGAGTCACTGATGCAAAAGACACTTTGGCGTTATTCCGCGCTGTTTCTGGTGCTCTGCGTGTCTTCCGCCGCAGGCGCACAGCAGGGATTGACCTGGGAACAGGTCCGCCAACGTTTTGAACAGAACAATCCGACGCTGCTGGCCGACGAGTTGAATATCGACGAATCGAAGGCGCAGGAGATCACCGCTTACCTGCGCCCAAACCCGACGCTTACGCTGTCGGCCGACGGGACCCAAATCGCCCCTGATAAAGGCGTCTGGCGACCATGGGCTGGGACTTTTGAGACGGCCGGCATCGGCTATCTGATCGAGCGGCAGCACAAGCGACAGCTACGCCTGGAAAGCGCGAAAAAGGGGACCCTGATCGCCGAGTCGAGTCACGCCGACTTGGAGAGAACTCTGCTCTTCGATTTGCGCAGCGCATTTGTTTCAACCCTGCAAGCCAAGGCGGTGCTTCAGTTGGCAAAAGGCAACCTGGTTTACTACGACCATGTGCTGGATATCAGCAGAAACCGGTTCGATGCCGGCGACATAGCGCAGATCGATCTCGACCGGTTGGAACTCCAGCACGTGCAGTACGAATCTGACGTGCAAAGCGCGGAAGTGAATCTGCGCGCGGCGAAAATTCAGTTGCTCACGCTGCTCAACGATCGATCTCCGATCGAACAATTGGACGTAAATGGTCCGTTCGATTTCAACGATCAACTCATGCCACGGGACGAATTTCGGAAGATCGCTCTGGACGCACGGCCGGACTTAAAGGCCGCGGTCGAAGCTGTAGACAAGGCCCAATCCGATCACAAGCTCGCGGTTGCGAGCGGGTCAACCGATCCCACCTTAAGCGCATGGTATACCCACAACTCCTCCACCAATAACCCGTTTGCCATAAATACGCTCGGGATCAGCGTAGATATTCCGCTGCGCATCTTCGACCGCAACCAGGGGGAGAAGTTGCGCACCCAACTGGATATCACGCGCAATGAAAGATTGCGCGATGCTGCCGAAGCGTCGGTGCTCAGCGACGTTGACTCCAGCTATGCCGCGCTCGAAAGTAATCTGAAGCTGCTGCGGCCCTACAAGCAGAAATACCTGCAACAAGCGGTGCGGGTGCGCGATACCATCAGTTTTGCCTACCAGAACGGAGGAGCCTCGTTGCTCGATTTTCTAAACGCACAAGCCGAATATCGGACCGTCCAATTGAGTTACGTCAATTTGGTCGGTTCCTACTTAACGGCTGCGGCCCAATTGAATGAAGCAGTCGGCCGGGAGGTGATCCCATGATGAATCAGCGTCGTTTCACCGCGATCTTTCTCTTGCTGTTCCTCCTGGTACTTGCAGTCGGGTGCTCGGACAACACCAAAGCCGCGCCGACCAAAGCCGAAGTTACCCTCGATGCCAACCTCTACCACGTGGACCACCCGGAATTGTTCAAGCTGGCCAAGGTGGAAGCACGCGACTTGCCCACGGTGCTGACCGCCAACGGCAGCGTCACTCCGGATGTGAATCGCACCATCCATGTGACCTCGCAAGGCTCGGGGCGCGTCGTGGATCTGCGGGTAAGGCTCGGTGACTCGGTTGCGAAAGGCCAGATTCTGCTCTCGATTTATAGCGCCGATCTGGCTGGCGCATTTTCTGATTATCAAAAAGCCGTGGCGGACGAGCGCCTTTCCAGAAAGGCCCTGGATCGCGCGCAACTGCTTTACTCTCGCGGCGCGCTCGCACAGAAAGACTTGGAAGTGGCCGAGGGCACCGAAGACAAAGCCAAAGTGGATGTGCAGAACACCGAGCATCGCGTGCGTGTGCTGGGCGGCGATCCTGCCCATCCCGACTCTGTAATTGAACTGCGCTCTCCGATTGCGGGAACCATCGTGGAGCAGAACGTCGCGGGATTCGAAGGAATCAAGAGTCTCGACAACAGCCCGAACCTGTTCACGGTTGCCGATCTCTCACAGGTCTGGGTGGTCTGTGACGTGTACGAGAACGACCTTGCCGAAGTGAATCTGGGGGATCCCGTCGAAATCAGCCTCAACGCATATCCCGACAAGCGTTACCAAGGCACGGTCGCCGATATTTCGCGAGTGCTCGATCCCAACCTGCGTTCCGCCAAAGTGCGTATTGTTCTGGCGAATTCCGATGGCGCTCTACGGCCCAATATGTATGCGGTTGCGACTTTGCGCTCACGGAAGTTGCAGTCGCACCTCGTGATTCCCGCTACGGCCATGATGCGCCTGCAAGATAAAGACTGGGTGTTTCGCAGGGAGGGTCAGAACCAGTTTCGCAAGCTTGAGGTCCACAGCACCGGCGCAACCGCCGAGGGTCAGGAATTACAGGACGGCGCCCTGAAATCCGGCGATGAGGTAGTGGCCAATGCCCTGGAATTTTCCAGTGCCATGGCGGAGAGCAAGGAATGATTCGTGGCCTCATTGACTTCGCGCTACGCAACCGCATTCTGGTGCTCAGCGTGGCCATCGTCCTGTTTATCTGGGGGGGGTGGTCCTTTCATAATCTGCCCATTGAGGCATACCCCGACGTCGCCGACACCTACACCCAGATCATCACCCAGTGGCCAGGCCACGCCGCGGAAGAGGTCGAGCAGCAGATCACCGTCCCGCTCGAAGTGCAGTTGAACGGTGTGCCCCACAAGACGCATCTGCGGTCGGTATCGCTGGCCGGGCTCTCCGTCGTCACCATCATTTACGACGACGACATCACTACTTTTACCGCCCGTCAGGAGGTCCTTGATCGTTTGGCGCAAGCCGCCATGCCGGCCGGTGTCAACCCGGATCTCGGCCCTGACTACAGCCCGACCGGGCAGATCATGTTCTATACGTTGACCAGCGCCAACCCCAAGTATGACGTCATGGAGTTGAAGACTTTGCAGGACTGGTACGTGCTGAACCAGTTGAAGTCTGTGCCCAACGTCGTGGATGTGAACATCTTCGGTGGGCCTACGCGCGAATACCAAGTCCAGCTCGATCCCGGCAAGCTGGTTTCCTACGGCCTCTCACTCGGCCAGGTCGAGCAGGCGTTGGTGAACAACAATCTCAACGCGGGTGGAGGATTTATTGAACGCGGGGAGCAGGCGCTCAACGTGCGGGCCGTCGGATTAATGACCAACACCGATGATGTCGGCGCAACCGTGGTGAAGGTTGCGAATGGCACACCGGTGCGGGTGCGGGATTTGGGCGTCGTCGTGCAGGCTCCCAAAGTGAGGCTGGGACAGCTGGGAAGAACCATTCGCCACGAGGATGGAACTGTCCTCAACAACGACGATGTCGTCGAAGGCATTGTCCTGCTTCGCAAGGGCGCCGAACCCGACGCTACCCTCGATGCCCTGCACAAGAAAATTGCCGAGCTGAACAGTGGCTTGTTACCCCAGGGAGTAAAGTTCGTCCCCCACCTGGATCGTAGCGACCTGGTGCACTACACGACCCACACGGTGCTGCGAAACTTGACGGATGGCGTGCTGCTGGTCACTCTCATCCTCTTCTTGTTCCTGGGCAATGTGCGCAGTGCCCTGATCGTCACCATTACCATTCCGTTCTCGTTGCTGTTTGCGGCTATTTTGCTGGATCTGAGCAAGATTCCCGCCAATTTGCTTTCCCTCGGTGCGCTCGACTTCGGCATGGTGGTAGACGGTTCGGTGGTGATGGTGGAAAACATCCTGCGTCACAGCGAGTTTGGCCGGGGCAAGAAAACATTTCTGGAAATGATCGGCACCGCCGCGCACGAAGTGCAGAAGCCGGTATTTTTTGCGCGCATTATCATCATCGTTTCGTATCTCCCAATCTTTACGTTACAACGTGTGGAAGGGCGCTTGTTCCGCCCCATGGCCTGGACCGTGGCTTTCGCACTGTTCGGGGCGCTGCTGTTCGCGCTCCTGATTGCACCCGTGCTGTGCACTCTGCTGTTCAAGGGCGAGATCCGAGAGTGGCGCAACCCCGTGTTCAGCTGGCTGCAGGAACGCTATGGCCGCCGGCTGGACTGGTGTTTTGACCACATGAAGATCACGTTGGGGCTGGGCCTCGCCGCGCTCGCCGCCATGCTCTTCCTGTTCTTCAGCGGCGTGGTCGGCTCGGAGTTTTTGCCCCATCTGGACGAAGGCGCCATCTGGGTCCGCGGCACCTTGGCCCCCAGCACCGGACCTTCGTCAAGCATTGCGCTCTCCAAACAGGTACGGCTGGTGCTTGCCAACTTTC
The DNA here is from genome assembly GCA_052147055.1 of Terriglobales bacterium. Taxonomy (GTDB): domain Bacteria; phylum Acidobacteriota; class Terriglobia; order Terriglobales; family Acidobacteriaceae; genus JABCZH01. The sequence continues at coordinate 45,716 of JBKQLO010000032.1, forward strand.
CCGAAGTCAAGCAGGTAGTCAGCCAGGTCGGACGTCCGGACGACGGCAGCGACGCCAGCGGCTTCTACAACACAGAGTTCTTTGTCGATCTCCTGCCTCGGTCGAAGTGGCGATCGCAATTTCGCACCAAGGAAGAGTTGATCGCCGAGATGGACAAAGAGCTGAGCAAATTTCCCGGTGTGGATTGGAACTTTTCTCAGCCCATTTCTGACAACGTAGAGGAGGCCGTCAGCGGCGTTAAAGGCGAGTTGGCGGTCAAGCTGTTCGGCAAAGATTTGAAAGTGCTCGAGCAGAAAGCCGACGAGATGCAAAACGTCATGGGCAAGATTCCCGGAGTCGCTGATCTCGGTACCTTCCAGGTGCGCGGCCAGCCCAACGTGAATCTGGTCGTGAATCGCGCTGCCGCTGACCGTTTCGGGATCAACGTCAGCGACGTACAGGATGCAGTCGAAACCGCAGTCGGGGGCAAAGCGGTCAGCCAGATTCTTATCGGCGAGCAGCGCTACGACCTGACCGTCCGCTACCAGCCGCAGTTTCGCAAGACGGTGGAAGATATTTCCAACATCCGCATCCTGGCGCCTTCGGGGGAGCGCGTGTCACTGGGCCAGCTCTGCGATATCAAACTTGAAGATGGCGCCTCCACCATCTATCGCGAGGAAAACTCCCGCTACATCGCCATCAAGTACAGCGTCCGCGGACGCGATCTGGGCAGCACGGTGCGGCAGGCGATTGAGGAAGTACATCGAAAGGTTCAACTGCCCGAAGGCTATCACCTGGATTGGACAGGCGAGTACGAGAGCCAGCAGCGCGCCAACCGCCGCCTCTCCATCATCGTACCCCTCACCTTGCTGTTGATGTCGTTCATCCTGTACTCAGCCTTCGATTCCTGGAAGTGGGTCGGCCTGATCCTGGCCGTGGTGGCCCTGTCGCCGCTGGGAGGCCTGTTTAGCCTGCTACTGACCGGCACGCACTTCTCGGTGTCGTCCGGTTTGGGATTTCTGGCTTTGATCGGGGTCTCGGTCGAAATCGGGGTCATTATGGTGGAGTACATCAATCAACTTCGCACCCGAGGCATGAACCCGCGCGAAGCCGCCAAGGAGGGCGCGTTGCTGCGGCTTCGACCCATCATGATGACCATGCTGGTGGCCACACTCGGGCTCCTGCCGGCCGCCATGTCGCACGACATCGGATCGGACTCGCAACGACCTTTTGCCATTGTGATTGTGGGTGGGTTGATTGTGGAACTCTTCATTAGCATAGTGATGCTGCCCACTCTTTACGTATTCTGGGCTGGCCCGGGCGACAAACTCCCGCCGCCTGAACTCGGGTTCGTCGAAGAAGGCGAGCACGTAGACTAACGCAGGGTGGCCGGCTAGCTAGCTGGGTTCGCGGAGCTTGGCTCCGCCGGGCGGGTGCACACCCGCCCGGTGTGGGAACGCCATCAAGGCTTTTGCGGTTTTAGACTGCAGACTTTCTTAACCAAAGCTAGATCGAGGCCGGCGGGCGAGAATTCCGCGATCTGCCGGCCGTTCGGGGTCTCGAACTCGACTTTGAATATCTGGGCGCCGATCAATTGGCGAACGGTGTCTTTGTCCATGGCGAGAAACCTTCCGTTCACCCAGTTCCAGTGATGACGGCTGCTGGAATTGTTTACGCGGACGCGTACGCTCATTTGCGGCCTTCCCCAAAAGCTTGCCCAGTTCGGGGGACCGATTCTGAGGTTGGGACGGAAATCGCCGAGCGCCAGCTTTCCGTTCACGCAGAAAAGGATGACCTTCGCCTTCGCATCGCCGTCGGGCAGGAGAGTGTCGGCTTCGAGTTCAAAGCGATTCTTCTGGGCCGCGGTCATCTTGTCCTCAGACTGGAATTCCTTCCATTTTCCGCCCGCGGGGATGCCTACTTCCGGCTTTCCAACGGGCATGCCGCCCTCTTGGTTTCCATTGGGGGGCATGCCGCCCTCCTGCGCGCACAACGGGACGACCATGGCGCACAAGAAAATGAAGCCTACGGCGAGAGGCTTCAAGATTGACTTTAGCGGACTGTTCACGGGGATGGGACGAAGGGTTTTCATTTCGGCTCCTACAATATTAAACCCAAAAGGACGCGAAAGTTGCGCCCCAAATCTGGGCCTACCCGAGGCATGAACCCGCAGCCAGCCTCCAAGGAGGGCACATTGCCATGCCCGGCGCGACCGCAGGTAGGCCCCCAAGCAAGGACTATGGGCAATTGCCCGGGGCCGGTCGGCCCGCAAACCGTGCGTCGATCCATGCCATCTGGTCTCGGACCGAATCCCCTATGACCAGGCCAGGTTGGAGTTCGGCAAACTTATTGAACTGAACGCGGTCGCCCTGTTTGCACATGCGACCAACCGTCTGGCCAGTCATCGCGGGCAGTCCCTCCGAATCATCGCCGCCGCTAATTACCAGGAGTGGGCCGTATGCAGGCTTCTGCCCGAGCATGTTTCGGTTGAGGAACTTGTCCACGAACTCATTGGCCTTCCAATTCTCCTTCAACATTTCGCCGGTTGAGAATGCCGCAGCGCTGTCCAGGCTGCTGCAACTCTCATCGATCTGCTGATACCCAGGACGCGCCTTCTCCGTCAACAGGTCGCGTATGTTGAAGTCTGGATACACCGTCTTGACCGCGTACGCTACAAACTCAAGCATCCCGAAAGATTTCTCTGTAGTCCGCCGGACGTAAATGTCTTTCAAATCGGCAATGCCGGAAATGGCGATGCTGCCAAGGTAGTTGGAATCGCGAATCCCACTTTCCATCTCGGCTACGGCCACCGCGACATTGGCTCCAAGGGAAGGGCCCATGACCACCCATTTCGGACCCAGTTGAGAGACGGCCCCGCGCGCCGCAGGAATCGCATAAATCACGTCAGTTGCATCGGACTGCACATCCAGCACGGCGCTTCGGAAGTCAGTCCCCAATCCGGTGTAATCGGTCGCAACCACGGCATAACCGAGATCGAGGTACATGGAAAGAAAAGGTCCGTAATGCAGACTTCTCAAGAGCGACGGAGCACACTGCCGAGCCGCGCCGGTAAAGCCGTGCGCCCAGGCAATGACCGGCCAGCCTCCTGGCGGCGGTGTTCCCGCGGGTACCAGAACCACGCCCGATGCGGCCACATCCTCTCCTCTGGCAGAACGGGAATGATAGAGAATGCGGAAGGCGGAAAAATCTCCCGACAGGTAGTATTCGTCAGCCGGCTCTGAGCGGATCAATTCGCCAGGCTTGCCCGCAGGTAGGGGCTTAGGAGCGTCGTAGAACTTCGTAAGCGGCAGCCTGCGACGCGGGCCGCCCAGTTGTGAATAGACAGCAGTTTGGCTTGAAGGCAGAGTCCGCGCGGCTGCTAGAGGCATCACGGGCAAAAGATAGATAGCAGTTGTTACAAAAAACATCGTAAGCACATGACCGAGACCGCGGTGCTCGGGTGGTGTGGGGGACATTAGCCTGATTATGCCATGCGCCGCTAGTTCCATTCCCTGGGCACCTCCTGCCGGTGCTCCCAAAAGATGCCCTGGACCAGGAGGAGGTGCGCATCCGAAAGATGGAGCAACGGGTCCACGGAAGGCCTAAAGATCGCATTTACGGGCATTTACGCTAGGGGCAATTTACATGCGGTTACATGCCGCATATGTGTGGTAAAATTCCCGCCCCCGCAGGAACGGGCCGAAGGAGCGTCTATTGCCACCCCTCCAACCGAAATCGTTCCGGGGAAGACTGCGACTTGTATGGGACCTCATAAGATAGACGAGGTTGGGACGGGCAAGAGCATTGTTATGAATGAATTTCCGGTCGCTCTGGGAAATGGCGATGAGGTAATCACCTTTGACATAGGCGGAACGTCGTTTCGGAGCGCGCTTCTGACCCGCGAGGGACGATTGACAGGTGGCCAGCGCATTCCGTCCGTAAACTGCCGGTCACTGCCCGGCAGATCAGCCGCTGACATCGTGGACGAAATTGCGGCTTACATTGCCGGGACCGTGAAATCGTTTTGGCATTCGCCGGTGCTGACGGGACGGCACCCAGCGATTGCGATATCGATGGGCGCCGCTCTGAACGCGCACACTGGAAAGATCCTCGGATCAGGGCCAATTCTTGGAGAGGACTCCAGCTCCTTCGATTTAGATCGGGCGATAAGACGGCATTTACCTGACGACAGCATTACGATCGTGAATGATGTAACCGCCTCTCTTATTGCACACTCGCGGCTACCAAGCTTCCGCGGCGCCCGGCGGCTGGCTCTCCTCACGGTTAGCACTGGGATCGCATCACGAGTTTTGCACTGCTCGGTTCCGCATGTGCCAGTCGATCCCGTGCTCGGTACTCAGGGCGAGATCGGCCATCACCGCGTTGCCTTCGCGCTTGAAGGGCGTTCATTGTCTTTGAAATGCGATTGCGGCGGTGTGGACCATGTGAATGCTTTTGCATCAGGCCGTGGCATCCAAGGTGTGCTCAGCCGGGCCCGCGAACTCTTCCCCCAGGAATTTCGCACATCGGACCTGAATCACGGGAACCAGGGGCCGGATGTATCCCTGGACGTGTTCGCCGATGGTTTGGCAAATGGCGACGTTCTGTCGAAGAAGATACTCAAGGCAGTTACTGTACCCATTGCGGAGGCGATCAAGTGGCATTTTATGCTGGACCCCGAGATCGACAAGCTGATCCTCACCGGCGGCGTGTGTTTCTTGCTGCGTGACTTCTACCTCTCGTCTGTTCTTGAAAATCTGAAGGAATTTGAGTTTTATCCGTTGACCTCCGATGGGGAATCTTTTTGGGCCGAGCGCGTGGTGTTGGGCCCAGCTTCCGATGATGCTGGTCTGTTCGGCGCAGCTTATATGGCCCGCGAATCGCCCATGATTCATCGCCGGGAGACTTTGACGTCAAAGCCTCCGTATCGAGTATCGCGACAGAATGCCATTGAGTATGGCATTGAGGTAGTGCCAAATATCTTCCAGAACGAGGAGTTTCCTAAATACCTTTTGGAGCCCTTCGACCGGATTATTCTGGTTGCCGATGCGCCGGTTGATGAAATCCATGGTGACGAACTTCGGGAGTTGCTGGCCGCGCCGCACCGGCAGGTGGACACCGTGGTTCTGCGAGCGTCCGAGAAGCAAAAGGACCTGTTCACGCTTATGGAGGTGGTGTCGTCCTTCGAGAGGTTAGGAGTCCGCAGACGGGAGGATCTGGTCGTAGTGGCAGGTGGTGGAGTCGCTCTGGATATCGCCGGCTTCGCTGCCAGTGTATATAGACGCGGTATTCCGTATATGCGGCTTCCGACCACGCTGGTGGCTCAGATCGATACGGGTGTTGGGGTCAAGACGGGAATTAACTTCCGCCAGAGCAAGAGCCGGCTGGGCACGTTTTCGGCTCCCTATGCTGTGGTTGTCGATCCCTGCTTTCTCTCTACGATATCGGATCGCCAAGTACGGAATGGTTTGGCGGAGGCTCTCAAGATCGGCTTGGTGGCAGATCGTCCGCTATTCGAACTGATCGAAAGACATGCGTCCTGCTTGGTCCGTACGAAGCTTCAATGTGAGCAAGGGACGGAGCTCATTCGCCGATCCATTCGCGCCATGCTTTTGGAGCTTTCTCCCAACCTTCACGAGCGGACGCTTGAACGCCGTCCGGATTACGGGCACACCTTCAGTCCCATCTTCGAGTTTGAGTTGAGTGACCTTGAGCACGGAGAAGCGGTTGCCCTTGATATGGCCATATCAACGGCATTTGCCCTGGTGTCGGGTCTTCTTGATGTCGAGGATGCGGAGCACATCCTGGCCACCCAGCACGCTTTGGGGCTGCCCATCACCCGGGCGGGATTGACCATGGACATGCTCTTGCGAGGTATCCATGACGCCAGGAAGCATCGCGGTGGACAGCTGAGAATGCCCATCCTCTGTGGCATTGGCGAAGCGATGTTTATCGACGAGATCAGCGAGCCCCGGTTGGAGGAAGCGCTGGCCTTCATCCGATCCTGGTCAAGCGGAGGCCGAAAGCAATCGCGGTACACAGCTTAGGATGGCCGTGCTCTGTGCAAGTGACGAAGCGATGTTCATCCTCGAGATTAGCGGATCCGAAGTCGAGGAGGCGCCGGCCTTCATCCGATCCTGGTCAAGGGGAAGAGCAGAGGTCCAGGATGCCTAAGGTGCCGCAACATTCAGTCGTGTGGCGCCTGCCCAATCAGAGCGGTCTCGCGGTTAAACAGCAAACCCCTGAACAGGTCAGTGATTCCGCAATCGTCATTAAGATGCTGTCGGCTGCGGTTTGTGGCACCGATCTCGCCATACTCTCCGGAACTCGGCCTGGTGGAGCGGAAATACTTGGCCACGAGGGAGTGGGAGTTGTCCTGTACGCTCCGGAACACTCCGGTGTGTCAAAAGGCGAACGGGTGATCATCAACCCGGTCCATCATAAGCACCCTGAGAGCGTAATTGGTCACAGTCGGGATGGTGTGTTTCGCGGGCTGTTTTGGATAGATGCTGCCGACGCCGTTGAGGGGAGGCTTTTGGTTTCATGTCCCAAAGAGTGTCTCCTTGGAGATGTGGAGCTCGCCCTAGCCGAACCACTGGCATCCGTGCTGTACAGCTTGGAGCTGCTTCAAGAGCACTGCGGCGCGACCTCACTCCTGATACGTGGATCGGGAACCGTAGGCATTCTGGCGGCCAAATTATGGACAAGGTTGACGGGATCTTGTGCGATTTTAGTGTCACAGTCGGAGGCCCACGCGAGATGGCTTGGAGACTCGACCTGCTGGCCAGCGAATGTCCGAATCTGTTGCAGCGCTGATCTGACCAACGTCATTCGAGAAGGCTCGAGTGGCCCCGCGCCGAAAGCCGCCATCCTCTGCTGCTCACGCGAAAGCGCTACCGAGGGTCTGCGATTACTAATGGATGTGGCGCCGGAGGGTGCGACCATCGACCTTATGGCTGGCTTTCCCGCGGAACATAGGGAAGGCCGCCTCGGCGATGTCAACTTGGACGCTATTCGATGGAACAACATTCGCGGCGTCAGCAGCTCGCCGCCTGCAGCTTTTGCCGATCGCTCTACCGGCAAAACCATTTATCTTGTCGGTCATCGTGGCACCGCCGAGCGCCACATTCTTCAAGCCATCGACTTGCTGACACGCAGGATCATTTCAATCGCCGACGTTCCGCATCGTCTGCTTACATTAGAGCAGCTTCCCGGTGCCGTGAAGCAGATGCTGGCGACCGAGACTCGTCGCACCACAAAATGGGTCAAGGCGGTTGTTTCTTTTCCGCAGGAGGATTGTGGAGAACTCAATGGCGCCGGCTGACCCAACGGCCAGAATCCTGGTGACTGGCGCATCTCAGGGGATCGGAAAGGCGATTCTTCTGGCACTTGCCCGTAGCGGGCAGCAGGTTCTAGGTGTTTCTCGCAACCGGCCGGAGGATCTGGCGAATCCCGCAGGATCCGAGTCCGACTATCTCTCATGGAAGCCGCTGGACCTGTCGAATGCGGCTGACGTGGAGCAGTGTGCGGTATCGCTGGAAGCAATGGCAATTCGAGCGTTGGTCCTGTGTGCGGTAGATTATGGCGCGAATGAACGACATCCGGCGTCGACGACCTCCGCTGAAGAATGGCGCCAGGTTATCGCGACGAATTGCATCGGCCACTGCATTCTTGTGTCGCGGCTGCTGCCAAAGCTGATTGCGAATGCTCCGGGCATCATCGTCAATTTATCCTCGGACGTCGCCATTTTGCCGGCCAGTGGCCGAGCCGCATATGCGGCCTCAAAAGCGGGTCTGCATGCGATGCTGCGCGCTGTCGCGGCGGAAAACCCGGCGGAGCGCCTTCGTGTTTACCAACTCATTCCAACCTTCCAATTGATAACGCCTGGCCTTCGCCGTCGACGGCCGGCCGGTTTTGACTTCTCGTCCTATGGCGACCCAGCCCTTATCGGCCAAGTGGTGAAACGCCTTGTGTCTCGGTCCGACAGCTCGGTTGCGTCTGGAAGCTACTTAGTCCGTCGGGATGGCACTATGGACCCGTACTCGGAGATCACACACATATAAGGCCGGGAAAACGGATCGTCTTCCCGCAGGGAAAAAAAGCCCGGCAGCCAGTGGGTGCCGGGCTTTCGAGACGCAAATGGTGCCGGGGATCAGGCGAGCACTTGCACGCCTTTTTCCCGTGCCACGTACTGGTCGTAGATCCAGCGGTAAGTTTTCTCCAGACCTTCCCGCAAAGAGATGCTGGGTTCCCAATGCAGCAGCTTCTTGATCATGGTGTTGTCGCTGTTGCGGCCGTTCACACCTTTCGGAGCGGTGAGATCGTATACGCGTTTGAATTTCTTGCCGGCGATGTCTTCCGCGATGTCGATGAGCTGGTTGATGGTCACCATCTCGGCAGAACCGAGATTGATAGGATCGAGAATCTCCGAGTTCATGATCATCTGCGTGCCCTTCAGGCAGTCGTCGATGTACATGAAACTGCGCGTCTGATTGCCATCGCCCCAGATGGGAATCTCGGTGTGGCCTTTCAGCTTGGCTTCAATTACTTTGCGGCAGATGGCCGCCGGGGCTTTCTCGCGACCGCCGAACCAGGTCCCGTTCGGGCCGTAGACGTTGTGGTAGCGGGCCACACGCGTACGCAGGCCGTAATCCTCGCGGAAGTGGCGGCACATGCGCTCACTAAAGAGTTTTTCCCAACCATAGCCGTCTTCAGCCATCGCGGGATAGGCGTCTTCTTCTTTCAGCCCAGGACAATCGAAGTCTTCCTGCTTGTGGGCGTTATAGACGCAGGCCGAGGAAGAGTAGAAATATTTCTGCACATTCAGTTTTTGCGCGGCCATCAGCATATGCGTACTGATGAGCACCGAAAGCATGCATTCCGCCCGGTGGGTCTCGATGAATCCCATCCCGCCCATGTCCGCGGCAAGCATGAAAACCTGATAGGCGCCCTGCGAGGCCGTCTCGCAATTCTGGCGATCTTTCAGGTCAAGCACCACATTTTCGACGTCGGGGAAGTGCTGATACCACCGCTCCAACGGTTTTGCGCCCACGGCCCGAATGTGCGTGTGCCCCTGGCGGCGAAGGTCTGCCACCAGAGAGCCGCCAATAAAGCCGTCCGCTCCTGCCACCACTACAATTTCATTTTTCTCGTTCATTGCCTATATTCTCCCTAGCTTGGTTGATGAAAACTGCCGTGCAGAGTGCTACACCTTAACCGGAATTCAATTCTTGGCGTTCCGAGCATCCCGGAGGGGGAAATACACCGAAAGGGCTCGAAGATCCGTACCCTGTCGCTCGGTTTCAAGCGACGCCTTTACTATGACTCCGCAGACGGACGACCCACCGCCAGTTCGCGTCGGGGGAGAAGTGAAGTGTACAGATAGAAGGACGCATAACGCCGGCCGCACAAACGACCGAACATCCCACGGCCTATTCTAGCCGGATCGGACTTCTTGTCAACCCTACCGAAAGTCTCTAGACGCTAGCTAAGAGACTTGTTTTCATTCGCTTCAGGGTTGGTTGTTTTCAATTTCGCACAGCGTCGTGATGGCCGGCGTACCAGTCGTAAGTTTCATGCAAAGCCTGCTCCAGCGTGTAGTGGCAGGTAAAACCCGCTGTCCGTAAACGGCTTACGTCATAGGCCCGGAAGATATAGCCGCTGGGTTTGCTGGTGTCCCAGACGATCTCTTCTGTCATCCCGGTGTGGGCGGCAAGAATATTCACTACGTCGCGGATCTTCCGTGTCGTTCCTGAAGCCAGATTGATGGGGCCAGTAACGTTGTTCATGATGGTGTGAAGCGCGCGCGCGCAATCCTTGATATAGAGGAAATCGCGGTGTGCCGAACCGTCGCCCCACACCGTGACTGCGGTTTTCGCCTGCCTGGCATCATGGAATTTTTTCACGAGCGAGGGAATGACGTGCCCAGTTTCGGTGTTGAAACGGTCATGCGGGCCATAAAGGTTGGTGCAGAACGCGAAGGCATAAGCCATGCCATAACTGCTCTCATAAGTTTGCAATTGCGCCAGCATACCGCGTTTACTTTGAGCATAGCCATATTCCGAAACATGGGGTGGCCCTTTCCAAACGTCCTCTTCCACCAGAGGAACGCCGGGCTGGGGATCGGGATACATGGCGGCTGTACCCATGGCAACAACCTTCTTGACGCCGGCGGTATGGCAGGCATCAATGACATGCGTATTGATGAGGGTGTTCTTGAAATAGGCTTCGCCCTGGTTGTGCATATTGCCCATGATGCCGCGAACAAATCCGGCCATGTGAAAAACGTAGTTGGGCCTGTTGCGCTCGAAATAATCCAGCACCACTTGCCGGTCGGTGAGATCGCATTCCGTCGAAGTGGGCGTCAAAATTCTGGTAAAGCCCTGCGATTGCAAATATTCTCTTAGATTGATACCTGCAAGGCCGGAACCGCCAGTAATCAAAATCGTGTCGTTACCCTGGATCACGGACACCTCGACATCCCCTTTGCCTGGTTATAACGGGTACGCATGCCGCTTGAGCCTAGTCGGAGGAACAACCCGTCAATCGAACTTCTTCAGGCCGGCCAATTCCAATCCCACGTTCCACACGAATATTGGAGCTCTCACCAGGTAACGCCGCCACAATCGCTTGGGCTCATGCACCAGCCGGTAAAACCATTCCAATCCGTTCTCCTGGATCCAGACCGGCGCCTGCTTCAGCTTGCCGGCATGGAAATCGAATGCCGCCCCCACTCCGATCAGAACCGGCACGGTGAGGCGATTCTTGAAGTCGTACATCCATCCTTCTTGTCTGGGCGCGCCCAGTCCAACCCATACAATGTCCGGTGCGACTGACTCGATCGCCTGGGCAATCTTTACTTTCTCCGCCTCGGGCAACGGCCAAATGGGCAGGGGATAAACACCTACCACGCGCGTCCCATATTTCTTTGCGCAAACGTTGGCCAGTTCTTCCGATACCCGGTTTCCATAGAAAAAGTGCTTGTACTTCGGACCGGTCTCGCGAAGCAACGTACCCATCACCTCAGGCCCGTAGGCGCGGCGCTTCGCGTACTTAAAACCATGCAAGCGCGCCAGCCATTTCATGGGTGTGCCGTCCATGTTATTCAGGGACGCAGCGTTGATCATCTCCCTCAGTTTGAGGTCTTTGATCGCCTCCGAAGCGCCGTGCATGCCGGTCTGGACGACAATATGGACCCCCTTGCGCTCCTGAATCCAGTGGTCGAGGATGCGGAGGATGTCTGGAATCTGCAGCGGGTTCATGCGCACCCCCAAGACCCGAAAGCTGGGAATCTCGATTTCCCCTGATTCCGGTATCACTAGGCCGCTTGACATTGTGTCTCCGTGCCCGGCTTGTAGATTTGCATCAGCATAAGATCGTTTCTTCTCTGCCGCACATTATTGTTTCTGGAATTGAGATTAGTGTCTCGAAAACGAGAAGCGCGGTTCAATCCCCGGACAAGCCGTCTGATAGGCGGAAGGGGCCTCCTGGCTATGCGGAAGAGAATTTTTGCGCCTCGCCGCCGAGGAGGCCCAAGACCAGTCCGCTAAAGCCGACGAAGGAATTCATCAAGTCCTTGGAAATGTCAGGCAGATTGTGTTGGGCTGTCCATATCCCTCCCCAGAGCAGGGCAACGGCGATCAGCACAGCGCCAAAGAACCGCAAAGGACTAAATTGGGGGGCGGTTGCTCGAATCAGCCCCAAGGTCCTCTGTGCAGCTTCCTGCTCGACGTTCGCGACGGTGGCGGGGTCAACCTGCAACGCGACGCGAATGGCACTATTGATCTCAGGCACCACGGGTTGGTGCGACGCAAAGAAGATTCCCATCCTTTTCCTCCGATGCGACAAATTCTCCATCGAGGGCGCTATCTCTGCCCAGAAAGCGACCAAAAGCCGCCCTGCATACACCGTACAGAAGCCCGGTGCCGCATGAAAACAAACGCTAAACAGACTGCCTTGCCGGTGCACGGATGTCAACGGAAATATTAGAGGCTTAGGGGACGAGACCTGCAAGCCCCTTTGCCGTCCACGACATCTCATTCGAGTTGTTTTCAGGTAGTTATGGGGACCATTCGCGTTTATGGCAGCGATAAATTGTTTCAATTTCCATTTTCGCGTTCAATTTGTTATCAAAGTGTCAGTTCAAGATTGATCGCAGCGTGAACCGAATGATCCAGCATGACGAGAGGAAGTGGTGCGAATTGCCCAACCAACTCACTAGCGAGAGCGACCGCAACCAAGTGCTGGACATCCTCCTTGCCTTGGATCGGATGGTGGTGGAACTCTCCATGCGTGTCTACAACCTCCCACGACGCGACCGGTTCATAATGCGAAAACAAAACCGACGCCTGCACGCCGCTGTCCGGGAACACCTACCCCGCCTCGCAGAGCCGTCTCGAAGTACGCTTTGACGTTCCGGTTACTTTCTACCTGGGGAGCGGATTCGGGAGGTGAAAGCGCGGGAATTAAAGCCGCTGGATGGGCCACGGTGTGCAGGATTCGCTGAAAATCACCGAGTGGAAGCCGAATGAAGCGGGTTAATGTTCTTCACGGAGTTCCTTTTGCGCGTTTCCTGGTCCAGTTCGGCCCTACTCATCGTTTCTCTGACTTCGATCTTTCTGTCGTCCGCAAGTCGCGCGCAGAGTGTATCGAGCGCAGAACGGCAACTGTTCGACGCAGCGAACCGGGAACGGAAAGGCCGCGGGATACCAGCGCTGCGGTGGGACGAAGCTCTGGCCTCGGCCGCCCGCAACCATGCGTCAGAAATGGCAAAGCGGGGCACGGTTTCGCACCAGTTTCCTGGCGAATCGAATCTTCCCACGCGAGCCCGGCAAGCCGGCGCCCGGTACAGTTCCCTGGCCGAGGATGTCGACCAAGGACCGAACATGGAGACTATTCACCGAAGCCTGATGGCATCGCCGTTGCACCGCGCCAACATACTGGATAGCAGCATGGACTCCGCCGGCATCGGCGTGGCGGAACGCGACGGGCAATGGTTTGCCGTGGAAGACTTCTCGAAGGCACGGTGAATCCAGGTTAAGTGTGCGGATTCGGATATGAGAATCCGCGGCTACGCCTGGCGGTGAGTGACGGCATGGCTTGGCCTACCGTGACGGTGAAGAATTTGATGTTCTTTCCGAAAGCGTGAGTCTGTAAACTTCGGAACTCGGGAAACTCTTTCCTCAGCGAGTCATCGAGGTTCACAATCCATCCTGCTTGGCCCACCCAGACGGTTTCTCCGGCCTGGAAGTTGCCATTACGCACCAGATCACTCCATTGCTGAAGAAACATCTGAGGAGTAAAGCCCCAGAGATCCTGCATCGTGGAAACAATGCGGTGACCACCGCAACTAAAGACCAGAAAACCTGGAATCGAACCGTCGTCCACCACTTGCTTTTGCTCGCAGAGATAATGCCCGAGCAAGATGCCGCTCTCGTAGTCGACGAAGAGCGGCGCAGAAGGCGGCATTTGCTCGCGCACAAACCGGACTGCTTGCTGCATGCGTTCTTGTTTCTGATCATCCCGGGAAATGTACGGGTACCGCGATGGAAACGCGAAACAAAGTAACACGATTCCGGCAGCAGCGATGACGCCCGGCAGCATTCTCTTCCGGGCAATTCCGGCCAAGCCAAGGCTGATTCCCGCAATCGCGAAAATAGCCAGTAACGCTGCATGCCGCGTACCGCCGTAGGGATACACATCGAGAAGGGCCAGCGCACAAGTGCTTGCGAAGGGAAGAATCAGAAGGGCTGCGAACTGAAGTGCGGTCGGCCCGGACCTCGGCAGTGGGACTCTGTTTCTGAGCAGAAAGACTATGCTGGCGATGAACAACAAGCCCGCAATATCCCCGACCGCAAACTGTCCAAAAAGATATTGGAACACGCTGAAACTTCTCGCCACCATGAAAACCAGCGGGCTTCCCTGACCGGAATGAAAATACGACCGGCTAAGCCAGCTATCGAAGGCCTGCTCCGCCATGCTCGTGCCTTTGACCCGGGAAATGTGGGTTACATAGAGAAAACTCGCAAGCCCGAGCGCGCCTGTCTGACCCGCAACCCATGCCATTACTACTTTAGTTGTAGTTTCGCGGTTCACGATGCGCCAAAGTGAATAGATGCCCAAGACGGCCGCGAACAGGAACGCGGAATAATGGGAGAGCATGCTCAGGCAAGTGAAGGCCGAGGAGAGCAGCATGAAGCCGACGGAATTTGCGGCCAAGGCTTTTTCCAGGAAGTATGCCGCGCCGATGGCGAACAACAGCAGCAGCTCGTACTGACGCACCTCGGCGGAAAGTCGTACCAGCGGCGGAAGCAGGCTCACGAGTGTCAGCCCTGTCAGGGCCACTGATTTCCCGAACAAGTGACGCAACCACTTGAAAAAAACCCAACAGAACCCAGTGCCGGCAAGAACAAAAGGCAGGCGAAGAACGAGCTCCGAAGTTCCGATGTTGCGCCACGCGTACAACAGAAATATCAGTAGTGGCGGATGCGCCATGGTAAGGCTGGCTCTGTATGCGCTCGCCCACGAGGACTGGTTGGCGACGAAAAAGTGCAGCGCCTCGTCGGGATTGAGAAACGTCCCGCATGCCGCCCCGAGGCGCAATACAAACCCTAGCAGCAGGAATACCAGGGCGGCCAAATCAACGTGCCGGTCAAGCCAGATATCGAAAGAATCCTCCGGTGCCGTGGGGTCGATCACAGGTCAGGCCTTACGCTCATGTTCGCCTTATTTAATGCGGCTTCTGAGGTGGTGCCGGGAGGGGGACTTGAACCCCCAAGGGCCGAAGCCCGGCGGATTTTGAGTTACCTGCACTCCGCAAACAAAGCACTTACGAGATTTGCGACGAACTCCTTGCGAATTGCTACAAGTTGCTACCGTGCCTTCACTTGCACGTGATTCTATCGCAATATCTGGCAACACGCGGAGGTTGCTGGTAGGCACAAAATTAGGCACATCGGCTCACGGCTTTGGACGGTAGTAACTCAGATTCAGTTGCACTTCGTACAAGCCGTCGCGCCATGTTGAGGGATCGTTCAAATTCGGTCCTTTCACAAAGGCCTCGCTAACGCCAGGCCAGAACCAAACGGACTCGACTTGTGACATTTCACCCTTAGCCTTACCGCTGTTCCCTTTATCGTAGTAAGCCTTTAGCGCAGCCTTGATGGATGCAACAGTTTCTTTGGTCGCTGCTTTCTCAGCGCGGCCATGCAACTCCAACAGCGCGTCTATCTTCTGACGGCAATCCTCTTCGGATTCGATACCGAACAGGCTCACAGGAACAGCCCTCAATCCGTGACTGATTTGGCCGGGTAGAAGCCTGGACCACTATCCGGTTTGGAAGCCGAGGCCACAAGTTCCAGTTCACTTTCCTTAGCCCATATAGATGTGGCAAAGTCAGTTCCGAGTTGAATGAAGTACAGCGGATCGCCAGGAGGATTATCGCGGATTTGCTGTACGGTACGGACCTCATGCTGGCCAATTCTTCTAACGGCGTCACGAAGATTGAACTTGTATTCGCCCATTGTTCAAACCCTAATTCTCGTCCGCGTACATCCTGTAATCCAGAGTGTTTGTGTCTCGTGCCTCTTCTTGCGCGCGGCGATTCGCACGCGCCAGAGCTTCTTCCCACTCGAGCTTGCTAGGCCGGAATGCGGACAGATCGAACTTGTTTGTTTCTCCCATATTCGGAAACTGTAGCACAGAAAACGACCGCTGCAACGGTGCCTTGACGGATTCCCACCCGGCAAGAGCAGTCTGTGGTCAATCCTCAGTTTGGTAGGGAAAAGTCACGTAGCACCTGCGAGAATACCTCAGGGTAAGGCGGCACTCTATCTTTAGGTGCATGAAATTTTCTGCGAGCGCCAAAAGGCAGCAAGAAAAAATCGCGCGGAAAGCGATAATCGCCTTATTTAATGCGGCTCGTAAGGTGGTGCCGGGAGGGGGACTTGAACCCCCAAGGACCGAAGTCCGGCGGATTTTGAGTCCGCTGCGTCTGCCAGTTCCGCCATCCCGGCTGAGGAGTGGCAACCACAGGTTAGCATAGGCTTATTTCCCCGCGTAGCCTTTGCCCGTCTCAAATCAACTGCTCCGGGGCCTACGCCACCACGGGCTTCTCGCGTTCGACTGGCAGGCCTGCCAGCAGCCAGGCGTCGAATCCGCCGACCACGTTGGTGACGTTGCGGAAGCCGGCGCGTTGCAGCAGGCTGCATGCGATCATGCTGCGATAACCGCTCTTGCAATGAACTGCGACCGGCGCGGCGCGATCGATCTCGGGCGCGGCGACTTTGAAGTTATCGAGCGGCCACCAGGCTGCTTCCTCGATGTGTCCGGCTTGCCATTCCGGCTCGCGGCGAACGTCGAGCACCGCCGAGCGATCATCCTGTAAACGTTGTTGAAGAGCCTGCACCGAAATCTGCGGCGTTTCTGCTAGCGGCAATCCAGCCTGCTTCCAGCCGGCGATCCCGTCTTTCAGGAATCCACACGCATCTTCGATTCCTACGCGAGCCAGTCGCAGCCGGGCTTCGGACAACTGCTCCGGCGAGTCTGCAATCAATACGGGCCGAGAGGATAGTCCCAGCACCGTGCCCGCCCAGGAAGCGAACTGTCCGGAGAGCGCGATATTGATGGAGCCGGGAACATGGGCTTCGGCAAACTGGTCGCCGGGGCGCACATCGAGAGCGATCACGCCGTCATCGAGCAGCGCCTTCAAGTCCTTCGCCGAAATTGGCGCTAATGCAGCCAGTTCCGAAAGGGAAGCGGCACCTGCGCGATTGATCTCCGCATCCTGGAGGAAATACTCCGGGCGGGTTGGCAGATTCTCGGTCAGTTGCCGGACAAACTCGTCTTTGCTCCCGATCTGCAAGGCATAGTTGGTGAGCCGCTCGGTGCCCATGGTGGAAGAACGCTCGGCGCGCATGTTGCGTCCGCAGAGCGAACCTGCGCCGTGCGCCGGATAGACCAGCACATCATCCGACAATTTCAGCAGCTTGTTGTGCAAGCTGTCATAGAGCATACCCGCCAGTTGCTTCGGCGTGTGCGTTTTCGACAGGTCGGGCCGTCCGACGTCGCCGAGAAACAGCGTATCGCCAGTCAGAACTGCCCAGGGCTTGGGCGATTTTTCCTCATCGGTAATCACAAGGCAAATACTCTCCATCGTGTGTCCAGGAGTTTCCAGCACCGATATTCGCGCCTTGCCCACCTTCAACTCGAAGCCATCATGCACGCCCACGTGCGGAAACGCCGCGCCGGCACGAGCGCCCATGTAGATGGTTGCGCCGGTGCGAGCGGCCAGTTCTTTGTGTCCGGAAACGAAGTCGGCATGGAGGTGGGTTTCGAAGATGTGGAGGATCTTTACCTGATGTTCCTCGGCAGCTTTCAGGTAGATGTCCACATCGCGCTGGGGATCGACCACCACGGCCTCGCCCTCGGATGCCAATATATAAGAGGCGTGCGCCAGACATCCCAGATAGAACTGCTCGAAATACATGATCGTTGCTCCCACTGGGATTTTAGACCAATGCCGCGAAGTCGCAAACAGGCCGTGACATCACCCGCACCGCAATTGTCATTGCGTCGGTACTGCCATGCTGCTAGGTTTTCTATAATGAGTGAGCCTCTCCCGTCCGTTACAAACTCGCGCACGACTTTGGCCGAAACACCAAAACTCCAGACTCTGACCGCATTCAGCTTCTGCCCGAATTGCGCTGCGCAACTGAAGGAGCACCGTTGCAAGCTGAGCTGTCCGCGCTGCGGGTTTTATCTGAGTTGTTCGGATTTCTACTAGAAAGGCGGCATTTGGCACTTGGCATTTGGCCGTCTAGGTTTCGGGGCGTCCCAACGAACGTCGCATGGCTAGATGCCAATTGCTAAGTGCTAGTTGCTGCTCCTGACACATCGGGCGCTTCCATCTACAATGGTTGAGTCATCAAACTTCCGCACAACAGGAGCTGCGAATGCAACGCAAAGCTAGCGCTATTTGGAAGGGCGGGCTCAAGGACGGCAAGGGGTCAGTTTCCTCCGCCAGCGGCGTATTGGCGAATACACCCTATTCGTTTACCACCCGTTTTGAAAACACTCCGGGCACCAATCCCGAGGAACTGATTGCGGCGGCACATGCAGCCTGCTTCTCCATGGCGCTGTCGGGCCAGTTGGGCGGCGCCAATCTGACGGCGTCGAGCATCGAGACTTCGGCCACGCTAACCATGGAAAAGCTGGAGTCAGGCTGGACGATCACGGCGGTGCATCTCGATGTGGTGGGCCGGGTGCCCAATGCGGATCAGGCAGCGTTCCAGAAGGCGGCGGAAAACGCCAAGAGCGGATGTCCGGTATCGAAGCTGCTCAAAGCCAACATCACCATGACCGCCAAGCTGGAAGGCTAGGCTTGGTAACATTTCGCGGCAGCCTGTAGAATATTGGCTGTAGTTCTTCCTGATGGATGGCCCGCGAGGGCCGTCGCCTAGTATTTTTGCCATCGTGGCGGAATTGGCAGACGCGCATGGTTCAGGTCCATGTACCCGCAAGGGTGTGGGGGTTCGAGTCCCTTCGATGGCACCAATGATTCTTTCTTCACGATAGAAAAAGCCGCAGATTGACTGCGGCTTTTCGTGCTCCAACCGACTAGCAGTTAGCAAGTACGCCTATTGGTGCTTGTCTTTGTAGATCTTGCGGCTCTGCTTGTTTTGCTCGCGGTTCAGCTGGTTCTGCTCCTGCTTGGTCAGATGCCCGCCATGGGCGGCCATGTCAGCCGATTTCTGATTCTGGATGCGCTGCTGGTTCTTTTCCAGACGCGCGGCTTGTCCGGGGGTCATATCGCCATTCTTGACGCCATTGGCAATGCGGTCCTGCTGGTTGGCTTGACGCTGGTCGACTTGGTTCACCCGAGGGTGGCCGGGATCATCTTGTCCCGCACCCGCACCGCTCTGGGTGTCCGGCGCGTTTTGGGCAATTGCGGCGCCCACCGACATCAGACCTCCGACTGCGAGAAATAACAACGACTTTCCGATTCTATTTTTCATAACTCTGTGCTCCGTCTGGGGGATTTGGCTTGCTGCTGAGGGTTTGAACCCAGTCTGCCGGGATTAGTTGTGTTCCAGCTAACCCACGGTTTATGAAGGGATTATAATCGTGGTTTCATCGTGCCCGCCAGCCTGGACCAGATTGTTGCTGCCACCCGCCGGAAAGTTACGGAGGCTCTGCGTGCGGCTGATCTGCGGGAACTGGAGGGGCGAGCTCAGAAGCACGTGCCGCGGGGTTTTCGGCAGGCCCTGGAGAGACGAAACCGCACCGGGCCCGCAGTTATCGCTGAACTCAAGAAGGCATCGCCTTCTCGCGGCCTGATTCGCGCCGACTTCCAACCCGCAGGTCTGGCCGCAGAACTCGAAGCTGCCGGAGCGGCTGCGCTTTCCGTGCTTACCGACGCCGAGTTTTTTCAAGGCTCCTTGCAGAACCTGCAACAGGCATCGGCTGCGACACAGTTGCCTTGTCTGCGCAAGGACTTCATCGTGGATGAATTCCAGTTGCTGGAAGCTCGCGCTAGCCATGCTGATGGGGTACTGCTGATCGTAGCCGCATTGTCCCAATCGGAACTGGAAACCCTGGCCAGGAAGGCGAAACATTACAGCCTCGACGTGCTTTGTGAGGTTCACGACGAGAAGGAGCTGGAACGGGCGCTCACCGCCGGTTGTGACCTGATCGGCGTGAATAGCCGGGATTTGCGAACCTTCGCCGTCGATCTGAACACCGCTTTTCGTCTGGCGGGCCGGATGCCAAACAGCGTCTTGCCGGTCGCCGAAAGTGGCATCCAGAGTGGAAAAGACATCGCGCGTCTTAGAGCTGCAGGCTACCAGGCATTTCTGATCGGCGAGTCTCTGATGAAGGCGGCCTCGCCGGGGAAAGCGTTGCGCACTCTCCTCACCGAGTCTGAGGACAAGACTTTATGACGTGGGTCAAGATTTGCGGAATCACGAACGTCCAGGATGCGTTGACCGCAGTAGATGCGGGCGCGGACGCGCTGGGATTTGTATTCTATGAGAAGAGTCCGCGAAGGGTGAGCCCAGAAACGGCCTGCGAAATCGTCGAGAAACTACCGTCAAAGATCGAGAGGGTTGGAGTATTCGTGGACGAATCGGCCGAACGCATGCTTGAGGTCGCACAACAGGCGGGCCTCAGTGCTGTCCAGGCTCACATGGGCTTCGCGGAACCTGGGCGTGTTCAGGACTTGCTCTTACTGAATGAAAACGCAACGACCTATAAAGTGATTGCTGTCATGGCAGCGAGTGAACTGGGAAGAGAGGGGCTGTTTCTTCTGGGGACCGCGAGAAGGATGTTCTATGCTCTTATGCTGGACTCTGTCTCGACCGCCATGCCAGGCGGTACGGGCAAGACATTCGACTGGAGCAAAGCGCGGGGGATGATTGAATCTCTCGGCGTGACCCTTCCCATCATCGTGGCCGGGGGCCTCACAGACCTGAATGTTGGGGAAGCTATGAGGATATTTCAGCCTTGGGGGGTGGATGTTTCCTCCGGCGTCGAATCGAGTCCGGGCGAGAAAGATCCGAACAAAGTCCGGGCGTTTGTCGCCGCGGTTCGTCAGGCTGAGAGGCTCGTATAGGAAATGGCAGCGACTTTCATGAAGAGCAAGAAATCGCCAACTCGCAAAGGCCGTTTTGGTGTTTACGGCGGGCGCTACGTTCCCGAGACGCTGATGGCCGCGCTCGACGAACTAGAGTGCGCATACGAGAAGGCGAAACGCAACCCCAAGTTCCAGCGGCGCCTGCAAGAGCTTTTGAGAACCTATGCCGGACGCCCCACGCCGTTGTTTTTCGCCCGCCGCTTGAGTGAACGACTGCGCGGTGCGAAGATTTATCTCAAGCGCGAGGATCTGCTGCACACCGGCGCGCACAAGATCAACAACTGTTTGGGGCAGGCACTTTTGGCCGAGCGCATGGGCAAGCGGAGAATCATTGCCGAGACCGGCGCTGGTCAACATGGAGTAGCAACAGCTACCGTCTGCGCGCTCTTCGGCTTCGAATGCGTCGTGTACATGGGCACGGAAGACATGCGCCGGCAGGAACTCAATGTGTTCCGTATGCGGTTGCTGGGGGCGGAGGTGCGCGGAGTCGAATCTGGTTCGCGTACGCTGAAAGACGCAATCAATGAAGCCATGCGTGATTGGGTCACCAATGTCCGTACGACGCATTATCTGCTGGGGAGCGTTCTCGGTGCACATCCTTATCCCACGATGGTGCGTGACTTTCACCGGGTCATCGGCCGTGAAACGCGGAGTCAGATTCTCAAAGCCGAGAGCAAGCTGCCAGCCGCAATCATCGCGTGCGTCGGTGGCGGTTCCAACTCAATCGGGATCTTCTACGACTTCATTAAGGACAAACGGGTAAAGCTGATCGGAGTAGAGGCTGGCGGACGCGGTCGTGCCCTGGGTGATCACGCTGCCCGGTTTCAGGGAGGATCGCCCGGCGTGTTGCAAGGAACCTTTTCATATTTGTTGCAAGACCACAATGGTCAAGTTGCGACTACACATTCCGTATCTGCGGGACTGGACTACCCCTCCATTGGCCCGGAGCACGCTTGGCTGAAGGATTCCGGCCGCGCCGAATATGTATTCGCGTCAGATGCGGAAGCTCTCGAAGCCTGCACGCTTCTCGCCCGCACCGAAGGCATTATTCCTGCGCTGGAGTCCGCCCACGCCGTAGCGGAAGCAACGAAGCGTGCCCCCAGGATGAAGAAGTCGGAGCTTCTGATCGTGAATATTTCGGGCCGCGGTGACAAAGACATGGGCATTTTGAGGGAGAATCTGAAGTTGGATTGAAGATGTCAGCCACAGCTAAGATGCCCATTTCTTTTCAAACACGGCCGGCGCTCGTCGCCTACATCACTTGCGGTGATCCTGATCTTGCCACCAGCCGCGACATTGCCCTGGCGGCCATTGATTCCGGGGCCAGCGTGATTGAACTGGGCGTACCTTTCAGCGATCCATTGGCGGACGGTCCGGTCATCCAGCGAGCCAGCCAGCGCGCCCTGCGGCGCGGCACATCGCTGTCTCAAGTGATCGAGCTCGGCAGGGAAATCCGCCGGCAATCGCAAGCTGGATTGATCATTTTTTCCTACCTGAATCCAATTCTGAGCATGGGCATCGCAAACTTCAGCGCCGCTGCCCAAGACGCGGGCATTGATGGCGCGCTGGTCACTGACTTGCCGGTGGAAGAAGCGGGCGATTACCTTCGCGAGATGCGACGACGCGACTTGGCGACGGTTTTTCTAGCCGCGCCAACCAGCACCGATAAACGGCTGAAGAGGATTGCCGATGTTTCCCGCGGGTTTGTGTACGCCGTCTCCCGCACCGGAGTGACCGGGGCCCGGCGGGAAATGGCGGAAGACGCAGAGAAGCTGGTTCGCCGGCTGCGCAGGTTTACGAAGCTGCCGGTTGCGGTCGGCTTCGGCGTCTCGACGGCGGAACAGTTTGCGGCGGTCGGAGAGTTTGCCGACGCCGCGGTGGTCGGGAGCGCGATTATGCAGACCATCGAGAGCAACCCAGGCAGCGAGGCAAAGTCTGTGGGAGAATTTGTAAGACAGCTTATAGCTGTCAGCTCTCAGCCTTCAGCCAAAACGAAGTGACTAGCTAGTCACAGGGAGCGAAAGACGCTGGTATGGACATCACGGAACGGCGCAAACAAATCGATGAACTGGACCGCAGGCTGGTGGAGTTGCTGAGCCAGCGGGCGCAGGCTGCTCATGAGATCGGCAAGTTGAAGCGGGTCGCCGGAATGCCCATCTACGAGCCGGAACGCGAACAGACGGTGTTCGAGAACGTACGCCGCGCCAACCCCGGACCACTACGCGATCACGAACTGTTCAGCATCTACCAGCGCATCATGGACATCATGCGCCAGATTCAGCAGGAAGAAATTGGCGGCAAGATTGACTGATGACGATTCGCCAAATCACGATCATCGGCGTCGGCCTGATTGGCGGATCGTTTTCCCTGGCGCTCCGGAGGCAGGGGTTCACTGGCCGCATCGTCGGCTGTGATCGGGCGGCAGTGCTCGACCGTGCGCTCATTCGAGGCGCAATCGACGAAGGTTTCCCGCATCCCTTTGAGGCAACACGCGGCAGCCAGGTGGTCGTGCTGGCTACCCCCGTGCTGGGAATCATCGACCTCATTCATCGCCTCGGCCCGGCGCTTCCGGTCAAAACTTTGCTGACAGATGTAGGCAGTACCAAGCGAGAGGTTTTAGAGGAAGCCAAGGCTGTCTTCGGCAAGAACGCCGGTGTCCGCTTTCTCGCTGGACATCCCATGGCGGGCAAAGAACAGTCTGGGATTGAGTTCGCCGATGCTGACTTG
This sequence comes from Terriglobales bacterium, assembly GCA_052147055.1. Taxonomy (GTDB): domain Bacteria; phylum Acidobacteriota; class Terriglobia; order Terriglobales; family Acidobacteriaceae; genus JABCZH01. The sequence goes on from JBKQLO010000032.1 coordinate 69,051, forward strand.
TTCCAGCAAGCGCCCTGGTTTGTGACTCCGATCCGGGGACAGAAAATCTACGAAGGCGTGAGCGGAGAATTTCTGGATTGGGTGGATAGAATCGGCGCCCGAATTGCCAGCCTCGACGCTGATGAGCACGATAGGCTCTGCGCCTGGATCAGTCACCTGCCACAGATGATCTCGACTGCACTGGCGGCAACTCTGGTAGACGAATACGGCCAGGAGGCCCCGCTACTCGATGCCGGCGGTCGGTCCCTGCGCGAAATGACTCGCACTGCCAGCAGTCCATATTCGGTGTGGCGTGACATCGCGCTCACCAACAAGAAGCACCTCCAGGACGCGATCTCCAAGCTGGAGCAGCGGCTGGCCCACATCCGCGAGAATCTTGACACGCGAGAACTGGCCATGGAGTTCGAGCGGGCGCGAGAGTTGAGGAAACCCCGGAAGAGTTGAAGTTCGTCAGTCCCCGCGGGGCAGCTTTCGTTTAGAATCCTTGTCTAGTGCACAAAGTCGTTGCCAATGCCGATGAAGCTATCCGCGACGTGTTTGACGGCGCTGTCATCATGGTGGGCGGTTTCGGCCTGTGCGGCATTCCGGAGAACCTGATTCGGGCCCTGGTGCGCAAGGGCGTAAAGAACCTCACCACCATCAGCAATAATGTGGGCGTCGACGGCCTCGGCATGGGGCTGCTGCTCTCGGCGGGACAGATTCGCAAACACATCGGGACCTACGTGGGCGAGAACAAGCTGCTGGAGCAGATGGTCTTGCAGGGCAAGATCGAATTGGATCTGGTGCCCCAGGGCACGTTTTCCGAGCGCATTCGCGCCGGTGGTGCGGGCATTCCAGCTTTCTTTACCCCCACCGGCGTGGGCACGATCATTGGCGAAAAGAAAGAAACCCGCGAATTCGACGGCCGCACCTACGTGATGGAGCATGCCTTGAAGGCCGATTTTGCCCTGGTGAAGGCGTGGAAAGGCGACAAGTGGGGCAATCTGGTCTATCGCAAGACTGCGCGTAACTTTAATCCCATGATGGCGACCGCAGCCAAAGTTACCATCGCGGAAGTCGAGCACCTGGTGGAACCTGGCGAACTCGAACCGGACCTGGTGCACACTCCCAGCGTTTACGTGAACCGCATTTTCAAGGGAGAATTGTTCGAAAAGCGGATTGAGAAGAGAACGGTAAGACCCGTCGTTGGTCGTTAGTCGCCGGTCGTTGGCCTTTTTGAAGATCGCGGTGATTCTGGGCAAGCGAACGACCAACGACCAACGACGTACTTATGAACAAACTCGGCAAAGACGTTGAGAAGCGCGAACGCATCGTCAAGCGTATCGCCCGCGAACTGTGCGATGGGTTCTACGTGAACCTGGGCATTGGAATGCCTACGCTGGTGGCGAATCACGTGCCTCCGGGCATGGATGTGATCCTGCAAAGCGAAAACGGCATGCTCGGTATCGGGCCGTATCCAGTCGAAGGAGAGGAAGACGCCGACCTCATCAACGCCGGCAAAGAAACCGTGAGCGAACTACCCGGCACCGCTTATTTCTCCAGCGCCGATTCCTTCGCCATGATTCGCGGCGGGCACATTGACCTAAGCGTCCTAGGCGCCATGGAAGTGGACGAGAAAGGCAACCTCGCCAACTGGATGATCCCCGGAAAAATGGTGAAAGGCATGGGCGGCGCGATGGACCTTGTCGCCGGGGCGCGCCGCGTGATTATCGCCATGGAACACACCACGCGAGAGGGCGAACCCAAGATTCTGAAGAAATGTACACTGCCGCTGACCGGCGTAGGCGTGGTGAACACCATCGTCACCGATATGGCCGTGATTCAGGTGACGCCGAAGGGTCTGGTACTGGAAGAAACCGCGCCTGGGCTGACGGCGGAAGAAGTTCAGCGGGCGACCGATGCCCGGTTGATTGTGAGTCCGGGTCTGAAGGCGATGGAAAGCTAGCTACTCGCTCCCGCCCGCGCTTTTCATCCTGGCCGCTTCGAACTCATCTCCCTTTTGCCAACCGACTTCTTTCAACTGAGTCGCTGCCATCCATCCCAGCGCGAAGCCGAAGCGGGCCATCACCGCGTCGCCGGTAAAGTCCATGTCGGGACTGTATTCGTCGCTCGGCTGGTGGTAGTGTTTCGCGGTGTATTCGTCGGCTTGAGCCTGGCCCCATGATGTATCGTGACCTTTGTACTTCACGCCTTCGTTGATGGAGAAGGCGGGAATCCCCACTCGCGCCAGGCTGAAATGGTCGGAACGGTAATAGTGTCCGGCTTCGGGGCGCGAATCAGGGCGAATCGCCAGCCGGAACGTTTTCGCCATAACTGTAATGACGGGATAGAACGTGGTCCGCTCCGCACCCGAAACTTCCACTTCCTCGGGCGAACCCAAAGGAGGCACATCGTCATAATTCATGTCGAGGCTGATCTTGCTGGCGGGAATTGGCGGATGTTTGCCAAGATATTCGGAGCCGAGCAATCCCTGCTCTTCGGCGGTTACGGAAGCAAACAAGATCGACCGGGCGGGCCGCTGCATGGCCTCTGCATACGCCCGCGCCACTTCCAGCAGAATTCCGCAACCGGTGGCGTTGTCTTTCGCGCCGTTGTAGATGTTGTCGCCAGGCATGTCAGGGCGAATGCCGAGGTGGTCGTAATGGGCGGTGTACATGACCGCTTCCGTTTTCAACTTACGATCAGATCCCGGCAGCATGGCGAGCACATTGTTCGATTCAAACGGACGCACTTTACTCACCATGTGAGCTTTCAGCTTCACCGATAGCGGCACGGGATGGAAGTCTGGCGAGCGGGCATCAACCAGCATTTGTGGCAAATCCATGCCCGCGTTTTCAGCCAAGATCTTTGCCGCATCGAAATGAATCCAGGAAGCCACCTTCAGCACCGGCGCGCCTTCCAGTTTCAGGAACGCCTTCTCGCCGGAATTCGAGTTGCGCACCACTTCCCAGGGGTAACTGGCCATCTCGGTCTGGTGGATGAGGATCGCTCCCACCGCGCCTTTACGGGCCGCCTCTTCGTATTTGTAGGTCCAGCGCCCGTAATAGGTGAGCGCTTTGCCCTTAAAGAACTTCACGTCGTCGGAGGGCGGCTCGTTCACCAGCATCAGCAGCACCTTGCCGCGCACGTCCACGCCTTTGTAGTCATCCCACTTGTATTCCGGAGCCTCGATTCCGTAGCCCACATAGACGATTTGAGCATCGACGTCCGACTGCGGCTGCTGGGTCTGGTCATAGGCAACGTACTGATCGAGCGGCTTCAGGCTGATCGCCGCATGGTTCGAGGGGACCAGAGAAAAGGTGGTCTGTGGATCCGGCGTGATCCCCACCAGTGGCACCCGCTGCATGTAGGTGGCGTTGTCGCCGGCGGGTTTCAGTCCTGCGAGAGCGAACTGAGTGGCAATGTATTCCGCGGCAATGTCGCCGCCGCGTGCGCCCGTGCCGCGCCCTTCGAGCAGGTCGTGCGACAAGTAGCGAACATGCGCTCGAATGCGCTCGGGATTGATCCTCTGCATGGCGGCGATCGCAGTGCCCGGCAATCGCGCGGAAACAGCCGATGAGCTTGATTTCTGTGCCGTCTGCGCGGAAGAGAAGCCAGAAATCACGAAGATCGTAAAAAGCACAAGCACACCTTTGCGCATCCGCTGAAGCTCCTAAGGTCAGATTTAATGGATGAACTGGAACCAAGTTTACGAAAAGACCCCAAACCCTGTGTCTCTTGACCCGCGACCGCGGGTCAGTTCTTGGACCCTCAACCAGCACGAAATTCAGGCACATTTTCACCCGGACGGAATATGGTGCGCGGTTTTTCCTTTGAAGTTTCGCCCGCCTTCTGGTTGATTTCGTCTATCTCTTTGCGCATCCAGCCCACGCTGGAAACGTCAATCTGTCCGTCCGGCGCGATCCAAAACAGGCTCGGCACATTCGTCAAGCCGTAAGCGTTTGAGGCCGGGTAGGAGTGGGTGTCATCCAGCAGCACTGGAAACGTCACCCCGTATTCCTTGATGAACGCTGCCGTGTCTTTCTTTTCGTTCTGTGAAATCCCAACCACGGTGATCTTGCGGTTACCGTAGGCTCTGTAAATCCGCTCGAGAAACGGAAAGGCAAACTGACACACTGGGCAGGAGATCTTGAAAAATGCCGCCAACACCGGCCCGCGAGCCAGTGCGTCTTTCAACGAGAATAGTTTTCCTTCCATGGTGGGCAGGGAGAAATCCGGCGCCGAAGTTCCCACCGTTAGAGCAGCCATACTTTTTCCTCCGAAAATATTGCCAAACCAATTTTTCATTGTGCAGTCATGAGAACCACTTATTCTAGATGACTTTAGTAGCACGCAGGATTTTTCGGGCCAAACCCGTCAGGGGCAGGGTCGAAAGGTGAGGTTTTGACACCCAGCGGCCAGGGGTCCCAACGGTTGCAGCGCCACGCGTCACCCTCACCGAGTAATCGGTTACTGTGATCGAATGCCGCAAAGTCAGGCACGCCTTGGCCTGATCGCCTTTGCCGGTAATCTCAGGTAACTCCCACATGCCTGGCATGAGAGACACTGTAGCCGGGCGCTTCACCAGGAACACGGAACCGTTGCGGCGATTGAGGGCGTAGTTAATTTCCCGTTTCTTCTGCCGAGCCGGGCGCGGGGGCGCCGGCAATTCCCCACGCGTAGCGCACATCCGGGAAACAGGACACAGGGAGCACTTCGGGTGCCGAGGTACGCACAAAGTCGCGCCCAGTTCCATCATGGCCTGATTGAAATCGCCCGGCCTGTTGGGGCTCAGCTTCTCTTGGGCGGCACACCACAACGATTCGCCCGCGAGGCGCTTTCCGGACACGCGCTGCAATACCCGCTCGACGTTTCCGTCCACCACAGCAACGGGCTCATCAAATGCGATGCTGGCAATGGCCGCTGAAGTGTAGCGGCCAATTCCCGGAAGCTGGCGCAACTGGGCAGCGGTCGGGGGAAAGCTGCCGGAGTGCTCCTTTACAACCCTTTTCGCGGCCGCATGCAGCATCCGCGCCCGCCGATAGTAGCCGAGCCCGCTCCACGCCGCCAGCACAGAAGCTTCGCGTGCTTTGGCCAACTTCTCCAGGCTTGGAAAGCGCTCTAGAAATCTTTCGTAGTGGTCCACCACTGCCGCCACACGCGTCTGCTGCAACATGATTTCCGACAACCAAACCCGATAGGGATCACGATCCTTCCGCCAGGGAAGATCGCGTTTGGACTCGTCGAACCACTTCAACAAGAGCCTGCGGAAGCGGCCCCTGTCGAAACTTTTCGTTGGCGGCATTGTATGCTTATTCTACCGATCACTCGAAAGATGGAACAGCGTCCATGCACCACAAACACTTCTGGCAAGTTTCTCCCCTCGAAGAACAACGAGCGACGTCCAACAAGGCGTATTTAGAATTCTTGCGCGTTCCCGCCATGAGTGCCGGTCTTTATGTTTTGCCGGCTGGTGGTACCGATTCTCAATCTCCACATCAGGAGGACGAGATGTATTACGTCGTCCGGGGAAAGGCGCGGATGAGAGTAGGAGCTGAAAGTCAGCCGGTGGGGGCGGGCAGCGTCATTTTTGTGGACGCGGGAGTTGAGCACCGTTTTTATGACATCACAGAAGACCTGACGGTGTTGGTGTTCTTCGCGCCGGCGGAAACCGAATAGGTTCGTTCTTTGTAAGTTTGCCGGCCCTTGGCTTGCCAATCATTTTCCGAATACCAGAACCACAAAGCTGTCTGGCAGGATGGTACGCCGCGGGTGCGGGTTGTCCGCCGTGGGCGCGGGAGGGAGCCCGAAGTTCGCCGTCACCAGGTATACGTTGTGAGTTTTCTCGTCGAGCGCCATGGTGCGCGCTCCCTGCTGCGTTGGCACATTGTCCACCACGCTGAATTTCGCAGGCGAATCTTCGTGGACCACGGTGAGAACGCCTTCGCCGCAGGAGGCGAAGGCCAGCCCGGTTCCGGGATCAAAGGCGTTCGCATCGACGCCATCGCCTATGGGAGCGGTCGCCACAACCTTTCCCGTGTCGGCATCCACCATGGCCATCATCTTGTTGTCGCAGCCGGCAAATAGCCGGCGGTTCTTGCGGTCAATGGCCAGGCCGCTCGGCTCTTGACAGGGCGCCAAGGGCCAGCTTGCCTTGACTTCCAGTTTGCTGGGATCGATGGCATCAATCTGGCTCTTATCTTCTATGTTGACGAAGATTTCCCCTTTGCCGTCGCTGGCCGCAAATTCCGGTTTTCCTTCCAGCTTGATCGTGCCCAGCACCGTGCCCCCGGCGGCGTCGATGGCCGTGGCATCGTGACTCCTGCCGTTAAAGGCAAAAACACGTTTGCTGGCAGGGTCGTAAAGAATGGCGTCCGGGTTTTCTCCGGCCTTGACCTGGGTGATCGCTTTCAGCGTTTTCAAGTCAAAAATCGTAACCGTGCCCTCGCGGCCGTTGCTGATGAAGCCACGTCCCAGTTCTGGCGCCAACGCGATGCCGTGAACGCCCGGAGTATCAGGAATATCGCCGACCGGCTTGCCGGAATCGGCATCGATTACGATGACATGCGTGGCACGAGAGATGTACAGCCGCCGCGCAGAGCTATCCATGGCGAGGTAATCCCAGCCGCCATCGCCACCGAGCTTGTACGTGTTGATGAGGTGATAGCCAGGGTCAGCGGCCATGGCGAACGTTGCGACCAGTAGAAAAAAGAGGACGGAGAACCTGAAATTAGAACACCTCACCGGAATCCTCGCTAGTTGGAGATTTTACCAAGCAGCGATTCTAATCCCTTGTTCCTGAATCCTCAAGAATCTGTGTCTGGCGAACAACCTCTTCACTCCGCCATCTTCGCCACGTGCAAATCGAATCCCGTCTTCGGCAGCAATGACGTCAACTCGAACGCCCTAAATCCGTCGCCGCTGATCTCGGTGTGACGATAGAGGCCCGGCTCGGTTTCCACGGTTTCGTGGCGGCCCTCCATATCCTCGAGAAATTGCTGCGCAGCCTTCACATCGGCCTGCTTGTCACTGGCACGGCTCACATAGGCTTCGGCGGCGTAGGACCGCACTAGCTTCGGCCAATATTTTTCCAACAAGCTGGTGCTGGCAAAGACATCGGCCCAGATGATTTCGCCATTCACGGCTACTACGACTCCCACCGCGTTGCGGTCACGCAGTTGTTTGATCAGACTCTGGTAGTCGCGCTGCATGGGTGCGGCGACCGCGTCCACTTTCTGCTTCACCTCGTCGTTCTCCATGACCTTGGCGTAGGAAGTAGTGCCCGCGATCACCCCAGCCGCCTGCGGCGGGGCGAGCACTTCCATCCGTGCCTGAGAATTTCTGACCTCTGCCCACACTTTTTCCTGGTCTTTATCAGCCATGGCTTTTGCGCGGACCCCAGGCTGTGCCATACCTGCGCCCACGCCGCCGCCAGAGAAGCTCATCTTGGCGCCAGTCCAGCGTCCCGGCTCGACACAGAAGACGCTCAGGTCAATGGGATCGCTCTCGGCCGGGACCAGCCGGTCCTTGCCGATCACGCGATCCTGCTTGCCGCCGGTCACAATCTCACCCGCCAGCAAGATCAAAGGCCGCTTCGAATTGTTCACCAGCACCAACTGGTTGACTTGCGCGCCTCCGCCGATGCGTGGCGCGGGATTCACGTCTTTATGACGTGGCCGAATCAATGGAGCGATGTTCCCTGACTCGCTCACCATCACGTCGCCGGAACGCAGGCCCTCATCCAGAGTCAGGAACGCCTGGGTATCGTGCGATGAAGCTGCTACTACGGGAAACACTTCCAAGTTCCCATGCCGGATCGGCGCCAACGCCTTATAACGAGAAACCGAAGCCACCTCGCCCGCCGGCGCCAGGCACGGCATCACCACCGCCAGACTGACAATCACCGCCAGTGCAACACCCGCAATCGACCATCCCAGACGCATATTGCCTCCCCAGGGTTGCGGAGACACCTCGGTAGGGGCGGGGTATGTCCCACCCCTTGAGGCGATCTCGCTAGCCCTTGCTATTTTCCGAACGGCAAAAATCTCAATCCTTGCGTCTAATTGTTGGTAGCATCCAGAAAGGCTGCGCCACTTATGCCCGACCGCGGTGTCCAATCCGTTGTAGCGGAACGCTCCGCGGAATTGCGGGCCGTCTTGCGCGATCTCTATCAGAAGAGCAGAGGCGCAGAATTCGGCTTGACAGTAGAGGGCTTCGAGCAGGTCGTGCAGGAAGTGATCGCGAAGTATCTGCCAGCGAACGCCCCGCGCTCCGGCGTTCATGACCTTTGCACCAGCCTGCGCGTCGAGGAACTGGCGCTGGCCCGCGCCTGCGCTGCCGGCCACGAACGCGCGTGGGAAGTCTTTCTGACTCGCTACCGCGAGAAGCTCTACAACATTGCGGGCTACATCGCAAAAGAAAGTTCCGCGGCGCGCGAACTGGCGGACTCAATCTATGCCGACTTGTACGGCACGAATACGCGCGAGGGGAAACGCAACTCCAAACTGGCGTCTTACACTGGGCGAGGTTCTTTAGAGGGCTGGCTGCGCACGGTGATGGCGCAGGAGTTCGTGAATCGCTACCGCCGCCAGCGCCGGACGGTCAGCCTGGATGAGGAAAGCGAAGAGGGCACTCAGTTCGCCGCCCCTAATCTCGAGCCGGCAGTTGCCGTCGATCCCAGAGTTGAAACCGCCACCGATCAGGCTCTGGCGGAACTCTCCTCTGAAGACAAGTTTGTTCTAGCATCCTATTTTCTCGATTCGCGCACCCTGGCCGAAATCGCCCGCGCCCTGCACGTGCACGAATCCACCATCAGCCGTAAAGTGGACAAGCTGGCCAAGTCGTTGCGGAAGCGGATCTTGGCTGGTCTGGGCAAGCAGGGGATGAGCCGGCGCCAGGCGGAGGAAGCCTTGGAGGTCGATGTTCGCGACCTTAGGGTCAATCTCCGCAGCCGGCTGGTGCAAGAAACCGCGTCTCCAGCGTTCTCAGAAAAGAAGGCAGGAGGCTCGGGATAAATATTCGAGTAGAGGCGTAGCTTGCTACGTCTCCAGCTAACCATGGCAGACTTACCCAAAATTGCGATGCAGCGGCTGCATGAGAAGAGTACAGCTCGGGGAATGCACCCTGATCCCAACCTGATCAGCGCGTTGGTGGAGAACTCGCTACCGGGTGAAGCGCGCGCCCAGATGGTGCAGCATCTAGCGCAGTGCGCCGATTGCCGTGAGCTTGTGTTTCTCTCCAGTCCCGATCAGGCTGCAACCCTGCCGGCAACGGCACCGGCTCCATCGAGTTGGTTGGCCTGGCCGGTGTTGCGCTGGGGTGCGGCTGTAGCCGCAGTTGTAGTTGTGGTCGCAGCCGTCAGTCTGCATCGCCCGACTGCCCGGAGTTTCACCCCGTCTGGCGCGATCCAGATGACGGATGCCCCAATCGCGAAGGAAAAAGCTGCTTCGGCTCCAGTTCCAGAGGAGAAGCAGGAACTGGCCGCAGTGGCAGGAGCCGCTCCTGCTCGACCAGCAGTGAAAAACGGTGGGCTGGCCAATGACGGAGGCCAGCGCCTGGACCAACTTAAGAAACAAAGTTCGAGGGTAGCTGCCTCGCCGATGCTGGCGCAGAAGTCACAAGCATGGGGTGGAAAAGTCGCTGACGACCACAGGGATGAACTTGCCAAAACCCAGACTGTCGAAGTAACCGCCGCGCAGGTCCAAGCGACAGTCGAATCGGCCAGCACGGAAACCAGCCAGATGGTGCCGGGTAGGGCTAAAGATGCTGCCGCGGAACCGGCCTCAAATATGGGCGGGGGGATCGAGGGCGGAGTTGCCCCGCGCTTGACCGCAGCACCGCGGGCCCGGCCGGCCATGCTGGTGCCCGTGGTCGCACCTCGGTGGACGCTTACTTCTGACGGCACGCTGCAGCGCTCACTCGATTTCGGCAGGAGTTGGCAGACCATCCCGGTGGCCAGTCAAGCCAGCTTCCGCGCCCTGGCCGCCAGCGGCAAGGACATCTGGGTCGGGGGCTCGAAGGGCGCGCTCTATCACTCTACGGACGCCGGTCAGGATTGGACGCAAGTGCAGCCCGTTGCCGCCGGCCAGTCGCTTGCCGATGACATTATCGGGGTTGAATTCCCCGATGTCCTGCATGGCAAGTTAACCACTTCCAACAAGGAAACCTGGATCACTGAAGACGGCGGCCAGACCTGGCGCAAACAGTAATCCCGCCACGTACTGATCCATCTGCTTGTCCTACCCAAGCTTGACCGCTGATTACTCGCGGGAAAACAGCGCGTTACCAAAGTGACATTTACACAAATATAGGGGCGGGCTACTATCCAGTCGTGGTTTGGCAGTTCTGGGGGAGGGCTGCCAGGCGTCCTGAACTGAAAAGTTTAGGGCGCTTTTTTATTGGTGCTGCGACCTTCCCGAATTAATGCATCTGAAAACAACCCGTCGTCGTTGATTCCTGGTCAGACGTGCGACTGCCGGCTTTTGTCAGCCCAGCGCTGAAGATCGCGATCTGCGTCCTCTGAACCTGCCGCGCATCTAATAAAAATGCTAGGATAATTAGTTCCCGGCTTCGTTGGTCTCGATATGGTTTGACCCCGATGAAGCTTCCCAGGGCGCGCCAAGGGAGGATGTAATGGCAGCAAATGGCATCATGGAAGTTACTGATTCGAATTTCGACCAGGACGTGCTCAAGTCGGACACCCCGGTTCTAGTGGACTTCTGGGCCACGTGGTGTGGCCCCTGCCGCGCTCTCGCCCCTATCGTCGATGAACTGGCAAAGGATTTCCAGGGCAAACTGAAGATTGGGAAAATGGATGTGGACCGCAACGGCGCCACGCCCATGCGTTACAAAGTGACCGGCATTCCCACGCTGCTGGTGTTCAAGGGCGGTCAGGTGGTGGAACAGTTGGTTGGTTACAAGCCGAAGGAAGCCATCGCCGAGGTCCTCAAGAAGCACGTAGGGTAAAACAGCCGTCGGCATTCAGCCTTGAAATGCCCGGTGAGTTTCCCGGATACTTCTCTTATTGGGCGTTGCTCGGTGGCGGGATCTCAACTGGCTGAATGCTAATTGCTGCTTTTAATACTTCCTCAGCACTCCAATTACCCTGCCCTGCAAGGCAACTGACGCCGCCGGCACAATGATCGGCTTCATGCTCACGTTCGAAGGCTGCAGGCGGATGGTGTCACCCTCGCGGTAAAAGCGCTTCAAGGTGGCGTCCGTGCCATCGACCAGCGCGACCACAATTTCCCCATTGTGTGCGGTCTTGGCCTTTTCCACCAGCACATAGTCACCGCTGAGAATGTGCTCATCCTGCATGGAGTCGCCGCGGACCTCCAGCACGAAAACCTCCTTGGAGCGGACAAAGTCGGCGAGGGAAATGGTCTCGGGATTCTCCACCGCTTCAATCGGCTGGCCGGCGGCGATTCTGCCGAGGAGCGGCAAAACCATGGTTGTGTTCACGCTCATGGCCTGCTTGAGCCGGCCTTTCGGCGGCACCAGATCGATGGACCGGCTACGGTTGTAATCGCGCGTCAGTAGGCCTTTTTTCTCCAGATTGGTGACGTGCTTGTGCACCGTGGCCAGGGAATTCAGCCCCATGCCTTCGCGAATTTCATCGAACGAGGGGGAATATTGGTTCTTCTGCACGAACTCAGAAATGAAGTCGTAGAGCTCACGCTGTCGTCTGGTGATTGCCATGCTAGAATTGTAGGCGAAGAATAGGCGAAGTTCAAGTGGAGAATCATGGTGGCCACGAAGAACAAACTTTTTACCGTTTTCAGAATCAAATGAGTAGCGAATACCGAGGAACGGATGCCTGACAAAATCACCAAGTCCGAAGCAGAATGGAAGCAGCAGCTATCCCCCGAGCAGTATCACGTGGCCCGCAAAGCCGGCACCGAACCAGCGTTCACCGGGAAGTATTGGAAGACCAAGGATCCAGGCACCTACAACTGCGTCTGCTGCGGGGCGCCACTATTTAAATCCGACACCAAGTTTGATTCCGGCACCGGCTGGCCCAGCTTTTCGCAGCCTGTCGATCAAACAGCGGTCGCCGAGCACACCGACAGAACCTATGGCATGGAGAGAACGGAAGCGAGATGCGCCAAATGCGACGCGCATCTGGGACACGTCTTTCCCGACGGCCCAAAGCCGACCGGTCTGCGCTACTGCATGAACTCGGCTTCGCTGGACCTGAAGCCTGCGGAACCCGAAAAGAAGTAAGACGGTTATTCGCCCGCGCTGGCGGCAGCCGCTCTGGCTTTGTCTTTCGCCTTTTCCGTGGAGCGTACCTGCACCTTGCCGCTCATCACCGCGCCATCTTCCACGCTGATGCGCTGGGTCACGACATCGCCGATCAGCGTGCCTTCGCCGCGGATGTCCAGGCGGTCGCTGCACTCCAGGTTGCCGGTGACTTTGCCCATGATGACGATTTCTTTGGCGTTGATATTGGCAGCGACGGTGCCATTGCGACCGATGGTGACACGATGGTCGGCCAGCGTGATGGTGCCTTCAACCTGGCCGTCGATAAACAGCGGCTCGGCGCCGCTGACATCACCCTTAATGATCACGGAACGGCCGATGGTGGCTTGTTCCAGAGGAGCGGTCACGGTCTTGACTGGGTTGTAGGTCGGAATTGAAGTTGCGGGAGATTTCTGTGCATTCGATTGCGCTGGCTGCAACATCGGGGTTCCTTAATCCGCATGGCCCTGGAGGGAGTTCGCCGCCTGCGGGTCAGTGGATTTGTGAGTTGACTATCGCACGCGCACGGCAATAAGAGGAGGTTACGGAAGCGCTAGTACGGGAGATCACTGGATCCTGTGACAGGGCCGCGCAGAGCGCGCAGTCTAGCCCTGTAGCGTCGCTGTCAACTCTTCCCATTCGGCCAAGCTCGTCTGTAACGCGGCGCGATGGGTTTCCAGTTCCTGGGTGAGGCGCGCCGTTTCCTCGGCGCTGACGAAGTTTTGCAACGCGGTTTCGTGCTGGGCGATCGCAGTTTCGGTGCAGTTGATCTCCTGCTCCAGTCCGCGCACCCGCTCTTCCATTTGTTTGCGTTTGATGGGATTCAGGCGTTTCGCTTTGGCCTCGGCAGGTTCCGTGCTGGCAGGCTTGTTCCCGTTCGCAGGTGCGGAGGCCACCGCAAGCTGGGTATTCTCCTGCAACCGGGCCGCGCCGCCCTCCTTACGCCAGCGATAATCTTCGTAATTTCCGGGATAAACCTCTACTCGTCCTTCGCCGATCTCAAACACCCGAGTGGCCAGGTTGTCGATGAAGTAGCGATCATGGGAAACGAACACCACCGTGCCGGTGTACTTCGAGAGTGCTTCCAGCAGAACGTCTTTGGCCCGCATGTCTAAATGGTTGGTGGGCTCATCGAGCAGCAGAAAATTTGCCGGATGCAGCAACATGCGCAGCAGCGCGTAACGATTGCGCTCGCCGCCCGAGAGCACGCCGATGCGCTTGAAAACGTCCTCGCCGGAAAACAAAAAGCAACCCAATAAACTGCGAAGCTCAGTTTCCCGCGATTGTGGAGAAACCTTGCCCAGGTCATCCAGAATTCGCGAGTCCTGGTCTAGCTCTTTGTATTGATCTTGCGCAAAGTAGTCGGCCTGAACGTTGTGGCCCAGCTTGTATTCCCCTTGCGTGAGATCTTCTTCCTGCGCCAGCAGCTTGATCAGCGTGGATTTGCCGGCGCCGTTGACTCCGACCAGCGCGATGCGGTCGCCACGCTCGATCATAAAGCTGACATCGCGAAATACGTTTTTCTCGCCATAAGCCTTCGCCACGCCGGCAAACTCGGCCACGATTCGGCCGCTGGCTTTGGGCTGCGGAAATGAGAAATGAATGGTCTTCTCTTCCTCCGGCAGTTCAATGCGCTCGATTTTCTCCAGTTCCTTGATGCGGCTCTGCACCTGTTTGGCCTTGGTCGCCTGATAGCGAAAGCGGTTGATGAACACTTCCAACTGCTCAATGCGCTCTCGCTGGTTGCGGTAGGCGGCGTCGAGCTGTTCCTGGCGCTGCGTCTTCTGCGACAGATATTTTTCGTAGTTGCCGGGATAGAAATGAATTCGCTTGTTCCAGATTTCGACGATCTTATTGACGGTGACGTCAAGAAAATAACGGTCGTGCGAAATCAGGATAAACGTATAGGGATAGCTGGTCAGATACTCTTCCAGCCAGTTGCGGGCTTCGAGGTCGAGATGGTTAGTAGGCTCGTCGAGTAGTAAAAGGTTCGGCTGTTGCAGGAGAAGTTTGGCAAGGGCGATGCGCATCTGCCAGCCCCCGGAGAATTCTTCGGTCTGCCGCTGCCAGTCTTCTTTGTGAAAACCCAATCCCATAAGAACACTGCCGACCTTGGCCTCAATGGCAAATCCGTCGCGGGTGCGGAACTCATGCTCGATACGCTGATAGCGCTCGGCCACCTGTGCGTATTCGTGGGCGTCCTTGGAAGACGCGTGGTCCAGTTCCGACATGCGCCCGGTCAGGTCTTCCATCTCCTGTTCCATGGCGCGCAGCTTCGAGAACACCGACATGCATTCGGCGAACACGGAGCGGCCGGACAGCGCAAGGCCGTCCTGCGGCAAGTAGCCGGCGCTGATGCCTTTGGCGCTGCTCAGGGAACCATAGTCGAGCGTTTCCATCTCGGCGAGAATCTTCAACAGCGTGGATTTTCCGGTACCGTTCGCTCCCACCAGACCCACCCGGTCGTGGTTAGTGATCAGCCAGTCTACGCCCTCAAACAGGAGCTTGTGACCATAGCGTTTCCCGGCGGCAGAGAGTTGAATCATGGCGTAACTTCTATGTTCTCATGACTCATGTAGGCGCGGGCGTCCTCGCCCGTGCTGGGAGCAACTCGAACGTGGGGTTCTTACCTTGCTGCCCCGGCCAGCTTCGCCGCCATGGCCGCGATATCGCGAGCGGCGTTCGGGTGCGAGAGTTTGCGGGCTGCCTCGCCCATTTTCCTTAGCCGCGATCCGTCGGCAAGAAGGGAAGTCGCGCTTGCTGCCAAGGTCTCGCGCGTGAGATGCGTTTCTTCCAGCATGATCGCAGCCTCGGCCTTAACCAGGGCTTCAGCGTTGCTCTTCTGATGATCGTCGGCCGCGCGGGGAAAAGGGACGAATATTGCCGGCTTTCCAGCCGCGGTTACCTCCGCCACCGTGCTGGCCCCGGAGCGGCAGATCAGCAGGCTCGCCCTAGCAAAAGCTGCGGGCATGTCGTCAATGAAACGATGAGCTTCAACCGCTCCACCTAGCTTTGCATAGGCAGCTTGCGCATCGCTGAAGTCTCGTTCGCCAGTTTGGTGGATGATCCGGAGGCCTGGAGTTCGCGCCAGCATTTCCCCGGCAGACTCCATCACCACCTGGTTGATGGCGTGTGCTCCCTGGCTTCCGCCGAAGACCAGAACCGTTGGAGTTGCCGGGTCGCCTGAGATCTGAAAGAAAGCCTCCCGCACCGGCACGCCCGTGACTTCGCAACGGCGAAAGTATCGGCCGGTTTCCTCAAAGTGGACGGCGGCCGCCGAAACGAACCGGGCCACGACTCGATTAGCAAAGCCGGGAACAAAATTTGGCTCGAACACCAGTGTCGGAATCCGCATGAGAACTGCGGCTAGCATTCCTGGCCCGGAGGCGTATCCGCCCACCCCGATGACGACGTCAGGACGAAACTCGCGAAAAATACGCCGCGACTCCCAGACCGACCGTGGCAAATCAGAGAAAGTCCGGAGCCGGGTCGCCAGGCTGACATTTTTGAGCGCACCCACCTGGACCAGTCTCAGGGGAAAGCCAGCCGCCGGAACAAGGCGGTTTTCGATCCCTCGCGCGGTGCCTATGAACAAGATCTCGGCGTTGTATTGTTTCTGGAGTTGCTGCGCGATGGCGAGCGCCGGGATCACGTGTCCGCCGGTCCCGCCTCCCGCCAGAATGGCCCGCATGAAGTGACTATAAACCGGAAGTTAGGGTCTATGGGCCGGGCCAGGTTGACACTTCAGGGGCGGGCACCTCTACTCCGCTTGCTTGGAGATATTCAGCAGCACACCCACACTGGCCAACGCAAACAACAACGAAGATCCGCCGTAGGAGACGAAAGGCAGCGGGATTCCCTTGGTCGGCATCAGGCCGAGCACCACGCTGATATTGATGAACGCCTGCACCACGATCATGCTGGTGATGCCGACCGCCAGCAGGCGTCCGAACATGTCTTGGGTCCGTAGGGCGGTGCGAGTGCCGCGCCACAAAAACACCGCAAACAGCATCACGATCGCCAGCGAGCCCACCAAGCCGAGTTCTTCCGCCGTCACTGCAAAGATGAAGTCGGTATGCGGCTCTGGCAAGTAAAACAGCTTCTGCTTGCCTTCCATCAGGCCGACGCCGGTGATGCCCCCGGTGCTCACCGCAATCAGCGACTGAATGATGTGAAAGCCTCGGCCCTGCGGGTCAGAATAGGGATTCAGAAAGGCCAGGATGCGGTCCCGGCGCCAGGCCACGTGGAAGATCAGGAAATACAACGGCAGCAGGGAAGCCAGAAACCCGTATCCGAGATAGCGCATCTCCATGCCCGCCACGAACAACACGCAGCCCGTAATGGCAGCGCAGGCAATGGCGGTGCCCAGGTCGGGTTGGGCCACAATCAGGCCGATGAAAATGAGGGTCGGCACCACCGCAGGCAGAATGGTGTTGCGCCAGTCGGTAATCGACTTGGTGCGGTCTGCCAGAAAGAATGCCAGAAACAAGATGAGGGCGGGCTTGGCCATTTCCGATGGCTGGAACGACAGCGGGCCCCAGTGCATCCAGCGATGTACGTGGTGAGCGCGGTCGAGAAAGAACACCGAAATCAGCATGAGCGTGGTCACGCCCAAGAGTGAAAAAACTACCGCTGGATGTTTATAGCGGCGGTAGTCGATCCTCATCCCCAGCACCATGAGCAGGAGCCCGGCGGCGGCCCAGCTGAGTTGCTTGAACAGAAAGACATAGGCCGAACCGTAGCGTTCCTTGGCCATGACTGCGGAGGCGCTGAACACCATGACCAGACCCACAAAGATCAGAAACAGGGTCACCGCGAACAGCCAACCATCGACACTGACGCGCTTTGCCATGAACTTTCATTGCACCACGGGACGAGGTTGAAGGCTGTTGCCGGAGTTGGTTCGGGACGGCTGTTGATTCTGAGGAAGCTGAGGAAAAGACATCCGGCGCGGCTGAAAGCCGCGCCCTTTCAAAGCCCCATCACCAATTCCTTGAATACCTTGCCGCGATGCTCGTAGCTGCGGAACTGGTCGAAACTGGCGCAGGCGGGAGCCAGCAGCACGATGTCCCCCGGTTGGGCTGACTCTGCGGCGCGTTTGATGGCGTTTTCCAGTGTCTCGGCATGAACGATCTCCGCCGCTCCCTTGATCTGGGACTCGATTTTCACTGCCGCTGTGCCGATGGTGTAAACCCGTTTCACGCGCTGCCGCAGCAAGTCGTTCAGAACCGTGTAATCGCTGCCTTTGTCCTTGCCGCCGAGAATCAAGTGAAGGTTGGCAGGGAAGGATTCCAGCGCTTTGATAGTGGCGTCCACGTTGGTAGCCTTGGAGTCGTTGTAGTATTCCACGCCGCGGATGGTGGCGACGTACTCGAGGCGGTGTTCCACGGCTTTAAACCCGGCAACTGCTTTGCGAATCTGTCCCGGTTCGACCGTGCTCAGAGCGCCCACACAAACCGCTGCCAGCACGTTTTCGACATTATGGGCGCCCTTCAGCGGGATCTCTGACAGCAGCATGATTTCCCGTTGACCCTTGGAGTCACGAAACAAAATCTGGCCGTCGCGAACGTAGGCCCCCTGTTTCACTTCCTTCTTCCGGCTGAACCAGAAGACCCGCGCCCGGGTCCGTGTCGCCATCTCGACGCAGGTGGGATCGTCGGCGTTGAGCACAGCGAAGTCGTCGGCCTGCTGATTCTCGAAAATGCGGGCCTTGGCGTCGGTGTAGGCGGCGAACGTGCGATGCCGATCGAGATGGTCCGGGGTCACGTTGAGCACGACGGCAATCCGCGGACGGAACGTCTGAATGGTCTCAAGCTGAAAGCTGGAGACTTCGAGGACCGCAATGGTTTCAACCGAGGCTCGCTCGACCAGGGAAATCGCGGGTGTGCCGATGTTGCCGCCGACCACGGTGGAGAGTCCGCCCGCTGCCAGGATTTCTCCCGCCAATGTTGTCGTGGTGGTCTTTCCGTTGGAGCCGGTAATGGCGACGATCTTTCCCGGAAAGAATTCCGCCGCCAGTTCAATTTCGCCGATAACCTTCTCGCCCAAGGCCCGCGCTTGCACCAGCGGCGGCGCGTCCACCGGCACACCCGGGCTGACCACGATGAGGTCCTGCCCGCGAAATGTGCGCTCTCCATGCCCGCCGGTCTCGACCGCAATTCCCTGGTCAAGCAGCGCCGGAATCTCATTCTTGAGTTCATCCTGCGGTTTGGTGTCAGAGACAGTGACTCGCGCACCTCGAGCCTTCAGAAAAAGTGCCGACGCCACTCCGGACTTTCCCAGGCCCACCACCAGCACGCGTTTGTTGGAAAGGTCCATAAACTTCATTTCACCACAGAGTCACAGAGACGCAGAGAAAACTATGCCAAAAACAATTTCTCGACGAGGTTTCTCTGTGACTCTGTGCCTCTGTGGTGAAAGATTATCTTAATTTCAGCGTTGTCAAGGCGAACAACGCAAACACCAGCGAGGCGATCCAGAAGCGCACAATAATCTTCGATTCCGACCAGCCCATCAACTCAAAATGGTGATGAATCGGCGCCATCTTAAATATGCGCTTTTTACGCAGCTTGTAAGATGCCACCTGCAAGATTACCGAGATCGCCTCGATGACGAACACGCCGCCGATAAACGGCAGCAGCAACTCCTGCTTAATCATCACTGCAACCGTTCCAATGGCGCCCCCAAGCGCGAGCGATCCCACATCACCCATGAAGACTTCGGCCGGGTGCGCGTTATACCAGAGAAAGCCGATCGACGCTCCCACCATGGCCCCGCAGAAAATGGTCAATTCGCCCACTTGCGGCATGCGTTGGAGCTCGAGATAAGCCGCAAACGTAGCGTGTCCGCTGACGTAGGTCAGTACGGCAAGCGCGCCGGCGGCAATCACGGTGCAGCCAATCGCCAGACCGTCCAGGCCATCGGTAAGGTTCACGGCATTGCTCGAACCCACGATCACCAGGGCCACGAAGGCCACAAAAGGCAAGAATGCCAGCGGCCACAGGTGAGGACTGTGTTCGAGCGATGTAATCACCAAATCCGGCCGGAATTGCTTCACAAAGGGAACCACCAGCTTGGTGGAATAGAGTCCGCGGGTCTGCATGGCGATCAGCGCCACCGCGATCAGAACGCTGGTTGCAATTTGCAGCCCCATCTTGGCCTTGCCGGTGAGACCCAGATTTCGGCGATGCACAACTTTGGTGTAATCGTCGGCGAAACCGATGGCGGCAAACGCGGCTGTAGCCAGCATGGCGATCCATACGAAACGATTGCTCAGATCAGCCCATAGCAGCGTCGGAATGATGATCGATATGGCAATCAGCAAGCCTCCCATGGTCGGGGTGCCAGCCTTTTTCTGATGGGCTTTGGGCCCTTCCTCGCGAATGTACTGTCCGATCTGAAACTCGCGCAGACGATTGATGACCAGAGGCCCGACGATCAGGCCGGTAAAAAGGGCGGTCAAGCTGGCAAAAGCGGTGCGAAACGTGAGGTAACGGAAGATGCGGAACGGCGGAAAGTAATGGAACAGCTTCAGGTACAGCAGCCAGTAGAGCAATCCGCCTCCATTATTTGTTGGTGGGCCGTCGGCTAACCGGAGCCCCAACGCCTTGCGACCACTTCTCCAACGCTCGCTCCAGCTTCACCCCGCGTGACGCCTTCAGCAGCACCACATCACCGTCGCGCGCTTCGCGGATCAGCCATTCTCCCGCCTCTTCCGGCGTGGCCACGAACTCGGCCCGAATGCCGGCCGCGCGGGCGGCCTCGACCATCGGCTGCGCGAGCCCTCGCACCCCTACCAGCCAATCGATCCTTTGCCCAGCCATATGCTGCCCGGATTGGCGGTGCATGTCTTCACCCGCCGGACCCAACTCCAGCATCTCACCTGCGACTACAATGCGACGCTTGGCCGGCATTGCGGCTAGAGTATCCACCATTGCGTCGAGGGCCTTTGGATTGGAATTGTAACAATCGTTGATGACCGTGATGTTGCCGACTTGGACGACCTGCCCACGTTTGTCCGCCGGAGTCAGCGTCGCCAGCGCACCCACCGCCTCGGACGGCGTCAAGCCTCGCTCCAAACCCACCGCCACCGCGGCCAGGGCGTTATAGACGTTGTGGATTCCTACCAATGCCAGCGTAGCGCGATCGCGGCAGCCTCCCGCCACCACGTCAAACACTGAACCAGATGCCCCGCGCGACTCCACGTTCTCCGCCCGCACGTCGGCGGAGGGTTTCATCCCATAGAGAACTACTTTGCCGTGAAAGTCGCGGCCAAACTGCGAGACATATTCGTCATCCGCGTTCAGGATCGCAGTGCCGCTCGCGGACAGAGCTGCGATCAGCTCATATTTGGCCCGTGCAATATCTGCAACTGAGGCAAAAAACTCCAAGTGCACCGGGGCGACGTTGGTCACCACACCGATTTCCGGCTGCGCGATCTTCGCCAGCGCCGCGATCTCACCCCCATGCGACATGCCCATTTCGATCACCGCAACGTCGTGTTCGGGCTCCAGCTTGAGCAGCATCAGCGGAAGGCCGAAGTGGTTATTGAAGTTCCCCTCGGACTTCAGCACTCGAAAGCGCTGGGACAAGACGTGCGCGATGGCGTCTTTCGTGGTGGTCTTTCCAGTCGAACCCGTGACCCCCACCAGAGGCTTCCCCCAAAGCCGGCGCACCGCGGTTCCCAGCGTCTGCAAGGCCGTCAGCGTGTCATCCACCGCCAACAGACCGGTAATGACGGGATAGCGCGCAAGCCGGTCTTTACCCACCACCGCGGCCGCAGCGCCTTTCTCCAGGGCCCGAGCAGCGAAGTCGTGGCCATCCATGCGCTCTCCCTTGACCGCGAAGAACAACTCTCCCGCCCGAATGGTGCGCGAGTCAATCGAATAGCCCAGCGCAAGCGCCTTGTGGTCAAACTCGCCAGTTGCGCCAAGAAACTCCGCGACTCGAGAAAGCGGCAGCTTCATGCATTCTTCCCGGCGCCGGCATTCGCCGCCTCGCAACTGTAGCCCGCCTCTTGCAACACCTGCCGGGCGACCTCCAGATCGTCGAAAGGGCGTGAGCCTTCACGCGTGACCTGTACCTTCTCGTGGCCCTTGCCAGCGATGAGCACGATGTCTCCCGGCCCAGCCTCGCGAATGGCCATGGCTATGGCGGCGCGGCGATCAGGTTCCACCGTGTACTTGGCGCCAGCCCGCTGCAAGCCGACCATGGTGTCATTGATGATGGCCAGCGGATCTTCGCTGCGAGGATTGTCGGAAGTGAGGACGACAAAATCGCTGCCCCGGCCGGCGGCCTCGCCCATCAACGGACGCTTGGCCCGGTCGCGGTCGCCGCCGCATCCGAAAACCGTGATTACGCGGCTGCCATGACCGGCTTGCCGGACGAATTCACGCGCCAGCGCGGTCAGGTTGCGCAAGGCATCGTCGGTGTGGGCGTAATCCACAACCACGGTGAATGGCTGATTGCAGTCCAAGCGTTCGAACCGGCCAGGCACGCGGCGCAAATTCTCAATGCCTTTAATAATGGCTTCTTGCTTGCAGCCTCGTGCGTACGCCGCAGCGCCTGCGGCGATGACGTTGAACACATTCACACGGCCGATCAGTGCAGAAAAGATAGGAATTGTTCCTTCCGGGGTTAGCAGGTCGAAGCGAGTGCCTCGGGAGGTGATCTCTGTTCCTTCTGCGTGAAATTCACCCTGCGTCAGCCCGTAAGTCAGAACTTCGGCGCTACGTTTCCGGCTGATCTCGACCAGCCTCTTTCCATATTCGTCTTCGATGTTGATCACTGCAGCACGGGGGGCCTCGGTGCCGCAGCCCTCGAACAACACCTGCTTCGCCGCAAAATACTCTTCCATGGTGTGGTGGTAGTCGAGATGATCGCGCGTCAGATTGGTGAAAACTGCCACGTCGAAAGGAATTCCGTACACGCGTTGCTGGGCGAGTGCGTGGGAGGACACCTCCATCACAGCCTCCGTCGCGCCGTTGCTGAGAGCTTCGGACAAGATGCGGTTCAAATCCAGCGCTTCTGGCGTGGTGTGCGGTGCCGGAAGGATTTTCCCTGCGACGTGGTATTCGATAGTTCCAATCAAGGCACTCTTGCGAATGGCCGCCGCGAGCATCGATTCCACCAGGAATGCCACGGTACTTTTGCCGTTGGTTCCGGTGATCCCGGTAATCGTCAGCCGCTCGGCTGGCCGCCGGTAGAAGTTGGCGCTCAGGCGGGCGAGCGCGCGGCGTCCGTGCTCAACCTGCGCCCAGGCCACGGCGGCACGCGGTGTCTCGGCAGCCGAATCAGTAACGACAGCCACCGCTCCTGCGGCGATAGCTTTGTCGATGAACTTGTTGCCATCGCTGGTTTCGCCGCGCATGGCAACAAACAAATCTCCCGGCTTCACGCGGCGCGAGTCATACTCCAGGCCGCTCACCCGCGGATTTCCAGTCCGGCTGAGCACCTCCGCCCCTTGCAGAAGCTGTTCAAACGTCATTGGAGTGAATTATACGGGCACGCTCTGTGTTCCTCTGTGCCTTCTGTGGTTAGTGCGCTATCGCCCAAATCTCACTGTCACTTTCGAGCCGCTGGGCACACGCGCCCCAGCGAGTGGCGACTGGTCCTTCGCTAACCCGCTGCCCACCGCATCGAGGTCCAATCCATTTTCTTGTGCCATCTCGATGGCGGCGCGCACGCTTTTACCTGCGAACGAGGGAACCACGATGGCATTCTGTTCGAGATCCAGAATCACCGTGCCATTTTCAGGCGGATGCACGATTGCGGCTGCCGGTTGCGTCTGCGCAGGGTTTGCGATCGGTTTCGGATCTTCCGGCAGCACAGTTTCACGCTGCTTCAGGGCGGCGGTGACTACTCCCGGTGGTGTTTCGCCTGCGTCTCTTGCTGGAACGCTTGGCATGATGAGTGCGGGCGCCGTAGCTTCAGCAACCTCCAGCGGGTCACCGAGATGATCCGGCGAGCCTTCTTCCACCTCCCGGTCTTTCACTTGGCGCGAGGCCAGCAGCACTTGCCGGCTCCGAGGCAGCTCAACATCGTGCGGTGTATGGAGATACTCCAATACCTGCTGCGTGACGCGTTGGAACACTGGCGCCGAGATCTGCCCGCCCTGATGCAGTCCGACCGCCGAATCAAGAATCACTGCCACCGTAATCACCGGATTGTTGATGGGGGCAAAACCGGCAAACGATGCGACATATTTCGAGTGCGAGTAGGCATGAGTCGCGGGATCAACTCTCTGCGCAGTTCCGGTTTTGCCGGCGGAGCTGTAGCCTTCAAGCAGCGCTCTTGTGCCCGTACCGTGCAACACCACTCCCTGCATCATCTGCCGCATCTGGGCGGCAGTGAGGGCTGAAATCACGCGTCGTTGCTCCACCGGATGAAACGCAATCGTCTGCGGTGTGCTTTGTGGGGCATTAGTTGCGGCCACAATCCTGGGCGCCACCCATACTCCATCGTTGGCCATGGTCGAGATCAGTCCAACAAGTTGCAACGGCGTGATTCCAATTTCCTGGCCCATGGAAATGGCGGCGAAAGAGACCCTGGACCAGCGGTTCGGCGGTTTGCTCAAGCCGCGAGTTTCACCGGGCAGCTCGATTCCGGTCTGCTGGCCGAAGCCGAACCCGCGAATGTATTTGTAAAAACGGTCGTCGCCCAGGCGCATGCCAATCTTGATGGATCCCACATCGCTCGATTCGGCGAGTACATCCGAAACCGACAACAGACCATGCGGCCGGCTGTCGTGGATTCTCATCCCATTAATGACGATCGACCCCATTTGGCAGTCGAACACCTCCTGCGGATTGGTTAACTTCTCCTCCAGCGCGGCCGAGATGGTGACCACCTTGAAGGTCGATCCCGGCTCATAGACATCGCTGACTGCATGGTTCTTCAGCTTGGCCGGTGTGATTTCGCGAGTCAGGTTGGGATTAAACGTGGGCTGATTGGCCAGCGCCAAAATCTCGCCAGTGTGGGGATTTTCCACGATGACCGTTCCGGCTTCAGCGTGAGTCTGCTCCATCGCAGTTTGCAGCTCGCGCTCGGCGATGTACTGGATCTGCTGATCAATCGTGAGTACGACATTCTGCCCCGGCTCGGGCTGCTTTTCCACGCTGCCAAACCACTTTTTCCGGGCATCGACGGAGACCAGCATTTCTCCCGGCTTACCGTGCAGTTTGTCGTCAAATTCGCGCTCAATGCCGCTCAAACCCTCGTCGTCCGTTCCCACGTAGCCGATCACCTGGGCCGCCAGTTCGCGCTTGGGATAAAACCGCTTGGACTCCTTTTGAAAATAGATGCCGCGCAGATTGAGGGAACGGATGCGGTCCGCGGTCTCGGCGTCTGCCTTACGGGCTAACCAGCAAAAGGTGCGGGCAGATTGGCACTTGGCCAGAAGTTCACGGGGATCGGCGTGGGTGATGCGCGAGATGAGTGAAATGGTCCCGGCGAGATCCGGCATTTCCGTGGGAACGGCGAAGACCGAATCCACCGCGATCGACATGGCCAGCTCATGTCCGGCACGGTCGTAAATGATTCCCCGGCGCGCGGAGACTTCCGTGGTGCGCTGCTGCTGATGTTGTGCACGCAGCTCAAAACTTCCATAGCGAAAGATTTGCAGGTAGATGAGACGCAAACAGATGGCCCCGCCCCACAGAAAGAGTATGGCAGCCAGCAGGTAAAGCCTGACGTTGGTGGAATTACGCGCAGAACCGGCTGCCATCGACTTGGCCTTCCAGACAAAAAACTGGCCACGGATTTACGCGGATTCTCACGGACAATTCTTAGTTCTATGATCCGTGCTCATCCGTGCAAAGCCGTGGCCTGCAATTTCAAAAAAGTGCTACGGAACTGAAATCACTGATACCGTTGCCACACTTGCAATCACCGGTGTTCCAGCATCAGGCAAAGCTGAATCCATGCGAATCACCTGGCCGGCGCGTGGCGGCTGCATGCCGTATTCCCGCGCCAGTTTATCGATGCGGTCGGGCGAGCGTAGCGAAGATTCTTCCAGGCGGAGCGCACGGTTCATTTCCAACATGCCGTCACGCTGGCTCCGCAGCGACTCCACTTTGTAACCGTATTCGATGGCCTTGAAATGCTGCCAGGTGTAAGTCATGACCAGCATGAAAAGACAGGTCAGCGCGATGCCAAATTGACGCATTTCGCGGCTGCGTTTCGGATCCTCAAGCTTGACCAGGCGTGAGTTGTCGATCGCCTTCGGGAAATAGATCTCCGGGGTCCCAACCCAGCACGGCGTTCGCCGGCTGCCAATTGTCCCCGGATTTACCGCCGCTGCCGCTGCCATTTATGCCACCCCAGCCAACGATGACTCGAACTGCGCGAGTTCGTTCCGCGAGACCGCGTGCCAGTACTCCATCCCTTCGGGCTGGGACGCTTCCCTGGTCGCGAGTCTTTCTGTTCGCTCCACGGTTTTGATCAGATCGTCAATCAGTGTGCCGCTGTACATAATTCTTCTCCTGCCTACCTAACCTTGGGTCTTGCTTCCTAAAATTCTTTCCGCTGCCCGCAATTTCGCGCTGCGCGCCCGCGGGTTGCGATCAATCTCTTCCTCACCAGGCGTTACTGGCTTCTTGGTCAGTAACCGGTAGTGACCCTGTTTCACTCCCTCGCGGAAGGCATCTTTCACGATGCGGTCTTCCAGCGAGTGAAAGCTGATGATCACCACTCGCCCGCCCGGTTTTAGCATCTGCGGGGCCGCATTCAACAGTCCCCGCAGTTCGTCCAGTTCATGGTTTACGAAGATTCGGAGAGCCTGAAAGGTTCGCGTCGCGGGATGAATGCGCTCATGTTTCATTGGCCGGGCCGCGGCGGATACGACGTCTGCAAGCTGCACAGTCGTACGGATCGGCCGCGACCGGACAATGGCTCTGGCGATTCTCCGCGACCTCCTTTCCTCACCGAATTCGTAAATCACATCGGCAAGCTCGCGCTCGTCGATGTGGTTTACCACTTGTTCGGCGGTCAACTCGGCTTGCGGATTCATTCGCATGTCGAGCGGTCCTTCCGCCTGAAAACTAAAGCCTCGCGCCGGATTGCCGAATTGCAGGCTGCTAACGCCAACATCGGCAAGAATCCCGTCGTAGGTCGTTCGTCGTTGGTCGTTCGCAAAATCTGCGAACGAGGCGTGGTGAAGTTCAATCGTTGGCCAGTCAGCGGTTTCGCCAACGACCCACGACCCACGACCCACGACCAGCTTCTCCTGCGCAATTTCCAACGCCGCTGGATCTTTATCGAGCCCAATCAAACGACCCGGTGCGCCGAGGCGTCTTGCGATTTCGTAGCTGTGCCCGCCAAGGCCCACCGTGGCGTCGAGATAAGTCCCGCCGCGCCGGACGGCCAAAAAGTCGATCGCTTCTTTTAAAAGAACCGGGACATGGCCAGCTTGCCCATGCCCACCCCGCTCGGGGGTGTCTGTGAAACCCTCCGCCACTAGATGCCCAGCTCGTCGAGCGTCTTCTCATCCTCAGGCGTGAACTTCTCGGTCTCAATCTCCTGCCGGTACGCTTCGAGGTTGCGAACTTCCAACAGAGTCTGAAAGCCGACCACCGCGACTTCTCCCTTCAGTTGCGCGGCATCCCGCAGCAACTGCGGAAGCAGCAACCGGCCCTGGCCATCCATCTCCACCTGCTGTCCCCAATAGCCGGTCGTACTGAGAAACTTCTTCTTCGTAGGATTGAAGGTGGGAAGAGCCGCCAGCTTCTGCTCGATCCGCTCCCATTCCTCGAAGGGATATAGTTGTGCAACCTTTCCATCCAGGCTGGTGATGTAAAATTGGCTGCTGTACTTCTCGTCGATCACCCGCTTGAATTCCGCGGGGACCTTCAGCCGTCCCTTTTCGTCGACGCGAGTTGGGTGATTGCCGCGAAACATGTGTTCTGCCCCTCAGCGGGGCGTGAAATCTTTTGGCTGCAATTGCCACAGCAGCAAGGGAGGTAAAAGCGGTAAAAATGTCATTCGGTTGCGGTTCGTTCGGGCCGTTTTTCGGGGTGTCAGCTGCAAAATCCACTGGCGCCTCTCGTTGCTTCACTTCTGCCCACGACCTCTACTTACTTGGCCACTTTCTACCACTTTTGTCCACATCTTACGCCTAAGCTGTTTATTGTCAATCACAAAGTTATTGGCAGGTATGGGGACACGCGACGGCTTGGAGAAACTACGAGAAGTTGTGGCTAACTGATCAGGTGACCACAAGCACTTGCGTTTATGAAAAAGGTTCGTCGCGCGCGATTCATTTGACTTCCTGGTAAGTAATTGCTGCGACTTGCGGAAAAGCTGTGGAAATCTCAGGAGCCGGACAAGTGGCTCTGGCTGGAGACGAAAGTACGGTGTAGGAAAGACCGTCTGGATTTATTTGTCGTTGCCATTTACAGTCACGCAACTGGGCGCGAGTCGTGTTAACCTAAGCGCCCGTAATCGTAAAGGAGTAAGAATCATGGAATGGACGACACCGCAGTTTGAAGAGATCGCGCTGAATTGCGAGATCAATTCCTACGCTAGCGCTGCAATGTAACTGTGCGCATCGAAATCCTGGGCTCGGCCGCGGGGGGTGGTTTTCCGCAGTGGAATTGCAACTGCCGAAACTGCCAGTCCTTGCGTGCGGGGACTTTCCAGGGTGAAGCTCGTACTCAAACCCAAGTCGCTGTAACCAACGACAGCCAGAGCTGGTTCCTCCTGAACGCTTCCCCCGATTTGCGCCTGCAAATTGAGGCCACGCCTGCGCTCCATCCCCGCAGCAGCCGACGAGACTCTCCGATAAGCGCCGTTTTGCTGACCAGCGCGGATATCGACCAGGTTGCAGGCTTGTTGTCACTGCGAGAGCTGCAGCCTTTCCGGATTTACTCCACGCCCTCTCTTCGCCGCGTCCTGCAAGAGGACAACTCTGTCTTCGGCATGCTCAACCGTGTCCCCAATCAGGTTTCCTGGCAGGAGATCGTTCCAGGCCGAAGTTTCCCCTTGCTAGACGCGGCAGGAACCGATTCTGGAATTAGTTGCGAAGCATTCTCGTTAGCCACCCGTTATCCCGTATACGTTTCGGCGCAGCGATCCGCCACCCTCAGACCGGAGGAAGCCTTACTCGGACTCTTCTTGGAATCGTCATCTGGGAAGAGGCTGGCCTACATGCCGGCTGTGCCGGCCATTGATGGGCTCTTGCTGCAGCGCCTGGAGTCGGCGGATTTGCTGCTGTTCGACGGAACGTTCTGGAGCGATGACGAATTGATTCGGGTCCAGGGCAGCGGCGCCACAGCGCGAGAGATGGGTCACGTTTCCGTGTCCGGGGCTGATGGATCCTTGCGGAAGCTGGCTGGCCTGCGGCATCCGCGCAAAGTCTTCATTCACGTGAACAACACCAATCCCATGCTCGACGAATCTGGCCCGCAGTATCGCGAGGTGCGTGACGCAGGTTGGGAGATCGCCGAAGACGGCTGGAATCGGGAACTATGAAACCACGTCATTGAAACGCTACGACGCCTGGTCAGCCTTCGTAGCCAGGCGCGCCTGGATGTTCTCCAGCAGAAGGGAGGCGGCTTCCCCGGCATCCAGAGTGGAAAACTCTGCTCCCAACTCCACCACCGGCACGCTCGCGCAAGCCGTCGCAAACGCCTGCAGATTAGCCGGGGACGCCTTCAGGTTGGGGCCCACGAGAAGTAATACCGGACACGTCACACGCATCAAAAGCAACGCATCCGGCAGACTGCTGCTGGTGTGCACGTCGTATCCGCCCCGCCGTAGAAGTTCCCGCAGATAAGCCAGAACATCGCCGTTTTGATCGACACACACGACGGGAGGACCCGGCGCTGCCGCCGGCTCCGGCGCAGTGCTTCGCCGGTAGAATGCAGAAATTGCGCTCTCCTCCGACTCGTGGGTCTCGAACAAGCGGGTGAGATTTGTCATGCGCAGCACTTTGTCAATATTGGGTGGAACGTTGCACAGTTTCAGGTCTCCGCGCGACTGACGAGTGCTGGTGAGCAGTCGAACCATGGTGCCCAGTCCACTGCTGTCGATGAAATTTACCTCGCCGAGGTGCAGGATAAAATCCTTGCGGTCCCGCATCATTCCACTGACATGGTCCCGCAATGATTCGGTTTCATTCCCGGCAACAATACGCCCGCCACACTGGATAATTGTTACCCTGCCTACGCGCCGCGTGTTTAGTGACAGTGGCATTGATCTCCTGGCCGGTCCCGTCCGAAGCCGCCACATTATATATCCAAGTTTGGCAGAAAACCGCATTCCGCCATTTGCCAAATGTCGGAATCCCTCCGTTGGTTCCAGTCACGAAATGTCTCCTGAAACCGCCTAAATGTCTCAGGATTGTCAAAACCTTGTCAACAATTGAGTCATTTCACCGTCTAACTGGCTCAGGAATAGTAAGCTTGTGCATGATTGCTAGGTTCGAACGGAAAAGGAACATTCTATGATGGGTGTAGAAACCAGCCGGGAAACAAGCTTTCAACGGGCGCCAAGCAGTCTGCCCAAGGAGATTTCGAACCTTACTCAGGGGTCGAATACGATGGAGCGAATTCTGGTTGTAGAAGATGATCACGCTGTGCAGAAGGCTCTGAAGCGTCTGTTTGAGACCGAAGGATTTGAAATCGAAATCAGTTCCGACGGCAAGTCTGCGCTGGAAGCTTTCCGCAAAACCATGCCCTCAGCAATTGTGCTGGATCTGCGTTTACCCCAGATGTCAGGCCGGGACGTTTGCCGCGAGATCAAACAACAGGCTCCCTCCGTACCGATCATAGTGCTGAGCGCGGCCAGCGACGTCTCTGACAAGGTGTTGCTTCTGGAACTCGGAGCCGATGATTACGTTACCAAGCCCTTCAGTCCGCGCGAACTGCTGGCGCGGGTGCGGGCCGCCTTGCGGCGCACGGTTCGCAAGGAAACTGGCGACCTCATCAGCTTTGACGGAATCTCTGTGGACTTTACCAAGATGGAAGTGACCCGGGACGGCGAGCCGATTTTCCTGACGGCACAGGAGTTTAAGACTTTGAAATTCCTGGCGCAGAACCCGGAACGGGTCATCTCGCGCGACGAGTTGCTGAATGAGGTCTGGGGATATCAGAACTATCCCTCCACCCGCACCGTGGACAATCACATCTTGAAGCTGCGGCAGAAACTGGAAAGAGACCCCTCGAATCCCACGCATTTCCGCACCGTTCACGGCGTCGGGTACAAGTTCGTAAAGTAGTATTGACGATCGAAGGGAGTAGGCTGCCAGTGTCCGGAGACGGGGAAGCGCGATGAAACTTAGGATGCGAACCAAGTTTCTTCTCTCCATGCTGGTGATTTCAGCGGGACTGACGTGGACCAGTCTTTGGCTGGTTCGGCATAGCGTCCAGCAGCAGGTCCGCAAGAGCATCTTTGCCGACCTGCACAACTCCGTCGGCACCTTTCAGAGCTTCCAGAGAGAACGGGAAATTACCCTCACCCACTCCGCCGAGCTGCTCGCAGATCTACCCAACCTTCGGGCGCTTATGACCACCCGCCATGAAGCCACCATCCAGGATGCCTCGACCGATGTATGGCGGTTGGCAGGGAGCGATCTGTTCGTCTTGGCAGATCGCGAGGGCAAAGTGGCCGCCTTGCACACCACCTCGCCGGGCTTTTCGCGCGACATGGCGCAGCAGGCTCTGGGCTCACCTTTGAACACTGAGGCATCGGGGCAATGGTGGTTCGGAGCGCAGCATCTCTATCAGGTCTTTCTCAAGCCCATCTATTTTGGTCCGGCCGCGGAAAACCGGCTGCTGGGTTTTCTGGTCATCGGGTACGAGATCGATGACGGAGTAGCCTCGCAGGTCAGCCGGATTGCTGCCAGCCAAGTGGCCTTCTACTACGGGGGCACAATCGTACGAAGCACGCTTGATCCCGCGCACGAAGCGGAGCTGGCGCGGCATCCCTTAGTGCGCTCCACTCCCGCCACCGCTGAGCCGGAAGAAGTGCAACTGGGCGACGAGCACTTCCTGGGCACCTCACTGGAACTAGCTCCCGGCAACAACGCCTCGGTCCGGCTGAGTGTGTTGAAATCCTACGATCAGGCCACTGCTTTCCTCGACAGTTTGAACCGCCTGTTGCTCGCTTTGGGGCTGGCAGCGCTGGGAGCGGGCAGCGCCCTGGTGTTCTTCATCTCGGACACCTTCACCCGGCCATTGAGAAATCTGGTCGCTGGCGTCCGCGCCCTGGAGAAGGGAGACTTTTATTACAAGCTGGACGCCCACGGCGGCGATGAAGTTGCCGAGGTCACCGGTGCTTTCAACCGCATGCGGACCAGCTTGCGGAAGACCCAGCAGGAGTTGCTGGAAGCGGAGCGCCTGGCCACCATTGGCCGCATGGCCAGTTCCATTTCCCATGACTTGCGGCACTCTCTGGCCGCCATCGTCGCCAACGCTGAATTCCTGCTCGAAAGCCGGCTTTCGGGCGAGCAGCGAGAAGAGCTTTACCAGGAGGTTCGGATTGGCGTGAATCAAATGACCGAACTGATCGACTCCTTGTTGGAGTTCTCGCGGACGCGGGAGTCCCTGCGCCTGACTTTCGGGAACGTCAAGGAGTCGGTCGATCGCGTGGTGCAGATCATCCATGCTCATCCTCGT
Organism: Terriglobales bacterium; assembly: GCA_052147055.1. Taxonomy (GTDB): domain Bacteria; phylum Acidobacteriota; class Terriglobia; order Terriglobales; family Acidobacteriaceae; genus JABCZH01. The sequence goes on from JBKQLO010000032.1 coordinate 100,883, forward strand.
TTCCACCCCGTCTGGATCAGCATTCGTCAGGAGGGAAACTGCCGAGGCTGGTTCGATACCAAGAAGCTGGAGCGCGCTCTATACAATCTGTTGCTCAATGCCTGTGAAGCTGTCCCGGTTGGGGATGGACGCATCAATATCGAAATCACCGGGATTCCGGACGGAGCGCAGGTGCGAGTCATAGACAATGGCCGTGGGATCCCGGAATCGGTTCGGGATAAGCTGTTTGAGCCGTTCGTCAGTTCCGGCAAGGAGAACGGAACCGGTCTTGGGCTTACCGTCGTACAGAAGATTATTCAAGACCATGGGGGCGATGTGGGAGTGGAGAAGACCTCCAACGAGGGGACCATTTTTCGGCTAACTCTTCCGCTTAGCTCCGAGTCCATGGGGGATGGCGAACGCGAGAACAGACTTGTGTTTTCACCCGTTCCTTCGGCAAGAAAGACGCCGGTGGAGTAGGATTCTAGTCCGGGTTGCGCTCCGGCAGACACGCTCACCCGCATCCGCACCACACGAATCTTGTAGCCGCGTGGCGCAATGCAGGCTTCAACCGGGGACGTTCTCTCCCGGCTATGGCATAGGTTGCAGCCCATTCCAGTTCCACCGTCTCAGGTTAGTGAAGAGTTCGCTCCGGTTCTTCCACAGTCTTTCGGGAGGCGCTTGTGAAGCAGAGGAATGCTTTTCTTGATTGCGTTGGGAAGTTTAGCAAAGTGGGCGTGCTTGCCTTAGGGGGTAGCCTTTCTGCCTGGGGGCAACTGTCGGCGGCGCCACCGCCGCCAGGGAATGACGGAGTCTCCACCGCAGTCCGTGACCTGCAGCAGCAGGTCAGTGAACTGCGCGCCGCCGTGGCGGAAATCCGTTCCGAAGCGGCGCAGTATAGGGCGGAAACCGCGGCATTACGTCGTGAGTTGCAAGCGACGCGGGCCCAGCCCGGACCGGGAGAGCTAGTGTCCGCTTCGAGTTCCTATGCCTCGGCCGGGGCGATGGTTGCCACCCCGCCCGAAGTCTCGCCGCGCCCGGCGGCGCCCTCGGAGCCCTTGCCTGAACGCGTGGCTGCCCTGGAGGAAACAACGCAGCTACTGAACAGCAAGCTGGACGACCAATATCAATCGAAGATCGACAGCGCGTCGAAATATCGCGTACGGCTCTCCGGCATCGTCTTGTTGAATCTCTTCAGCAATCGCGGACAGACGGATAATACCGACTTTCCCGCTTATGTGACCGGCCCCAACCAAGGCGGAAATTTTGGCGCTACGCTGCGCCAGTCCGAAATCGGCTTGGAAGCGTTCGGCCCCACTCTGGTGGGCGCGAAGATTTCAGCCAGCCTGCAAGCGGACTTCGCCGGAGGCTTTTCCAATACTTGGAATGGAGTGGACTCGGGAGTGTTCCGCTTGCGCATTGCGCGGATGCGAATGGATTGGGGAAAGACGGCAATTGTCGTGGGGCAAGACGACCTTTTTGTTTCTCCGCTCTCGCCCACTTCGTTCGCCTCTCTTGCCGTCCCGGCGCTGACCTATGCGGGAAATCTGTGGGCATGGACGCCACAGGTGCGAGTCGAACATCGCTTCGATCTTTCCGACGACAACCACATCACCGTGCAGGGGGGGATCTTGGATAATCTCGCCGGTGAATTTCCGTCGGACTCCTATTTTCGAGCCCCAGGCCCGGGCGAGAAATCCAGCCAGCCCGCTTTTGCTTTTCGTACAGCATGGACGACCAACCTTCTCGGTCGCACCGTCACCGTCGGTGCTGCGGGCTACTACAGCCGCCAGGATTGGCCCTTCAACCACGATAGCGATGGCTGGGCAGGCATGACGGATTGGGAAATCCCGATTGTGTCTCGCTTGAGCCTGTCCGGCGAATTCTACCGCGGACGTTCCGTCGGTGGCATCGGCGGTGGTATCAGCAACAGCGTGGTATTCGATGGCAACCCCAGCAACCCCTACACCGCGATCCACGGACTCGACGCGGTTGGAGGTTGGTCGCAGTTGAAATTCAAGGCCAATAGCCGCCTGGAATTCAATGCCGCGTTTGGCTTCGACAATCCATTCAGCGCCGAGGTGCGGGCTGGGTCCGCCAGTCAAGCCTATGTCGGGCCGTTGTTGGTTCAGAACCGCGGCGGTTTAGTCAATTTCATCTTTCGCCCACGTTCCAACCTGCTTTTTTCCACTGAGTACCGGTACTTGCAGTCATTCCCAGTGTCAAGCACCAACAACGCCGCCGACCAATTCAATGTCATGATGGGGGTCTTGTTCTGAAAACCAGAACGTTCAGCTTCGTCTGTCTACTCGTGGTGTTGGTCGCCGCAGGTGCAGCGCGTGCCCAGGAAACCACCATCACTGCCAGAGTAGCGCTGGTAAGCGAAGCTAAGAAGAACAAGACCCGCGATGCCAGCAATGTCGTGATGTGGCTGACGCCTTCCGATGGTTCCGCACTTGCGCCTGCGCCGGTTCGGCAATCGTTCCCGCTCCCGCGTCTGATTCAGAGGAACAAGAGTTTCGAGCCTCACGTGCTGGTGGTGCGAGTGGGATCGCTGGTGGAGTTTCCCAACCGCGACCCCTTCTTTCATAACGTATTCTCGCTGTTCGAAGGCAAACGCTTCGACCTTGGTCTCTATGAGGCCGGAACTACGCGGAATGTCCTGTTTGACAAGCCCGGCATCTCCTACATCTTCTGCAATATTCACCCGGAAATGAGCGCGGTGGTCCTAGCTTTGAACACCCCGTATTACGGGATATCCGATCGGCGCGGCCAGGTCATCATCCCGGCCGTGGCGTCCGGCCGCTATACCCTCAGAATTTGGTATGAAGCCACCCTGCCGGAACGGCTGAACGGCATGGCCCGCGAGATTGTTGTCTCTGAGAGTACTTCCACCCTGGGCCTCTTCCAGTTGCCCACTTCCAGCATGCCGGAGGAGCACAAGAACATGTATGGCAGCGATTATCCGCCGCCCAACCCGGACAGTCCAGCTTACGTCCATCCCTGACGGCTGGGCTGCATAACAAAGAAATTACAATTGCGTGAAGTTTTGGTGACAACTGCGAGGCAGCAATCCGTAAGCTTGAAGCAAACGTGGACGGGTGATCCGCTGCTGGCCCGTTCCCGGCGAGAGGTCCCGGGACCTCGATAGTAAGGATATCGACGGCGGATTCTAGAACGCCGCCGCTCCGGTCTCGGCGACGGCATGGTCCTGATCGCCGGAGCCGCCACTCACACCAATTGCTCCGACCACTTTGCCGCCGCGCTTCAGGGGAATGCCACCGGCGAAGATCATGATTTTGCCCTGGTTGGAAGCGTGAATTCCGAAAAATTGCCCGCCGGACTGCGAATGTGCTGCCAGATCCTTGGTGGCAATATCGAACGCACGCGATGTGTATGCCTTCTTAATAGAAATATCAATGCTGCCAAGCCATGCGCCGTCCATGCGTACGTGCGCCACCAGGTTCCCGCCTTCGTCGGCCACCGCGATGTTCATGGGCTGAGCAATTTCCTTCGCCTTCTTTTCCGCCGCCGCGATCACGCGCCTGGCGTCTTCCAGCTTTACACTCATATGATTCCTCTCGCTTGATTATTTCTTCCGGCTGCTCGCCAGGTTATCATGATCGTAATACTCGTACGCGGACATCGGTTTCTCGCCACCCTTTTTCCAAACGCGCTGGTCTTCGCCAATTTTTCCCAGCACGCGCGCCATCTCTCGAATGTGCATAGCCACCGTGCCACAACAGGCGCCGATGTAGTTGATTCCCAACTCCCGGGCGCGCAGCGCATAGTTGGCCATTTCTTTGCGGGTGAGTTGCAGCGGGTCGAGCCCCAACGGAAATTCCGGCAGGCTGGAGAAATCCGGCTGCTGCTTGGGGGTGTGATACGCCACCGGCTGACAGGCTAAATAGCCATCCACCGCCTTGCGCATCGCTTCCATGGGACCGAGAATGTGCTCGGGCGGGCGCAGGCAGTTCATCCCTACAATGTCGGCTCCCGCATCCAGCAAAGCTTTGGCCGACTCCGCCGCGCTCTTTCCATCCGTGGTTTCGTCCTTGTTCTCGAAACAGATGGTGACCATGACCGGCAAGCCGGTTTTCTTGGCGCGCTCAACCGCCAGCAGAGCCTCGCCGAGCCAGGAAAAAGTCTCGCCGATAATGAAGTCCACACCTTCATCCACTTGCACCGCGAGCTGCTCATCGAAGGTCCTGCGCACTCGATCCGCAGCCAAAGGGCTGTTGGGTTCGTACATCCATGTGAGGCTGAGGTTCCCCGCCACCAGGCACTTGTCGCCGGCAACTTCACGCGCAATTTTCACCGCGGCGCGGTTGAGCTCCTCCAACCGGTTCTCCAGCCCGACCGTGGCCAGTTTGTCGCGGCTGGCGTAAAACGTGAGCGCTTGCAAGACCTCGGCGCCGGCTTCTCGAAACTCAACATGGAGCTCGCGCAGCGCGTCCGGGTGGCTGAGCACTACTTCGGGAGTAAACGGACCCGCGCGCACCCATCCCCGTTTCTCCAGTTCCAGCAGATAGCCGCCATCGCCCAGAACCGGCCCCTCTTTCAATCGTTCGAGTATGCCTTTCTTCTTCATGACTGATCCTCGGGTCATTTCTCGTGGATGCACATTGTTTCTCCTGTAATACCCTGTTCGTCAAGATGTTTCTGAGTTGGCGGTGGGATTAAAGTCAGACTAATGATGACTTACAGTCATGCCCTGGGCAAATAGCCTGTGCTAGTCTCGCTCGAAGTCGGCGGCTGGAGCTTTGAAAGGGCGCGGCTAGCGGCGCCGTCCCATCCCGTTGAATGACTTGCGGCACGGCTGGGAAGCCGGTCCCTTCAGAAGGTAGACGCCGGGAGCGTGTTACCGCAGCCCGCGTGCTGCTACTACACGCTCACAGTCTTCAGGAATGCTTCCAACTCCACTGGCAGTGGCCTCGTGAACTTCATCAACTCATTTGTTCGGGGATGCTCAAACTGCAACTCCGCCGCATGCAGGAAATTCCTGGGAAGCGAGATCACGGCGTCTTTCGTCCGAATCTCCCGCGGCGCGCCATACAGCACATCACCCACCACGGGATGCCGCAGCGACGCCAAGTGAACCCGAATCTGATGGGTGCGGCCGGTATCGATGCGCAACTCCAGCGACGTGAATTTCCCAAACTTCGATGCAAGTCTCTCTTGCACGTGGTAGTGCGTGATGGCTTCGCGCCCACCCGACCGCCGAGTCGTCATCCGCGTTCGCCGTACTCGGTCCCGGCTGATGCTGCTGCTGATGGTTCCGCGGTCTGCTTTCACCCAACCATGCACCAGCGCCAGATAAGTTTTCTTCACGTTCCGCCGCGCGAACTGGGCTGCCAGCCTGCGGTGCGCTTCATCATTTTTCGCCACCACGATCAACCCGCTGGTGGCTTTATCCAAACGGTGCACAATCCCGGGGCGCAACTCACCCCCGACGGTGGAAAGCTGCCCAAAATGATGCAGCAACGCATTGACCAGCGTTCCCCGGTTGCGCTGGTCTTCCGTGGCTCCTGCGCCCGCATGGACCGTCATGCCTGCCGCCTTGTTGACCACCGCCAGATCTTCATCCTCGAAGACGAGATCGAGCGGAATATCCTCGGCGATGGCGCGCAGGGGCGGAGGCGTAGCTGAACCCAAGACCTGAATGCTTTCCCCGCCCCGCAACCGGAACGAGGCCTTGGCCGCGGCATCGTTGACCAACACTTTCTCCTCGGTGATGAGTTGCTGCACTCGCGCCCGGCTGGTCTCGGCAAGTTGGCTGGCGAGAAATTGATCCAGACGCTTACCAACATCCTCGGCAGCGGCAAAAAAAGTTTTCGGGAAGTCCTTCATCTGTGGTTGTCGCAGGAGAAGAATATCGCGGATGGGTGCCAAAAAGATGAGGAATGAGCGATCACCGACCGAATCAATCTGCGTTTCCCCGCGTCATCTGCGACTAAAGTCTTACCGAACGGCGTGCGCCGGCACGGTTTTCATCCCCGGCCGTAGCCACCAGATAAAGCCGCCGGTGAGCACCAGACAGATGGCGATCAATTGCGTGCCGGTCATCAAGTTCCCGAAAACCTCGCCCCGCCCCGGGTCGTCGCGGAGAAATTCCAGAAAGAATCGCGCGACCCCATACAGAAATAAATAAGCCCCCAGTACCTGGCCGTCAAATTTCTTGCGCTTGAACAGCCACATCAGGATAAAGAAATTCGCCAACTCGACGGCTGATTCAAAAAGCTGCGTCGGCTGTAGCGGAACTCCCAGCGGCGTGCCCACCCAGGCTTGTGCCAGAGGATTCTTGAACGTCACTCCCCAGAAGTGAGTTGTAGGCTTGCCATAGCAGCAACCGGCGGCGAAACAGCCCACCCGCCCAATGGCATGGCCCAGGGCCAAGCCAGGCGCGAAGCCGTCCCAGGTGGCCAACGATGGCATGTGGTGTTTGCGGATATACCAGACCGCGGCCACCGCTGCCCCGATCAGGCCGCCGGAGAAAACTCCGCCCGCTTGCAGCGTGGCGAAGCTAAAAATCTCCCCAGGATGGGCCGTGTAGTAGCCCCAGTCGTTCACAATGTAGAGAATCTTGGCGCCCACGATTCCGCAGAGCACCACCAGAATCCCCAGATTCCAGGCGTGTTCCGGATTGATGCCTTGCTTCTCGGAGTTGCGTACGCTGATCCACAGGCCGATTAGCACTCCGATAGAAACCAGAAGGCCGTAGGTGGGCAGGCTGAAATTGCCAAGATGAAAGAGTCGGGGCAGCACTTTTAGTTGGATGCCAAGTCCTAGGAAATTGCTGACTGAAGTTTAGCAGAAAGCAGGAGGTGGTTGGGCCTTAGGCGTTCGTTGATGTCGAAAGTCGATTGTGGCTGGGTTCGCCAACGACCGACGACCCGCGACCAACGACTAAATAAAAGCCGACCCGCGCTTGCCGTGTGGTGGGCCGAGAATGAACCCGTCGGTAGACGATGGGAGCCCGCCGAGACCCTTTAGGCGTCTCCGCGTGGCGGAGCATGGCACACCGGATCTTAATGCGAGTCAGGCCCCCGTTCATTCGGTGTTGGTTCAAAAATCGGTGACCACCATCACCAACCTTGCAGGCCGGCTTTCAATTTCGCATCCTAGGGAAGTCGGCGAAGATTAGCAAGGGGGCAGGCACAAAAAGTTGGCACTCAGTTTGCCAGCGACTTTGGTAAGCAGACAAACCGGCTCATTGTGCGGGGCCATTTGCCCAGTAGCTCTCCCTGGCCAGAATTTCGCCTTTAACCGGATTCCTTAATCGCACCTGAAGTTGATGCAACCCGGGATGTGGATCCTGGGGCTGAAAACTAAGCAGATACCGGCTGTGCAAATGATTGGTAAAGTCGAGCATTCGCGTCTCAAAACCATTTTGGGATTCGAACGACGCATACTCGCCGCCGGTCATCGATGAGATCGCCTTGGGTACGTTCTTTTTCATTGCCTGTCTGATCAGTATCAATGGTGCAAGCAGATCGGGCCCGGCATTCATTTCGTCTTTATTGTTGCCGCGTCCGGTGTCGAGCACGTTCGACAGCGCCGGCGAGAATGCCAGCGTGTAGACAACCGTATTGGTCTCCCCGATCGCACTCACCACATCGTCGATTTTGGCCATGTGACTTCCGTGGTCCCGAGTTTCGCTGAGCAGGAAAAGTACACGTTGCCTTCCCGCAGGCTGCTGGTCGAGCAGGTTGAGCGAGTACTTCACGGCATCAAGAATTGCTGCTCCACCGTCGCCCGATTGCAACGTCCTAAGCGTGTTCCTGACCAGGCGTTGCTCGCCGGTGAAGTTCTGCGACAGTGCGATACCGGTGTCGAATTCAACCACCGCGGCCAATGTTCCTTCCTGATCCAGAATGGGCTGGATCATGGAACTCAGACCCTTGATTCTGTGGAATTCACGATAAGCCTGGCGGCCGCTCTGGATGGCGATGACCAGCGATATCGGCTGAGCCTCTGCCGCTTCATCGAGTCGAACTGTCTGGGCTGCGCCCTCATCCTCTACGATGAAGTCCTGCGCCTGTAACCCATAGATCGCGTGCCCCTGGGCGTCTTTCACCAGCACAGGTATCAGAACCACGTTGGACTGGGCGTGAATGGTTACTTCCTGCGCTACTGTGGAATTGACGAAGAGTAGTGACAGGAAAGTGAGGAGAAAGCTTGCGGGCCGCACGCTATCCCGCCTTGCGCTTTTCCTCGAGCACTTCATCCAGCGCGTTGGCCAGATTGTTCGCCCGCTTCAAATACTCGACGTTCCCACTGTCCTGGTTGCGTTGGAGCAGGTGATACTCGTCGGCGATGTTCAGGGCGGCCAGCACCGCCAGACGAACCGTGTCGACCGTGTGCGTCTGCTCGGCCACGGCGCGCATTTTACCGTCTACGTATTCGGCCAATTTCAGAATGTAGTCAGGATCGGAGCCACGCAGATTGTAGGCTTGGTCAAAGATCTCAACCCGCACGCTGCTGGTATTGTCCTTGCCTGGCGCTGGTTTGGTGACGATTGCCATACTTTATTCTGCTCCTCCAAAACTGCCGCGAGGAAGCAAGTCAATCAGCACGCAGCCGATTGTTCCGCGATGCTCTCGATGTGTTGCAGCATTTTCTCCACCCGGCCGCGAATTTCCTCGCGTTCGCGCCGCAGTTGCACCATCTGGCGGCGCAAGGTTTCCACTTCTTCCTCGCGCTCCTCCAATTGCTCCCGCAGGCGATGAATGTCTCGTTCAGCCACCGACCGGGCCTCGCGCGCCGCTTTGTACAACTCGATGGTGCGATAGACCTTCTGTTCCAGCGCCTGAAAATCGTCGGCGGAAACCTGTTCGGATGCCTCTTCAGCAACTCTCACGGCCATGATTGCACTTTTCCTGGGAACCTTTTCCGTAAATCCTCTAATTGACCGCAGTATACCGCAGAACCCTGTGGACGAAATGCCGATAACATATGGAGGCGGAAGCTACTTCTTCAATTTCCTCAGACGCCTTCCCGCCTCATCGAGCGTCTCATCTCGCTTGCAAAAGGCGAACCGCACCTGCTGGGCGCCATCCCGCGGATCATTGTAGAAACTTGATCCCGGGACCGCTGCAACGCCAATTTCCTTCACCAGATGCTTGCTGAACTCCATATCGTTGGCAAATCCAAAGCGGCGGATATCGGTCATTACGTAGTACGCGCCACGCGGCCGGAAGCAGCGAAATCCAGCGTCTATCAGGGCTGGCATGAGGCGATCGCGCCGCGCACAGTAATTCTTCGCCAGACTCCGATAATAGCTGGCCGGCAGCGCCAGCGCGGCCGCACCCGCTTCCTGCAAAGGAGCCGGCGCGCCCACGGTGAGGAAGTCGTGGACTTTGCGAATGGCATTGGTGATCTCCGGCGGCCCCACGGCCCAGCCCACGCGCCAACCGGTCACGCTGTAGCTCTTCGACAAGCCATTGATCGTGACCGTGCGCTCCTGCATGCCCTCCAGACTCGCCAAGGAAATATGCTGCGTTCCGTCGTAAATGATGTGCTCGTAGATTTCGTCGGTGATGGCGAGCACGTTGAACTCCACACACAAATCGCGAATCAGCCCCAGCTCAGAGCGAGTGAACACCTTGCCAGTAGGATTGTTGGGAGTATTGAGAATGATGGCCTTGGTGTGAGAGCGGAAAGCGGCGCGCAATTCGCGTTCGTCAAACGTCCATTCGCCATCAGTCGTTTGCGGCGGACGCAGCTTTACGAACACCGGCTTCGCTCCCGACAAAATGGCATCCGGGCCGTAGTTCTCGTAGAAGGGTTCGAAGACCACGACTTCGTCGCCTCGGTTGCACACCGCGAGCAAAGTCGAGATCATGGCCTCGGTCGAGCCGCAGCACACCGTGATCTGGGTTTCCGGATCGACCGGGATTCCTTGCCACTCCTTCATCTGCCGAGCAATGGCATTGCGCAGATTCTTCGCGCCCCAGGTGATGGCGTACTGGTTTACATCCGCGGAAACAGCTTCCTGGGCAGCCCGCTTGATCTCCGCCGGGGCGGGAAAGTCAGGAAAACCCTGCGCCAGGTTGACTGCGCCGTAGAGTAGCGCCTGGCGTGTCATCTCACGAATCACGGATTCGGTGAAATGCTCGACTTTGTCGCTTAAGAAGTGCTTGGTTTGAACGGCTCCGTCCATAACCCGGTCAGACTAGCACACGAAAGCTCACGCCACTACGACCACGGCGGCAGAGTCAAACGCCCCAGGTTTGGGACCGGAACTCTGCCGCGCGACAGTCTTTGTGGCTTTGCAAATCCTACTGGTTTAATGACGACGTGACGCTGGTGTGCGGCTCGATCCTACGCCGCTTTTTTCTGCGCCGCTTTCCACTTCGCCCAGCGTACCCTCTGGGCGGCAGCGATTCTTCTTCGTGCCGCAAGGGACATCCGGCTAGGCGGCCGCATAGAAATATTGCCGCTAGTGTGATTCAGGCCCCGGATAACCGTGATCGCGTGATCCAACTTACTCACTTCTTTCAACATCTTTTGACGCTCTGCTTGCAACTGACTTAGTACTCCCGTAAGACTTGGCATGTGTTTCCCCCTCGGTGCATGATATTAGCAGAGAGTTGCCTTTGGCGCGAGGGGCTGGTTAGGACGTCCTCAGTGTTCCCCCCAATCCTTCCAGCGCCTTGACTACCTGTGCCGACCCGCGTGCTACTTCATCTTCTCGTAGAGTCCGTTCGTGGGATTGGAATGTAGCCCGGAGCAAGAGAGAATATTTACCCGCCGGGACCGCGCCCCCGCGGAAAATCTCTGCCGGAACAAAGCTGCGCAGCTCACTAAGATGCAACGCGGAGACAGCTTGCCGGATCTGAGCAAACCTCACCGTATCTGCGAAAACGAACGAAAAATCCCGCTCCACTGCCGGGAATCGCGGCAAGCTCTCGAAACGTACCTCGCGCAGACCGCGTTTGTACAACCGATCCAGGTAAAGCTCGGCGATGAATACGTCCTGCTTGAACTTCCGCTTGGCTGCCGTCTCGGGATGAAGCTGCCCGAACTGCGCCACCGTCGCGCCATCCATCACCGCGCGCGCCGAGCGCCGGGGATGGTAGTACTCCGCGGTTTGGGCATCGAAGGCCAGCACATCGTGTTGGAGTAAGTGGAGAACAGTCTCCACATCGCCCTTCAGATCGAAGAAAGAAAACGGCCGCGCCGGCTGATGCACATTGGGGCTGACTGCACTCCCGCTGGCGCCGATGCAGATTCGCCTCAGCTCCACGGCAGCCGCGTTTTCCGCCTCAAAAATACCGCCCGTTTCGAACAGGCGCGCGTTGTCATTGCCGCGATTCAAGTTGTAAGCCAGCATGTTCAGCATCCCCGGCACCAGCGAGGTGCGCATGACGGAAGCTTCCTCGCTCAGCGGATTGGCGATTTCGATGACCGGCACCGCGCAAAAATCCTGTGCATCCTCATGCGAGATAAAAGTTAGCGAGACCGCCTCGTCGTAACCCAGGGCCAGCAACGAACTGCGGAGCTTCTGGTCCTTCGCCGCGTCGGGAGTTTCCATCACCGACCCGGAAAACGAAGGCAGGGTATTTTCGAATTTGTCGTATCCATGAAGGCGCGCGATCTCTTCGATCAAGTCAATTTCGCGCTCAATGTCGAGCCGCCAGCTCGGAACACGCACGGTAAATTCGGGTTCCCGGTCGGGCTCCGGCAGCACTTCGAATCCCAGCCGCTGAAGAATGCGAACCACCTCATTGGTGTCCAGACTGTCGCCCAGAATGCGTGACACCTCCGCCATGCGCAGCCCAACCGGAGCCTGATCGAGCCAACGCGCCACCACGTCAATCGGCTCGCCGACCAGTTCGCCACCGCCCGACTGCAGAATCAGTTCTGCCACGCGATCGCAGGAAAGCAGAGTTGACTCGAAGTCGGCGCCGCGCTCGAAGCGGTGCGAGGCGTCAGTGTGCAATCCGTGCCGCCGCGCCATCTTGCGCACCGTCACCGGGTCCCACCACGCCGACTCGATCAGAATGTTCTTAGTCTTCCCGGTGATCATGGTGTCGAACCCGCCCATAGTGCCGGCCAGGCCGACCGGCTTCACCGCATCGGCCACTACCAGGTCTTCCGCCGTCAGTTTGCGTTCCACGCCGTCCAGAGTTTTGAGCTTCTCTCCGTCGCGTGCCCGCCGCACCACGATCTTGCCGCCTTCGAGCAAATCAAGATCGAAAACGTGAGTGGGTTTGCCCATCTCCCATAGCGTGTAGTTGGTGGCGTCGGCGGCATTGTTGATGGGCCGCTGATCGAGCAGTCCTAGGCGCTCGATAATCTTCACAGGCGAAGGCTTGATGGATACGCCGCGAAGTACGCGTGCGGTAAATCGCGCGCAGCCCTGCGGATCTTTGATTTCCACGGGGAACGCGGTGGAACTTTTGGATCCCGCTTCGCCGCCGGTTTGCGCACGAGAACCAGTGGTTCGTGCAGCGGAGACTTTCGCTCCCAGCAGTTTCGGCTGAATCGGTTTCAGCGGCACGCCATAGATCGCCGCCGCTTCGCGCGCCACGCCGTAATGATTCATGGCGTCGGGGCGGTTGGTTCCGATTTCCATCTCGAAGACAGTCCGATTTCCTTCGCCACTGATGCCTTCCACCGCAATGCCGACATTAGTCAGGTCATCGGCGAGTCGGCGGTCATCCACCGTCAAGTCAACGAAGTCGCGAATCCATTGGGGAGAGAGTTTCATTTAGAGCTTTCAGCCGTCAGCTGTCAGCTCTCAGCTTGCTGACAGCTGAAAGCTGAGAGCTGATAGCTCCTATGCAAACTGCCGCAAGAACCTGACATCGCCCTGAAAGAACAACTGAATGTCGTCCACGCCGTATTTCAGCAGTGCCACACGATCGGCGCCCATTCCGAAAGCGAATCCAGAAACCTTCCGCGGATCGTAGCCGTTGTCCTTGACGAACTCGAACACGTTGGGATCGACCATGCCGCAGCCCAGAATCTCAATCCATCCTGTGCTCTTGCAGGGGCGGCACGGCTGGGAGCCGCGTTTCCCGCTACCGCCGCAGATGAAGCAGCTCACCATCATTTCGGCGCTGGGCTCGGTGAAGGGAAAGAACGACGGCCGGAAATGGGTTTTCACACTCGACCCGAACAGCGCCTTCATGGCGTGATCCAACGTGCCCTTTAGATCGCCGAATGTAATGTTGGTATCGACCGCCAAGCCCTCAATCTGATGGAACATGGGTGAGTGACTGGCATCAGGCGGATCATTGCGGTGCACCTTGCCCGGAATCACGATCCGAATGGGCGGTTTGATCTTCTCCATGGTGCGAATCTGCACCGGCGAAGTATGGGTGCGCAGCAACAGCCGCTCGCGCTGCGGCTTCGATTCCTGATTGGCGATGAACAGTGTGTCCTGCGCATCGCGCGCGGGATGGTTGGGTGGAAAATTTAGCGCCTCGAAATTGTAGTAGTCGGTCTCAATTACCGGCCCTTCCTGCACCGAGTAGCCGAGATTGCGAAACACGGAGACGATTTCGTTCATCGTCTTGACGACGGGATGCTCGGCGCCGATGGGGCGCTGGATGCCGGGTAGAGTGATGTCGAGACGATCGGTCTCCAGGCGGGACGATGACCCAGCATTCTTAGGGTCCTGCTGAGCTGCTTCGATGGCCTGCTCGACTCGCTTCTTGAGTTCGTTGACTTGTTGGCCGACATCGCGCTTGGCGTCTTTGGGGGCGGCCTTAAGCCACAGATCATTGACCTGGGTCAGTACACCGTTCTTGCGCGCCATCCAGCGATCCCGAAGATCTTTCCAGGCAGATTCGTTCGAGACTGCGGCGGTTTCCTGCTCGAGGGCCGCCAGAAGCTTCGCAGCGGCCTTCTCCAGCGCCGCCGCCGAGAAATCCTTCAGTTTGGGAACGGTGTATGCCACGGTGCTTTCCGGGTTTCTCCACAATTCCAAAGAGTCGTCGCAACGGCACGGCTGAAACCGAGCCCTCCCGAGTACGCCCAAAAGCTAAATGCTAAATACCAAAGGCTGGTTTTCTACGCTCCCAGCGCGCCTTTGGCCTGCGCGGCCAAACTCTTAAACGCTCCCGGATCGTTCACCGCCAAATCGGCCAGAATCTTGCGATCCAACTCCACGCCGGCATTTTTCAATCCGTGGATGAACTGGCTGTAGCTCATGCCGTTCAGTTTGGCCGCCGCGCCGATGCGCACAATCCACAGCGAGCGGAACTGGCGCTTGCGCTGTTTGCGCCCGGAATAGGCAAACTTCAGTCCGCGTTCGACCGCCTCTTTGGCGGCGCGGTAGAGTTTGGATTTTGTCAGGAAGTAACCGCTCGCGCGGTCAAGTATCTTCTTGCGCTTGGCGCGGCGTTTGGTTCCGCGTTTTACACGAGGCATTTGGAACTCCTTTTTGCTTCGATTTATGGCGGCTGGAGGCAGGAGACGATGACCGTCATGACCTCTTCACACGCCGGGGCCGCCGAAATCAACGCGGCCACCCGTCCTCCATCATTCAACCTAGTACGGAATCATCCGCTTGATTTTGGGTGTATCCGCATCGCTCACCAGGACGGCCTCGCCCAACTTCTTCTTCCGCTTATGCGACTTGGAAGTCAGCATATGACGCAGATGCGAATGATGACGCATTACCTTCCCCGTCGCAGTCTTCTTGAAGCGCTTGGCAGCGCCTTTGTGCGTTTTTAATTTAGGCATAATTCCTCAAAACCAGCAGTTGGCAATTAGCACTTGGCATTTAGTCGTCGGCGACCGCTGCAGATTCTAGCAGCAAACCCTGCTTGGCTAGATGCCAAATGCTAATTGCTGCTCTTACTACGCCTGCTTCACGCGCTCCGGAGCTGGCGGGGCCGGTGGCGGCTTGTGTCCCGCGTCTTTCTTGGGAGCCAGGATGGCGTGCAGCGTGTTGCCTTCCTGTCGCGGCCGGAATTCCACGATGCTCTTGTCTTCCACGTCTTTGATCAACCGTTCCAAAATCTGGCGGCCAAGATTGGTCCGCGTCATTTCGCGTCCGCGAAAGAAAATGGTCGCCTTGACCTTGTCTCCCTCGTCCAGAAAACGCAGCACGTGGTTTTTCTTGGTCTCGTAATCGTGGTCATCCACATTGATCCGGAATTTCACTTCCTTGACCGTGATTGTCTTCTGGTGCTTCTTGGCTTCGCGTTCTTTCTTCTCCTGCTGGTACAGGAATTTCCCGTAGTCCATGATGCGGCATACGGGTGGCACAGCGCTGGGAGAAATTTCCACCAGATCCAGGTTCTGTTCGCGGGCCTTCTTTAGCGCTTCGAAGGGCGGCATAACGCCGATTTGCTCACCTTCATTTCCGATCACGCGGATTTCCCGCGCTCGAATGCGCTCATTGGTGCGGATAAAACGTTTGTCGATACAATCCTCCGGTCGTTCACAACTGCAGGATGCAAAATTATAGCATGCCGATTCGGGCGGTTGTGCCGTTTCCCTCGCGGGCTAGCAAACGCCCCAGCTCCAAGTCTGTGGCGCAGTCGTCGGGTCAATTTTTCGACCTGTGCGCGATGAAATGTCTGGCAATAGAGAAGAAGGTCTCTTGTGATACATACTTTCTCCCGTCATTGGAGTGCCGCAATCGCGCAGTTGTTTTTCGAAGACATGCAAAATGGTTGCAGTTGTTGCCGGACACGTCACAATTCCTCGTTGCACAGCCAGATTTCGCTTGACTTTGGGAAGAACCGAGCTAGGATGCCTATCCGCAGGCTACTGGCAAGGTTTCCAAGCGGTCTGCAGATTTTGCCGGTGCGTACGTTTGCCGGTTTTCTAAAGAGACCACCAACTTCAGTGAAATCCACATAGGAGAACATTCGTGAAAAAAGTTTTGTTTGCAGTTACGCTTATCGCAGCATTCTCACTCGCCGCACTAGCCCAGGATACAAACGCCGTGGCAGTTCTGCACAGCCGTGGGATCCAGGTAAAGCGAGGCGGACCAATTCAACTGAGCGCTCCTCATGCTTGCACGTATGCCCCGGGGCATCCTTGCGTTTACTACGGTGGGGACTTCAACACCGGTGACGCAAACGCCAACGGCTATGCGAATGAGAACACACTGCTCGTCTCCGACACTTGGACATACGGGGAAGTGAAGTCTCCGGTCTCCGCCAGCATCCACGGATCGTTCGGCAACACTCAGCCCACCCTCGGCGACATCTTCGACCCCGCGACGGCGATGTGGGACTATCGCAAGGGCGTGTCTGAAGGCAACGGCGGAACTTCGACTGGCTCCGGCAGTGGCAAAGCAATTTTTACGGCCACTGGTCGCATCCCCTACGGCGTTTACACTGAGTATGAAGTACTGACTGCAACCAGCACCAGGGTATCCGCGGGCGATGTTTTCTTTAGCGTGCAGCCGCAGTGCACCAACAGCGGCGACAGCAATTGCCCAGATGCACAGTACTTCACCTCCACCACTGACGGCACGCTGGACGCCATCAACGGAAACTTCACCGTTGCGCCGGATGGCACCAACGCAACCGGACCGTTCCTCAACTCCGCTTACTTTGGCTTTACCTATGCGAACTGGTGCACCGACTTGGGCCTCTGCGCCGAGGTTGGCATGTCCCAGGGCGTGTTGAAATAGGAAGTTGCAGTAGCAAAGTGCAGTTAGTTTGGCAGGGAGAAGCGCAACGCTTCTCCCTTTTTTTGTTTCTTGCCCTTTTGTGAAAGCGTGGAAGCTCCAGCGGGAGGTCTCAGGCGGTTGACGTTATGCGCGGAACAAAAGGCAATTTCCAAGAAGGTCTCGAATCTGAACGCCCCACGTTTCCGCTCTTATGGACTGATGGGGAGGTAGGAAGAAGTTGGTGACAGCGCGGGGCGCCGTTCATATGCCGCTCGGACGGTTGGGATATCGTGAAAGCGTGGGGCCTCAGCCCCACGAATCAGCCTGCAGCCTCGGAGTATGTGCAGGAAGCGTGCTAGGGCTTCATCTTTCTGGGGATTTTGATGTCGAGAGTTGGCTCTGTCGTCGATTTGCCCGGCTGCGGTTCTGGGGCAGGTGGAGTTGAAGCTGGGTGCCCCATCAGTTCGTGACCGCCGAAATATTCCTGGTTCAGCGTGGCCTTCATAGGCTTCAGCAACTGCGAGGCCGCATCTTCATCTCGCAAAGCAGCGTAGCGGTAGCGGATATAGGTACGGGCTTCCTCCAGTGGGACCTGGCGCTTGGCGAGGATCTTGTAGATGTACAGCCCGTTGTGGGGTTCATCAATCACTTTGGAGACCTCGCCCACTTTGAGATCAAAAATCGGCAGGCGGGTCAACGGCCAGATCTCCCAGCGCAGCTTGGGAGCCTGCACGACATCGGGTGGGGCATCGGCATAATTGGAAAACTTCCAACCCTCGTTCTCCAGCGCCTGAAAGTCCGCCCCCGGCAAGGCGGCACGTTCGGCAATGCTCTCCGCTTCTTTCTTCATCTCTGTATGGGTGGCTGCGATCTGCTCCGGTGTGGGCCGGCTTTCCACCGGAATGGCCCCGAATCCCTTGGTCTGAGGGATGACGATTTGCAGCACCTTGATCTCTTCGAACAACCGCAGGTTTTCCCGGTAGAACTCTTCAACATCGGCATCAGTCAGGTCCTTCGATTCCTCCCTGAGTCGGCTGCCTAGCAGCCTGGTCAAGTCTGTCTTCGACATAAAGTCCATGGCAGTCTGGTAGCCGGCGCTGTTCTCGAGACCGAACTGGTGAGCCTTCCGGGCGAGCACTACCGTTTCCGCGTATTGCTTAGTGAGGGTGCGGCGTGCGCCCGCGGGCATGGTGGGATCAATGGTGTCCACCGCAGCTTCGAAATCGGAGCGGGTCACGATGGTCTGGCAATCGGGGCTGGACGGCGGCTGGTTGTCACATACGCCGTGTAGGACCATGACAGCGCTGCCGTGGGGTACGGCAGCCTCGGACGGGGGAACCCATTCGCCGCCCGTTTCGAATACGATGCTGTGCATGGAACTGTCCGCCCACTCGTCGGGCGCAGCACTTGCCTCGGCCGAGGAACTCGAAGTGGAAGCGGCGCTCTGCTGTCGGGACGGTGGGGTTTGCTTGTTTGGAGCCGGTTGGGGGGCAGGGGCCTGTTGAGCTATAAGTGCGGAAGACAGAAAAACCATCGCCAGGGAACGAAAAATCATGCCGAATCGGCCTCCAGAGTTGCGTTGAAATCCTAACACACGGGCGCAGGTGGATTCAGGTCGAAGGGTCCGCGGGCAGGGTCCTATCACTGCCGGGCCTGGCAGTCATTTCAGCCCGGCTGTGCTAGGATTCCAACGTGTGCACGCATCGTGCTGACACTGGGAGGCCTGCGATAAATGTACTTGCGATGCCTAGTTGTGCTGCTTTTTTCTTCCCTACTGATGGCGCGACCACGGCAAGAACCCGCGCCCGGCAGCTCCGCAAATAAGGATTCCGCTGCTTCCTCTCAAGATACTTCCCATCGCACTCCTGAGCAGAAAAAGGCGGAAGATCAGGTGGAGCTCAAGGGCGTGGCAGATAAGTCAAAAGTGCCACTGGACGGCCCGGTCATTACCATCGAAGGTCTCTGCGACCAGCCAACCGGAACCGCCGCAAAGGATGCGTCTTCAAACTGTAAGATCGTCGTCACTCGCGAGCAGTTTGAGAGATTGATCGATTCCTTGGGTCCCAATATGCCGCCCGCCCGCCGCAGCCAGTTTGCCACCGCTTATCCGCGTGTGCTGCTCTTTTCCAAGAAGGCGAAGCAGATGGGCCTGGACAAGGAGCCCCGTTACCAGGAAATGATGAGCTGGGCGTCCTTGCAGGCTCTGACTGACCAGCTGACCACGCAGCTTCAAGAAAAAGCTGGAGACATCTCCGATGCAGATGTTGAAAAGTACTACAAGGACAATTCCGCCAAGTTTCAGCAGTACGAACTACTGCGTATTTTCATTCCCAAGAAGACGCAACACTCCATGGCCGGCACAGCCAGCGCTCGAGCCAAGGAAGAAGCGGCGATGAAGGCTGAAGCCATGAAGGTCCGGGCAAAGGCTGCGGCTGGCGGAGACTTTGCCGCACTGCAGAAAGAAGCCTTTGATGTGGCTGGGCTGAAGTCGGCTTCTGCGAACGTAAATCTGGGGAAAAAGACTCGTGGGAGTCTTCCCCAGGACCACCAGAAGGTGTTCGATCTGAAACCAGGGCAGGTCTCCGAAGTGTTCGCTGATCCCGATGGTTTCTATGTTTACAGAGTCGTCGCGGAGCAGATGATTCCTCTCACTGAGGCGAAAACGAAGATCCACAGCACCTTGCAACAGGAGAGGATGCAAGCTTCCATGGAGTTGCTGCTCGGCCCTGTCGAACTCGAATTGATCCCGGCGTACTTCGGGGGCCCGACCCCTGACCGTGCGCTGCCCAGCCCGGCGCCCCAAGTAAGCCCTCAGGGCGAGGTGAAAAAGGAGCCAGCCCAGGAAGCTCCGGCACCTGCTCCGAGGTAATGGTCGACTCCACACAACCGTGAAAGCGCACCGCTTCGGACACACCGCCTACGTGGTTGCTACGGTGCTTGCTGTCTTCATGGCGGGCCTGGCAGTGGAGCGCTTATCTGGGTGGGTGGGGCGAACGCCACGGGCGACCGCTCGCACTCTATGCCCGAATTGAGTAATCTGGCCCCAACAAACCCGATCACCAACTGCAACTTTGCCGAGACGCTTCAGATTGCGATGGTGGTGGGTGACTTTGAGGAGGAAATAGCAAGGTGAAACCAGTAACTGTAATGGTGGTCTTCGCAATACTCTGTTCCCCTGCTGCGGTGGCGCAGGGCCAGCAACCGGCCACCACGCCCGCGGCATCTTCGGGGCAACCTGCGGCGCCGTCCGTTCCACCGGGCCCCGCCGCGGACAAGCAGTCACCTGAGGCCCTGGCCCAGAAGTATGTAGAGCTTTGGAACACGGGCAACTTTGAACTCATCGACTCCATGTTCAAATTTCCGGCGTTCATGACCTCGCGGGGCCACCGAACGATGATGGATCGGGGCATGCTGAAACGGGTGATCACGGCGTGGCGCAAGTCGATGCCGGATCTCAATTTCAAGGTTGAGGACACCATCGTGCAGGGGGACAAGGTGGCGATGCGCCTGGCCTTTAACGGGTCCTACAAGGAGCGTCTTTTTCCCAACACCGCCGACCCCAAAGACCATCCCGGAGGCCTCCGGGCAACCGCCATGTGGATGTTCGAGGTAAGAGATGGCAAGATCAGGCAAATCTGGGAGGAATACGACGAAATCAAAGTGCACTATGTGATGGGCGGTCGCTGGCGCTCAAACGAGGAACTGGAAGCTGCCGCGAAGGCCGACGCGGCCAAGTCCCAGCCCGCCCCTGAGTCGGAGACCGTACCCGAGTCCGAGCCCACACCAGAGTCCGCTCCTTCCCCAACTCCCCCGCCGAAGCTTTGAGCTCGCCGGTTCGGCCCTGAGCCGGTGCTGCTGGGGATATTGTGGAGTCTTCCTTCTCTCTTGCGTCAAGCCCAAGTCGGGCTTAGGATTGGCGACGGTCCGGTTCGTGGCAGGATCTTAGTCAATGATCGGCCTACTTGAAGAGAAACTTAACGAGAACAGGCAGATGAAGAAATCTTTGGTGGTTCTTGCGCTCGTCGGCATGGTTCTGTTGGTTTGTTCGACCAGCTTTGCCGCGACCAGCTATGTGGTAACCAATGACGACAACTGTATCGCCACCAGCAACACTTCCAGCATCTACACCCTCAACACCACGAGCGGCAGCTTGGCGCTCTACAAGACCCTGACCACCGGTGGCCTCGGCAATTGCGGCGGCTTCTTCGCGACCGTAGGCAACGGAATCACACAGAACGCCAAGTGCCTCTTTGTCATGGACGGTGGCACCAACGACATCGCTGCGTTTACCGTACCTGCCCTGGCGAAAGTGGGCAATTACTCCAACGCCGCTGTAACGGCCGGTTATCCGGGCGGCAGTATGGCGATCACACCCAACAGCAAGTACCTCTACGCAACATACGCCGGCACCGAGAATATTGGCGCTTGGTCGATAGGTACTGGCTGCACGCTCACTTTCATCGCTGCCTATCAAGCTAACTTCGGGGCTGACACCTACAGCAGCCTCGTCGTAGACCCGACCGGCGCAGGTCTCATTGTTTCCGTTGGCGATCTGGGCGCACTCGAAGTGTTCGCCATCCAGGCAAACGGCAGCCTGACGGATCTGGGCTCCGCCAACCTCAACAACACCGATTGCGCACAGAACGATGGCTGCTTCCCCGCGGGACTCGATATCAACAAGAAGGAATTTCTGGTCGTGGGCAATTCGACTTTCGGCGCTTCGGGGTTCACCAGTCAGTTGAAAGCTTCGTCACCCTATTTCACCAACGTCACCTATGTTCCGCTGCCCAACAGCGCAGCTATGGTCAACGATGAAGTTCCATGGATGGACAAGGCCGCTTATACGACCGGCACCGGCAATGTGTACTGGGGCTTTTCTGGCTTCGGTGCGGGATACCCGGCGGGCGTGTTGCAGAGCAGTCTGGCGGGTGGAGTAGTTACACCCGGGACAGCGACCTTGATCACTTCTCCCAACGGCTATGACGGGACCATACAGAATACCGGCAAGTGGATGGTGGTCGCCGAGTGGTTCAACCAACTGCAGGTCTTCTCGATCGGCAATAACGGCGGACTGACTGCAACCACGCAGGGTCCCGTGACGGACGCGAACGCGGATGGCGCGCTCTCGTTCTTCATCTATCCCTCGACCCGCTAGGGTTTGGGCCAAGTCTTAAAGGAGAAGGCGTCCCGGTTCCGGGGCGCCTTTTTCTTGAGTGGAGCCGCGCCCCAGCGCAGGATTTTGGTTCACCCCATGGTCACTGACGCCGATGTTTTGCATGCCACCCATCGAAACCTGAGGTATTCTGGCAGGACGTGTATCTGGAAATCGTGAGAATCATACCTGCAACCGTTATTGTCGTTGTGGCTTTCGCTACCGCTAACTGGGCACAAGGCCAACTATTAACTCCAGCGGCCATGCTGGCGCAAACCGCGACCGCAGTGCCGGCCCCGGCGAAACCCGGCGTGCAGGCGCCGTCTCCTTCGGAGAATCAGCCCGTCGACACGCTGCCGCGCAAGTATGTTGATCTGTGGAATACCGGCGATTTCACTCAGATGAAGTCGTTCTTTTCCCCATTCTTCCTGACTTCCCATGGACACAGGGTTCGGGTGAATGCGGACATGCTGAGGCGCGTGATTAGCTTCTGGCGCAAATCCATGCCCGATCTCAACTTCAAAATTGAAGATACCCTCATTCAGGGGGACACAGTCGCGATGCGTCTCACTCTCAGGGGGACGTACAAGAGCGTTCTTTTCCCCTTCACCATCCAGCCTGGCGCGGCTGATCCACAGCGCACCATCCACGCCGGGGAGATGTTGTTCTTTCGCATCAAGGACGGAAAGATTGCCGAAATCTGGGAGGAATACGACGAGTTGGTTATGCGAGCTCAGATGGGGGCAATCTGGAGTGCGCCTAAGAAGTCAACCGCGCCATCTTCGAAGCTGGCCCCTAAACCCCTGCCTCCATCTCCCAATCCCTGAAGCGCACTGCCTGGCGCAAGGCCCCTGTGCAGAAGGCTGGGAGTCTTCCTTCTCTCTTGTGTCGTTCTCAGACACCGCATAGGATTTTGCGACGGTTCCCGGTTCGCTGGTATCGCTCGGAGTCCCCCCAACCCCGAGAAATCCAGTTTCGAGATATCCAAAACGAGGAGACCTGCAAATGGTGTGGAAGTTCCCTATAGTGCTAGCCCTGGTTGTAATGGTTGTTCTTAGCGCTACCAGCTTTGCGGCAGTGCCTACCCCAGTTGTTCTGACGAATGACGACAACCCTACCGCCGGCGCCAACAGTGCGACTGCATTCCACCTCGTTACCTCCACCGGCGCGCTGACGCTTATAAAGCGGCTTAAGACCGGTGGCACCGGCCTGGGCGGCGGTTTCTTCGCGAATAGCGGCACCTCGATTCAGTCGAACGGCAACTGCGTGTTCGTCGCCAACACCGGGTCGGACAAGATCACCTCGTTCGCCGCACCTTCCTACGCCAAGACCGGGAATGCTGGCTTCCCCGGAATGTTCAGCGCCAACCTCGCGGGTGGCAGCATTGCGTTGTCCCCGAATGGTCAGTTGTTGGTCAGCGGAAACAGCGGCACGGAGAACATCTCTCTGTGGTCGGTGGGGGCGAAGTGCCTTCTGACCCACGTCGCCGACTACGTTCCTTCCATGGGCGCAGACGTTTTCTCTCCCATTGCTTTCACCCCGGACGGCACGGCAGTGGTGGTGCCGGCTCCGGACTTCGAGGGCGCGGAGATTTTCGATGTTGTCGCCGGCCCCGCTCTCGAGGACATTAATAGCGTCAACTGGACGACCGTCGCGTCCTGCGCTGACGGTTGCTACCCCACCGGCATGGACTTTACCAATGATGGCACGGTGGTTCTGTTTGGCAACGCAAACGACCAGATGAGCAGCGTGTTGTCCGCCAACATCGGCCCCGCTGGTTTGTCGAATCCGCAGAACTGGCCGCTGAGTGTCTCCACCTCGGTGATGTGCAACCCCAACGTTCCCTGGCTCAGCCAAGCAGGGGCAGCGGGCCAAGGCGAACTCTACATCGGCATGTCTGGTTTCGGACCCGGATTTCCTTCCGGCGAAGTGACCGCCACCTTTGTTGAGAGCCCGCTCAGCATCACCCAGGAAGGCGCCGGCACGGCGATTTCGACTCCGGATGACATTCTGGGCACGATTCGCACGGTTGGAGCCACAGGCACTGGGACGGGAGGCGGGACCATGGTGATTGCCGAGTTCCCGAACCAGATCCAGACCGCAACCATCGCCGCAGGTGGCGCAATCACACCGGGACCGATCACCACCGATCCCAATGGCGGGGGCCTGCTCTCGGTCAGCGTGTACCCCAACACCCGCTAGTTTGACAGCCGCTTCATACCCGTAAGGCGCCCCGTCTGTCGGAGCGTCTTCTTTTGGCCCCATCCCTCGCTCACCGTCCACACCGGTTACGTTAGTGACGTACCGCAGTTACCCAGCCTGGGTCACAATAATCATCCATGAGGCTTTCGCGCCTGTTCGGGTTGGTGTGGCTTGCGGCTGTGTCGTGCCTGGTCCAGGCGAAGCAACTGGCGATTGTCACGGACACGGCGAACACCACCACCAACCTCGCAGCGGCTGACCTGGTAAAGATTTTCAATGCGCATACCCGCAATTGGCCGGACGGCAAACCCATCACCATCGTGCTGCGTGACCCATCGGCTGCCGATATGCAACTGGTCCTGCGCAAGCTTTTCGGTATGTCGCAGGAACAGGCGCATGCCTTCATCCAGGCTCACAAAGGCGCGATCATGATCGCGGATTCCGATGATGCCGTGATCCACTTTGTCTCCTCCACTCGCGGCGCCGTGGGTGTGGTGGACCTGTATTCACTCACCAAAGATGTGAACGTATTGAAAATCGACGGCAAGTTGCCGGTTGAACAAGGTTACCTACTGAGGGGGAACTAGACATGGTCTGCACGCCTGTGATCTCGAAGACTGCAATCCGCAGTGCAACGCTGTTGCTTACTGGCTTGGCCCTGCTGTTCGCAGCCGGAATTGCCTTTGCCCAAGAATCGAATCCGGCGCCGCCAGACTCGCCACCGGCCACCCTGCCGCTCACATCCAAGTCTCCGGAGGCGCAGCGTCTGGTGGTGGAGGCCATGCGCGTGGGTCTCGATCTGGTGGAACAGGAGCAGTCTGACGTAATGCTCCGCCAGGCCATCAAACTCGATCCCGATTTCGCTATGGCGCACGAACTCCTCGCGCAGAACAGCCTTGATCCCGCCGAGCAAGTCGTCGAGAACGCCAAGGCCCTTGCCCTCAAAAGCCACGCCACACCCGCCGAACGGCTGCTGATCGAGTGGTGGCAGGACGCCACCGAGCACAAGCTGATTTCCGCCATCACCAAGATGAATGACGTCCTCAGCCAGTATCCCCACGACAAATGGGTCATCTTCATGGTCACCAACTGGCTGACCACGCAGACTCAATACGAACGCGCCGTCGCCGTTTACGAGCGCTCCGGTATCACCGATTCTCCAGGACTGATGAACAACATGGGCTACTGCTATGCCTATATGCGCGAGTTCGACAAAGCCTTCGCGCAGATGGATAAGTACGTCGCGGCCCTGCCGAAGGATGCCAACCCGCAGGATTCCTACGCGGAAATTCTGCGCATGGCGGGCAACTTCAACAAGTCGCTGGAGCACTATCGGGCCGCGCTGGCCATTGACCCTCAGTTCTACTCGTCACAATTCGGCATCGCCGACACCTACTCGCTGATGGGCGACCAGGTCCGTGCCCGCCAGGAGTACGAGGCCGGATTTCAAAAGTTTCCCTTGCCCGAATTGCACCTGGTGCAATGGCAGACGCGGGAGGCAGAGACCTTTGTCCGCGAAGGCGATCTGAAAGGCGCTGATCATGCTTTCCAGGCGATCGCCGATGACGCACACTCCAAGCACATGAGTCACGAAGAGGCCGATGTCTACCGTCAAATGGCGATGTATCAGCCCGACTCCAGGCAGGCGCTGGTCTTCGTCAGCAAGGCGGAAGCTGCTCTCAAGGAAGGCAAGAACTCCATGCCGGCCACGATTCACCAGGAGCAGGCCCAGACTCTGCGCGTGCGCGTGGAGAGTGCGCTCAAAACCGGTAATCGTCAGACTGTCCACACTCTTCTGGTTCGTCTGGAGGAGATGTCTGCCAGCTCCAATGACAGGTTGATTGAGACTGCCTATCATGGCGCTGCGGGTGCGGCGTTGTTTTCACAGCACAAATACGACGAAGCCATCTCCCATTTGGAAGAAGACAAGAACAATCCGCTATCGCTGAAGCTGCTGGCGTTGGCCTACCAAAAGATTGGCTACAGCGCGGGAGCAAAACGCACCAGCGAGACGCTGGCGAACTTGAACGACCCCTCGCTCGAGCAGGCGCTGGTAGTTCTCCCGTTTCGCAAGTGCTATGAGGATCCGTCGTGCAGCGGCAGCGTGAAAGCAGTTTCGTTGAGGAAGTAGCGCTGCGTTGGAGACTTTCGGCTCTCTTGTGTCCTGCCGGGTGTGGCGGATAAACTTGACATAGTTTCATTCCCCCGTAAGATCTGCGTCCGATTGCCGTCGAAATATTTCCTGTCGCGCTACTGGAGCGTAACGATGACGAACTCCAAGTCCCTGGGCAAGCTCGTCATGCTGGTGAGCCTGCTTTGCGTGCCGAGCTTTGCCGTTGGTCCCTTCGTGGTTACGAACGATGACAACCCCGGCGGCAACAGCGCTACCGCCTATACGCTCAATGCGGCGACTGGCGCTCTGACCCTGGCCCGGGTGTTGCATACCGGTGGCAGAGGTCTGGGCGGTGGTTTCTTGGGCAGCATCGGAGTAGCGGTGGCATCGAACGCCCACTGCCTTTTCGTGGCCGACACTGCCTCGAATGACATCGCGGCTTTCGCAGGCCGGGCTTACAATCTGGCTGGTCGCTTTTCCAATCCCGTGGTGAATTTCAACGTGAACAGTGCCGGTGGCAGCATCGCGCTGGCTCCGAATGGTGCGTCGTTATACGGGGCCTACGGCGGCTCCATGAACATCGGAGCCTGGGCGGTCGGTAGCAACTGTTCTTTGACTTTCGTGGGTGCCTACGTTCCTTCCGTCGGCGCCGACTTCTTTTCTGGGGTTCGCGTTGCCCCGAATGGCAAATACGTTGTGGTCAGCGCTCCCGACTTCGAAGCCGCCGAACTGTTTGCCGTTGGCGAGAATGGCGAACTTACCGACCGGGGCTCGGTGTCCTATGCCAGCAATTCTAACTGCGCCGCCATGGGATGCTTTCCGACTGCCATAGACATTACCCGGGACAGCAAAGTAGTCGTTTTCGGCAATTCTTCTGGAGCCAGTGCTTTGTCGGTGAACGTCGGCAGCAGCGGCTTCTCCAATCCTCAGGTATGGACCCTGACCAACGCTGCAAACGCCACGGGCGCTACTGTGCCCTTCTTCGCTGCAGCGGGCTACGCGGGTTCCGGCGCTCTCTACTTTGGCATGAGCTCGGGCGCGGTGGTGACTACGCAATTCACCGAAAGCCCACTCAGCATCACGGTTACGAATTCGACCACGATCACTCAAGGTTCGCCGATCAACACCATTGCCGCGACCGGGAACACCCTGGTGGTCGCCGAACCGCTGAATCAGATCGGCGTATTCCGCATCAATTCCGACGGCTCTTTGACGCTGTTGGAAAATACCACCGATAACAACGCCCAACCTGGGTTCTCGCTTTCGATCTATCCCAGCACTCGCTGATTTTGCCGTGCTAGCTGCTCGTCTGTGATGGTGAAACGAGCTACGCCCCTACCCCATCGGTCTTTTGGAATCATGGCGGTAGCGGGAAATTCCCGCCAAATCTTTGCCGGGAAAAGAGTTAGGGACAAAATATCGGAAACAAACGAGTTAGACGGTGGAAAAGACATTTGTTGCTTCAGAGATATATCGTTAATCGTCTTGCATAGCCGGAAGCGATGTCAAGGAAATAGAAATAAGTTTTCGCTTAGGAGAGCAGAAATGGGAAGTCTGCTTCCCGCCTCGGCAAGCGAATGCGAATGTGGTCGGTCTGCCGGCCGACAAAAACTAGGTGAACGTCCCGTCTGTCCCTGTCCCCACGTCAAGCTGTGGGCAGAATTTATGGCTGAACTTCGCGAAACACATCTACGGCCAAACGCAAAAACAAGGGCACGGCGCCCGACGAAACTTGCAGGTATTTCTGCAACGCGGACGCTTCAGGCGGCCTATGAACCGGCACTGGTTAAGACACCCACAGCTGCCCGGCCGCGGCGCGTGCGCAGGGATTCCAGGTGACCAATCAGGTTTCTTAGTCTCGATCGCAGAATACGCGGATCTTGCCGTGTGCCCCACTCATTCGCGTTTTTTGCGTGGGTGCCGCGTACTGCTCCATCATAGCAACTGCAAGTGATGAAATGCAGTTGGCGGGTGCCATAATAGCGGATGAGCCCTTTGGTCATGGGGCGAGGGTATCGATTGCGAGGCGGGATTAGATGTGATGGTTTTACGGTGTGATGGTGACAGCACCCACACCTTCGCAAAAGTGCGCGAATGTGTGGGGCACCCAACAAGAATGCCAAAGCGCAGAATAATTCAGAGCGATCGTCCGTGTCCAAGCACCGATCAACCCCCTCTCCGGCCACTCACTGGGTTCGTTGACTTTCATATCTTTGCCGCCTGGGCGGCGATTTTCCTCGCGGTTCCCCTGGCATACTGGCCCGCGCTCCATGGCGGCTTGGTTTGGGATGACACCGCCCACGTCATGGCGCCGTCCATGCAATCCCTGCACGGGCTGTGGCGCATCTGGTTCGACCTGGGTGCCACGCAGCAATACTATCCGCTGCTCTACAGCGCTTTCTGGATCGAACATCGCCTGTGGGGCGACGCTGTGCTTGGCTACCATCTTGCCAATGTCGCTCTGCACGCCTTGGCGGCCTGTCTGGTGGTGTTGATCGTCCGGCGCCTGGCGCTGCCCGGGGCCTGGCTTGCGGGCTTGATCTTTGCCCTGCACCCGGTGTGCGTGGAAGCGGTCGCATGGATCTCGGAGCAAAAGAGCACACTCTCGGCTGTCTTCTATCTGGCTGCGGGGCTGACTTATCTGCATTTCGACCAGAGCCGCCGCCGGTCGCGCTATCTTTGGGCACTCGGGCTGTTCGTGCTGGCCCTGCTCAGCAAGACTGTGACTGCCACCCTCCCTGCGGCTTTGCTGGTGGTGTTCTGGTGGCAGCGGGGCCGGCTCGACTGGCGGCGCGACGTCCACCCCCTGCTCCCCTGGTTCGTGCTTGGCGCAGGCGCTGGCCTCTTCACGGCGTGGGTCGAAAAGACCAGAGTTGGTGCGGAGGGCGCTGGGTTTTCGCTCAGCCTAGCCCAACGGCTTTTGCTGCCAGGCCGCATCATCTTCTTCTATGCCGGGAAACTCCTGTGGCCGTCCAACCTGATATTCACCTACCCGCGTTGGCAGCCGGATGTCACAGTCTGGTGGCAATATCTTTATCCGCTCGGCGTTGTGATTTTAGTGGTCGTACTCTGGAGCCTGCCCCGGCGCGGCCCGCTGGCCGGTTTCCTGATCTTCTGCGGCACCCTCTTCCCGGTGCTGGGTTTCCTCAATGTCTATCCCTTTCGGTACTCTTTCGTCGCCGACCACTTTCAGTATCTGGCCAGCCTGGGAATTATCGTGCCCGTGGCGTGCGGGCTGGTGCTGGGAATCTCGCGAATCTCGCCGGGGAAAACGGCTAACACGGCAGTGCTGCTGATGGTGCCAGCCGTCCTCGCTATATTGACCTGGCGGGAAAGCGGCATGTACAGCGATAGCCAGACGCTCTACCGGACCACGCTGGCGCGTAATCCGAACAGCTGGATGGCGCACGACAATCTGGGAATCATCCTGGCGCAAACTCCCGGCCGGCTGTCGGAAGCGATTGCTGAGTTCCAGGCCGCGGTGCGGCTGAATCCTGCCAACTCGCATGCGCATGTGAACCTGGGCAATGCACTGGAGCAAGTGCCCGGCCGACTGCCGCAGGCAATCGCTGAGTACCAGGCGGCATTGCGGATCGAACCCGACTATGCCGAGGCGCACAGCAACCTCGGGTTCGCACTAGCGCAAATTCCCGGCCGGCTGCCGCAGGCAATCGCTGAGTACCGGGCGGCATTGCGGATTAGACCCAGTCTCGCGGATACCCACGACTACCTGGGGATTGCTCTAGCGCAGACGCCCAGCCAATTGCCGGCGGCGATTGCTGAATACCAGGCGGCGCTGCGCTTTAATCCCAACCATGCCGAAGCGCACTACAATCTAGGGAGCGCCCTGGCGCAAATGGGGCGGCTGCCAGAGGCGATTGCCGAATTCCAGGCGGCATTGCGAATTCAACCCGACGACGCCGAAGCGCACAACAACCTGGGAGTCGTTCTGGCGCAAACCGGGCGGCTGCCAGAGGCGATTGCCGAATTCCAGGCGGCATTGCGAATTCAGCCGGACTACGCGGAGGCGCAGAATAACCTGAGAAGTGCCTTGTCGAAAATGCCGAGCGAGGTACGTCCTCGCTGAAGCGGCGCCATCATACGGTCTACTCTCGATTCCACACTAAACCACGGACGGGGCACCCCAAAGAGTTGGATTAGATGCGTAGGTGGGCCAGTCCCTAGCGCTTGCCTTTCACCACGTCTCTTTCCACCACACCGTCCTTGATGTGGACTACGCGGTGCGCGAATTCGGCGATGTCGTGTTCGTGGGTCACCAGCACGATGGTGTTGCCCTGCGCCTGTAGACGATCCAGCACCGCCATGATTTCGTTTCCGGTTTGTGAGTCGAGGTTGCCGGTGGGTTCGTCGGCGAGAATAATCGAAGGCCGATTTACCAGGGCGCGGGCAATTGCCACCCTTTGCCGCTGTCCGCCAGAGAGTTCGTTGGGCTTGTGCATCATGCGATCCGCCATGCCCACCGAGGCGAGCGCGGCTTTCGCCCGTTCCGAACGTTCCTCGGCCGGAACACCAGCATAGATCAACGGCAACTCCACGTTGTGGAGAGCGGTGGCACGGGCCAGCAGGTTGAAGGTCTGGAAAACGAATCCGATTTCCTTGTTGCGGATGTGCGCCAGTTCGTCGTCGTCCAGTTCGCTTACCAGCTGGCTATTCAGCCAATACTGGCCTTTGCTGGGCGTGTCCAGGCAGCCGATCAGGTTCATAAGCGTCGATTTCCCCGAGCCCGACGGCCCCATGATGGCAACGTATTCGTTGCGCTGGATGGTCAGATTGACGCCGCGCAGGGCGTGCACCTGCTCCGATCCCATGTCGTACGTCTTCCATAGATCGACGGTGTTGATCATGGACGCGTCGGGAGGCGCCGACACTGCGGGTTGGGAAAAATTCAGTACTTCAGCGGTTGCCATTCTCTTCTCCTGGTCCTCTGGGGACACTAACGGCTCTCCGATCTCGCTTCACAGCCCGGTCTGGCTCTCCATTGGACGAACCACAGCCGCGAAAGTTATGTTTCTTCTTCTTCCTTCTTCGGGGCCGAGTTATCGACCTTCACGCTGCTGCCCGGACGCAACGTCCGCAAGACTTTGTAGCTTCCGGTGACGATCTCGTCGCCGTCCTTAAGTCCTTTTAATACTTCGATATCCGTAGTTCCAGCGATGCCGGATTCGACCGCCACGAACTCCGCCTTGTGATTGCGCAGGACGAAAACGCCCTGGATCTCCTCTTTGCTATTGTCATTAGACACAGTTTTGGGCGGCGCGGCGGCCTCGACCGAACCCTTTTCGTTTTTCGGAACCAAATCTTCCCGCCGCCGCACCGTCAAGGCCTGGATGGGGATGGTCATGGCGTTGGTCCGCGTGGCGGTGGTGATCTTGGCGGTGGCGGAAAGACCGGGCCGCAAGTCTTCGGGCGGATCCTGGATGGTTACCACGACCTTGAAGTCTTTCGCTTCCTGGCTGCTGCCGGCTTGCTGGGAGGTGGAAACACCGGTGGAGCGCACGATGGCATTGTCGCCGATCTGCGTCACCACGGCTTTAAAAGCCTTCTTGGGAATGGCGTCAATGGTTACCTGGGCCGGTTGACCGAGTTGTACGTTCACGATGTCGGTCTCATCCACCTGGACCTCGGCGGTGATGATCGACATATCGGCGAGCGTCATCAAGGTGCTGCCGGGAGAGTTCTGAATTCCCATGACCACGGTTTCGCCTTCGCGCACCGGCAAGTTGGTGATGACTCCGTCATAGGGAGCCTGGTAGGTGGTCTTCTTCATGACGTCAGTTGCGTGGGTGAGATTGGCGACGGCTTGCGTCACGCGGCGATCCGCCGAGTCTTTCTGGGCTTTAGCTTGGGCTAGGCGGGCTTCGGCTTGCGCCAGTCCTGAAACCGCCGTTTGGTGGGCCGCTTTCTGATTGTCATATTCGGACTTCGCGATCAGCGCGTCCTTAAATAAACCCTGAGCGCGGGTCCAATCCAGTTCGGAACGTTCAGCATCAGAATGGGCGCGGTTGAGGTCGGCCTGCGCCGTATTGCGCCCAGCCTCGGCGGCAAGAGCATCGGTGCGAGCCGCTTCCAGCGATGCCTGCATGGCATCCATGTCCGCTCCGGCCTGTACGTTTTCCAGTTGCGCCAGCATCTGTCCCTGCTTTACCCGGTCGCCTTCCTTCACGTACAACTTGGTGATCTTGCCGAAGGCGTTGGCGCCGATGTTCACGTACGTCTTCGGCCTGACTTCTCCCGAAGCGCTCACTACGGCCGCCAAGTCATGCCGCTGCACTTTGCCGGTCTGCACCGTCACCACGTTCTTGTGGCTCTGGTAAACAGTAAAACCGACGATGGCGGACAGGACTACGACCGCGCCTACGCCGATCGCAATTTTCTTCCAGGCACTCATTGCTTCCCCAATCGCATCCCAGAGCCGCGCCCGGCCTGGGATCGGCTCACAAAGCTGTTCGACTCTGTCCCCTGGGGACGACGGGGTGCACAGCTTCAGATACGGCTATCCCCGCCCAAAAGTTCCCCACGGTTGGAACGGCCAGAACTGCCGGAAATGCAGCGGATTCAGCTGCCAACTCATGATTATATCGTGCCAGCCAAGCTGAGGAATGGTTAGCGATGTTCGGCATTGTCAACTCTGGCTCGGCTGCGACACAAGAGGCAACACCCTAGAAAGAGCGGGGAGGGAAGGTGGCAATGGACAAAAGCCAGTTGCTGTTGGGGTCTTCGATAGGGGAGCCGGGAGCTTCAGACATGGAACACTGTCCATTCGACGCTTGGACCCTGACCTCGGCGATGGTAGAGGGCGTGCCAAACTCAGCGATGTATACACCCTGGCCATTTCCCTTCGGGCTGGCCAACGCCAGGCCGGCCAGATACGACCATGAGGATGAATACCCTCGCAGCAGGTTCGACACGCAGCCCTTGGTCAAGGTTCCGTTCTGGCGGTTAAAGAAAGCCGCGGTGATGCGGTCCCCCTGGGTGTTGCTGATGTAGAGGATGGTCTCGTCCGGACTCAGCATGATGTCGCTGGAACTGATGCTCGCGGCCGATTTGTACACCACGGTCGGGCTCAATTTGCCGGAAGAAATGTCCGACACTTCCACCATGGTCGAAGTCGAAGTATCGCCGAAGAGGGCGAAGCGTCCGTCCTGCGTGATGTCCACTCCACTGGGATAGCTGCTGCCGTCGAAGGAGCCGGTCGAATTCTGCTGGTCTCCATTCGACACCGGCATCACGGAGGCGAGGCTGAACGATTCAATCGAACCATCGCCGTAGGTAGCAACCAGAGTGTTGCCATGCACCGCCATGCCGTCGATGACGCCGCCTTGCAGGCCGCCAACCGTGACATCGCCGATGAAACTTAGCCCGCAACCCGGCTCGATCTGAAACGTGCCGATGGTGTTCGAGTCGGTGAAGCTGGCATACAGGTATTGCGCGTTGAGCGCGAGACCAACTCCATTGGAAAGGCCGGTATCGGTGGACGACCCTTGAGCATGCCCGAGCAGGGTCAATGTATTTACCTCCACGCCGTCGATTTCACCGGATGCGGCGTCAGAGGCGAACACGCACTGGTTGCCGCTGGCGTTGAGCGTTACGATCCGATTTGCCGGGAAGTAGCCGCCCTGAGCTCCGGTGACGCCGATCATGACCTGCTGTGTCAGAGTCAGCTGGCCATTCGCCTCGATGGTGTAAAACGTGAGGCTGTTGGGGAAGAAATTAGCGCTAGGGTCGTCGTTGGTGATCAGATAGTGAGGGGTATTGGCAGCTGCGGCCAATCCGCCGAGCAAGGAAAGTCCTGCCAGCATCACGCCGCTACGGAAGAGTCGCCTTAAGAATGCGATTGGCATTTCTGTCTCGATAGTCGGAGGCCAGAATTGGCAGGCACCCTTAATCAAGAAGCACCGCGCCCATCCCGCTTCTGCGGACGGGCGCGGTGGATAGTTAGTTGACGGTAACGCTCACGGCCGGTGAGGGAATGCCATTCGCCACTACCACCAGCGAGCTCGCTCCCGTCTCCATGCCCGCGGGCACATCGAAGTTAGTCGACACCGGTGTGCTGCCAGTGGCTACACCCATGCTGCTGTGATCGTGGGTGGTGGCGTAGAAAACGTGCTTGGTGGCATTGTTGGTGATCCGGACCAGCGGGTAGTTGGTTGCGGTTTGGTATTCATCGCCGAACGCGTTCGCCTGCGACATACCGTTGAATTGAGTTCCGGAGATTTTATAAGTGCTTCCCCGAGTCACGCTGGAGGGACAGTTGGTAATGGCCGGAGCCCACGCCGGATTATAGGTTCCGGGCGAGTTGTAGACATCGGATCCGCCGAGAAGAATTTGGCCGGTGGGGAGAACCATCAGGCTGTTGAAGCCAGCATTCAACCCAGCCGTGAAGTTGGTTCCGTCCCAGGTGTACAAGGTTCCGGTATTGGAACCCTCCACCATCACATTGCCATTGGTGAGCAATACCGCGAATGAATCGCCGGCGTTATCACCATCGGGAAAGTCCGGCCCCACGGTCCAAGTACCGGGATCGGTCAACTCGGTTCCGGGTGTATAGATCGCGGTATGCCCAGCCCCGCCGGTGATGGTGTAAGAGCCAGTGGCAAAGACGGTGCCATCAGGACGCAGAATCGCCGGACCGATTTCTCCAGGCGGGTAATAGCAGTATTGCCCGTTGGGGCCGAACTGAAGGCAGCCGTAGGGGGAAGGCGAGTGCAAGTCAACAATGGTGCTGCCCGCAGTTTCCCACTTTCTCAGGGTGGGGAAGAACCTCTCAGAGTTAGGGGCGTTCTTCACATCGGCGGTCAAGATGGTGCCATCGGGCATGAGCGTCCAGCCCTCTTCGGCGTTGAAATCGCTCTTGCCGGGGGCAACGCCCTGTATCCATTGCATGGTCTTGGGATTGAGCGCAGCCACGTTCTTGACCAGCTTGTTGCCAATAAGAAATGTGCCATTGGGCAGCATTGACGAGGGAGAATCTCCGATATACGACCAGCCCGGCGGGGGCTGGAGCGGAGTCCATACATTGGTTTTGGGATTGTAAACCGCCCCCAGATTGGTCAGTACGAAATTACCAAAATTGTATTCCCCGCCCTCAATCAAGAGCCGGCCATCGGCCAGCACGGCAGAGGCTTCGGCATCCGGCGCATATCCGGAGGGAAGACTAGCAACTTGGGTCCAGGTCCCATTCACATAACTCCCGGTGATGTCGGGAGTGAGTTTCCACCAATCGGAGTCATTTCCGCCTTGAGCCAACACGGTACCATCGGTCATTTGATAGCTCAAGACCACACCGTCAGGGGCTGAGTGAGTCAATCGCGTAATCGACTGCGCCTGCGAAACGCAGGTGAGTCCGAGCAGAAGCACGGGAAACACAAGAAGAGAGAATTTTTGCAAGATGGGTCACCTTTCCTGAGAGCAACTGAGGTTCGTATTCTGCCAAGGGGAGAACCGGGCAGGCCCGCCATCTTAGCAAAAAGACCGCTTTCGGGCAAAGCATTCCCGCTGCTCTTCTACGGGTCTAGATAGTTGATGCGCGGGCCATTACGGCGTGCCGAATTTGCCGGTTGCGGTCAATTGGCGAAACCACCGCGGTTGCGGCGGAATCCCGAAACGGGCTTCAGGCACCAAACCCGCCAGCACCCGCCAGCACCCGCCAAGCAAACCCAGCCAAGCCAAACCCAGCCAAGCCAAACCCACAGTGAGACTGGGCACCCTCGCCAGGGTTGCCTGCATCCTACAAACTAGGGCTTGCCTGCATCGTACAATTTGTTTAGAACGTGATGGTTAACCTTGCTTTCCGGTTGCTGAAGGACATAAAATGAGGTACACCAGAGTGTCCACGAGGAGTGTCCCGTCTATGTTCCGGGTAGGGTTACGTTGGCAGCTTTTTCTCATAGCCTTGCCGCTGCTGGTTTTGAGCGGTATGCCGGCCCTTGCCCAAACCTCGAATCCGGGGAGCCCGGACCAAAGCACGACTCCTTCGGTACAGCCGGCTCCGTCGGCTGATCCGCTCAAGCGCCCGGTCGGCGAAAAGCAGAAAAAAAAGAACGCCAAGGCCCTGACTGCGGAACTGGAAGGGTCCTATAAGAAGTGGCTCAATGAGGACGTGGCCTGGATCATCACCGATGAAGAGCGCCGGGCCTTCAAACAACTCTCCAACGATGAGGAGCGCGACCAGTTCATCGAGGCTTTCTGGCAGCGTCGCGATCCCACTCCGGACACCGAAGAAAACGAATTCAAAGAAGAACACTACCGCCGCATCGAGTATGCCAACGAACACTTCGCTGCCGGAATCTCTGGCTGGCGGACCGATCGCGGGCGCATCTACATCATGTATGGACCTCCCGACGAAATTGACGCCCATCCCTCCGGCGGAGCTTACGACCGTCCCATCGAAGAGGGTGGTGGCTCGACGTCGACCTATCCTTTCGAAGATTGGCGCTATCGCTATCTCGAGGGCGTAGGGCAGGAGGTCATTATCGAATTTGTGGACAAGTGTATGTGCGGCGAATATCACATGACCCTCGACCGCGGCGAGAAGGATGCTTTGCTGTACACCCCCAACGCCGGTCTCACGCTGTACGAAGGGATGGGTTTGGCCTCGAAGGCCAGCCGCTTGGATCAGGGAGGGCTGGAAACGCTTGGAGTCGGACCTTCGACTGCCTCTCAGAACGCCAAAGAGTTCGACCGCCTGGAGCAATACTCCAAGCTCCAGGCTCCGCCGCCGGTTAAGTTCAAGGACCTGGAAGAAGTGGTCAGTCACAAGATCAGTATCAACCTCATGCCTTTCGATGTACTGGCAGATTTTGTGAAAGTGACGAGCGATACGGTACTGGTGCCGGTGACCATCCAGATCAAGAATCGCGACATCACCTTCATCAACAAGGATGGTGTGCAGCGTGGAACCGTGAATATTTTCGGCCGTGTCACTACTCTGACCGGACGGGTGGCGCAGACGTTTGAGGACACGGTGCAGGCGGACGTTCCGGCGGAATTGCTGGCCAAAGCAGCGGAGAATTCTCAGGTTTACTGGAAGGCGCTTCCGTTGCGCCCCGGGCGTTACCGTTTTGACATCGTGGTGAAGGATGTCAACGGGGATCGCGTGGGCAGCTGGAGCAAGGGCATACAAGTGCCGGATTTCGCCGACGACCGGCTGACGGCTTCTTCGCTTATTGTCGCGGATCTGATGGAGCCGGTGGCGGCGAAGAACGTGGGAACGGGGAGTTTCGTGATCGGCGCTACCAAAGTGCGTCCCCGCGTTCCACCCTCCGACGGCAAACCAGTGACCTTCAAACGCGGACAAAAGATGAGTTTCTGGATGCAGGTATATAACCTGACCGTAGACGAGAAGACACACAAGCCTTCGGCGACAGTCGAATACAATGTGATTAACGCGGCGACCAACGCAGCCGTGGTTCATACCGTTGAATCCACGGAGACGATGGGCAATGTTGGCGAGCAAGTGACCCTACAGAAGAGCCTCTCGGCCGCCAACCTTAACCCAGGTGTTTACCGCATCCAGATCAAGGTGAACGACAACATTTCCAAGCAGACGGTCGACCCCACGGCCACGTTTGCCGTAGAGTGACCGCGGAGGCTTGGACTACCGCGAGGTGGTGGGTGATGTTCCGTAGGTTCGTGTGGCTGGTGATGGCGTGTGGCTTGTCGCTTCCGCTCTGGTCGGCGGATCGCGCCGGCTCCATTTCCGGCTACGTGCGCAGCGCCAGCGGGGTGCCGCAGATGGGTGCCGTGGTCGAAGTGCTGGGCGCGGCGGCACAGGCGGTCGAGGTATTCTCCGACGAAACCGGATACTACTCCGCGAGTGGCCTTCTTCCCGGTGTCTACAACATCAAGGTTTCGGCAGCTTCCTTTCTTCCCACCA
This sequence comes from Terriglobales bacterium, assembly GCA_052147055.1. Classification (GTDB taxonomy): domain Bacteria; phylum Acidobacteriota; class Terriglobia; order Terriglobales; family Acidobacteriaceae; genus JABCZH01. The sequence goes on from JBKQLO010000032.1 coordinate 138,810, forward strand.
TCAAAGAAGGTATAGGCCTCAGGCCGGGAGCCCGAGTGCTGGTCAATCTCACGCTCAACACGTTATTTGAAGCCATCAAAGTAGCGCCCGTCAGGGGTCCGGCAGAGACGGACGATTGGAAGTGGGTGCTGCGTTCGGTGTCGAACCGGCCTATTTTGCGGCTGATCGACGACCAGTCAGCGGATTTGGGAGGCGAAGCGCAAAAGAGTGACCATGATTTGAGGGGCAGCCTTTCATTGCTGGCTGGTTCCGCGGCGGAAGGTTTTGGGAGCGCTTCTGATTTAGGCACCGGCTTCTCGCTGGAGCGATCGATTTTTTCTTCCGACACGATTGGATTGCAAGGCAACGTTGGATACGGCGGCGTTTCTCCCGCCTCGGTCCTGCGCGCATCGTTCAGCCACAAAATGGACGATGGCAGCGAGCCCTCGTTTGCCTTGACCATGCGGAATCTGCCTGCACCCGATCTCGGCCTGCACGCATTGCAGGCCTTCTCGCTGACTACCGCCGACAGCTTTGCGCTGGGCGATGTGGTCGAGCTACACTTTGGCAGCGAATTGCAAACCATTCAGTTTCTGGGACGCGTGACCGCGTTTCGGCCCTTCGGATCGGCGGATGTTCATCTTTCACCGGACACGGTCGTGGAATACCGCTACGCCACCTCCGAACCCAATGACCGTCTGGACAAAGGCTTCGATACCGCCCCCGCCGACCTGAGCGAGTCGGGACCGCGCATGAGCATGGTGGGCTACGCTTCCGCGCTGGAGCATCCGCATCATCACGAACTTTCGCTTTCCCACCGCGTGGGCAAGACCAGCTTGCAGGCGGCGGTTTTCTACGATCGCGTGGTGGATCCAGCTTTGACCGGCGTGGGCGAGTTCAGCACCGACAATGGCACGGTGCTTCCCGACATCTATTCCGGGACGTTCACTTACCAGGGCAGCGATCTCAAGACCGAAGGCATCCGCTTCGTGGTGCAACGCAAGCTGAGCGACGACATTACTGCGACTATGGATTTTGAATACGGCGGCGTGCTGGATTTGGAGAAGCCGGGAGTTCGCCTCGAAGATGCGCAGCAATGGATCGGGACCCGCGACCGCCGCAGCGTTGCCGGAAAGATTAGTGGTGTTGTGCCGAAAACCAAGACGCATTGGATTGCGTCTTACCGCTGGATTAACCAGGATGCGCTCACGCCCGTGGATATGTTCAATGCCTCGGCCGGGCGCGCCGACCCTTATTTGAATCTCTTCTTCCGCCAGCCTATCCCCGGCAACGGTTTTATCCCCGGACATTTTGAGGCTGTCATTGATCTGCGCAATCTTCTCGCCGAAGGTTACGTGCCGGTGCTGGGGAGTGATGGGCATACTGTGTATTTGGTGCAGTCGGCACGGTCGGTTCGCGGCGGATTGAACTTCACGTTCTAGGGGGCTGTTGAAAAACTCCCGTCTAAATTGCGGGGTAGGGGATGCCTAGAAAACTGAGAAGTCATTTGTCGCATCCGACAGCTACTTCGGATGCGATTGTTCCATGTTGGAAACGCTGTACCAGACCATTCTCCACCCTCCATCGCTTTGGCGTTTGAACTCCGCCATGAAGATCGTCTTATGGGTCATCAGCACGCCTGCATGACCGTGGTCTTCGTTATACGTGCCACGGTAGACTGCCAGGTCTCCACCGCTCGCAACATCGACAGTCTCGTCGATGAGACTGACTTTCCAAAGCGGGTCGTGGGCAAAGCCCGTCTTGAAGGCTTCTCGGTCGGTTTCGGCCCCAACGGTTGGGGGGCTGCCGCATTGCATGGAGACGATATTCGGGGCATCGTACGCGGTTGCCTTAACCGCATCGTGGGCATTGATCCCAGCGACGAGTTGAGCGATGTCCGCCTTGATTGTTTCGGCGACCGTCGCCGTATCAACCGGCACGGCTGCTGTCGATGACGCAGTCCCAGCAACAGCGAAGGCAAGCAGAAGTAAAGTTGGTTTCCAGTATGCAGAAAGGTTCATTAAACGTCTCCCGTTTCGCCTGTCCGCGGTTCGGATGGCACCGCTTAGGCTAATCCAAACTTTCTTGAAGTCCACTGGGCTCTGTAGCCCTGTCGAAGCTTTGTCCGGAAGGTTGTTAAAGAACCACTGCAATTGCACAGTGGAGTCGTGATAAGAAGCAGGGATGCGAGGAGACGATCAGCAACTGCAAGCGTGATGTTCAGTTATGTGGCGTTGGAAGATCGGATACCCAGCCGATCATCCGCTGCGCGGGGTGAGGAAACTGGTGGACGCGGTCTTGGCTGCGATGTCCAAGGAGTTCGATGGACTGTATTCGCAGGTGGGACGGCCCTCGATTGCGCCGGAGCGGTTACTGCGGGCGTTGTTGCTGCAGGTGTTCTATTCGGTGCGCAGCGAGCGGCTGCTGATGGAGCAGCTCAACTACAACCTGCTGTTCCGTTGGTTCGTGGGCTTGAAGATTGACGACACGGTATGGAACCACGCCGTGTTCGGCAAGAACCGCGACCGGCTGTTAAATCAGGATCTGGCGCAGAAGTTTTTCGCGCACGTGAAAGAGCAGGCGGCGGGGCTGATGTCGGACGAGCATTTCACGGTGGATGGGACGCTGATCGAGGCTTGGGCGGGGCAGAAGAGCTTTTGCCGCAAGGACGACGGCGGGTCGGGGAGCGGAGGAGATTTTCACGGTGCGCCGCGCAGCAATCAGACGCACGTCTCGAGCACCGACCCCGAAGCGCGGCTCTATAAGAAGTCGGCCGGCCAGGAAGCCAAGCTGAGCTATCTGGGACATACCTTGGTGGAGAACCGGAACGGGTTGATCGCGGCGGCGATGACCACGCAGGCGGATGGCCGGGCGGACGCGATGCGGCTTTATTAATGTTGCACGAGCTGACCCGGAAACGAAGCGGTCGGATCACGACAGGAGCGGACAAAGCCTATGACACGCGCGACTTCGTTGACACGGTGCGCGAGTTGGGGGTGACGCCGCACGTGGCCCGGCGGCAGCACGGCGCGATCGATGAACGAACCAGCCGGCATCCGGGTTACGCGATCAGTTTAAGCAGACGCTGGCTGGTGGAGAAGCCGTTCGGATGGCTGAAACAGATCGGGCCCCTGAAGAAGGTGAAACTGCGCGGACTGGCGAAGGTGGATTGGTTGTTCGTGTTCAGCTGCGCGGCCTTCAACCTGATCCGGATCCCGAAACTGCGAGCGCAGAGCGCGTGACGAAGCAACGGACCCAACCTTCGGTTGCCAGGCGGGCATCGGGGGTAGATCGGAAGCCCCAACCACAAAACTCTGTCTGAGCGTGCGCTTCTTAGAATGATCCACACGCTGCGTGAAGGGTATTTTCAACAAGCTCCTAGAGGCTCGCGCGGCGAGGCTCCATCATCCATAAAAGCAAAAGCCGCAGCGGGCTGCGGCTTTGTCTTAGCGCAGAAGTCTAGACGCCAAGCTAGTTGTGCTTGTCTTTGTAAATACTCTTGCTGACGTGGTTCTGCTGGCGATTGATCTTGTTCTGTTCCGCCTGGGCCAAGTGGCCGTTGTTCTTCGCCATATCCCTTTTTTCTTCGTTCTGGACATGGTTTTCCCGCTTTTCCAGGTTCGCAGTTTCCTTCGGACTTAGCGAGCCGTTCTTGACGCCGTTCGCAATTCGCTGTTGCTGAGCTTCTTCGCGGCCATTTACCTGATTCACGCGCGGATGGCCAGGATCCACCACTCCCGGGCCGGCGCCTGAGGTTGTGCTGGTTGTGGTTTGAGCAGCCGATACTCCCATAAATAGCATTCCGGCTGCCAAGACTAACATCGACTTGGTGACTTTGTTTCCCATGCTGGCTTAAACCCCCGCGGGAAAGGATAGTTGGCGGGTGTCGCGACGGGCTAGGTTACGAAGGGGCTAAGCCGGTTTCCGATGATACGCTTCCTGTCCTTCGCGGCCCCTTCGCGATCTTTGCGGTTAGAAGCTTTTGCCGCAAAGTTCGCAAAGGGCAACGCCAAGAACGCAAAGACACGCCTTCTTGCCCATCGACCCAAATCTCCACTTTTTTACAACTCGCTAACTTGCCCCTGCCGCGTCCGTCTATGCCAACGAGAGGAAACACCCTAGGTTATTGACCGACCGTGGGTTGCGCTCATTCACGCTGTGTGAGGAGCAGGACGATGTCGCTGACCGCAGTGCTGGTTCCATGTAAAATCGGGATGGCCTACACTTGGCGTCCTATGCGCATGGTGCTCGACATCCTGGGGCAGATTTTTCGTACCTTATGGGCCCACAAGCTGCGCTCGTTTCTCACCATGTTTGGAATCGCGTGGGGCGTGGGATCGCTGCTACTGCTGGTGGGTCTGGGCGAGGGCTTCCGGTCCGGCAACAAGCGTGGCATGAACGAGTACGGGGAGAACATCATCTTCCTGTTTCCAGGACGGGCGCCGGCGGTGGCCGGGAGCATGAATTCGGCACGGTTCTACAAACTTACCTATCAGGACTACGCTGATATCCACCGCGAAGCGCCCCACGTACTGGCAGCGTCTCCCGTGCTGACCAGCAGCGATGTGCGGGCGGTAAGCGAGTTCGCCAGTGCCAACGGGGAAATCACCGGCGTGGAGCCGCAATACAAGGGCATTCGCTATCTGCCGGTGAAGCAGGGACGCTGGCTCAATGGGTTGGATGAAATCCAGCGGCGGAACGTGATCGTACTCGGCGATGAGATGACCAAGAACCTCTTTCCCGGCCGGCCTGCGGTGGGTGCGACGGTGCTGCTCAACGGAATCAGCTTCGAGGTGGTGGGCACGATCCAGAGAGTGGGGCGGGGTGACGACAACTCCACCAACATGCGCGGCTACATCCCTTACCAGACCATGAGCACGTATTTCCGTCTGAAGGGCGAATCCGAGCAAAACGCCATTTCGTTTATTAACTTTCAACCGCTGACTGCGGCGGACCACCTGATGGCGGTGGAGGAGACCCACAAGATTGTTGCCCGCAATCACGGTTTCGACTATCACGACGAAGATGCTTTTGAAGGCTGGGACACGGTGAAGCAGGCCGAAATGATGGGCTTGATTTTTGACGCCATGGACATGTTTCTGGGCACCGTGGGAATGGTAACGTTGGCGCTGGGCGCGATCGGTGTCATCAATATCATGCTGGTCTCAGTCTCGGAACGCACCCGGGAGATCGGACTGCGCAAAGCCTTGGGTGCCACCAACCGTAGCATCCTGTTCCAGTTCTTTCTGGAAGGAGTACTGCTTACTTTGTTGAGCGGGCTCATCGGCCTGGTGCTGGCGGGCGGGTTCATGGCGGCGTTGGGCGCGGTAAAAGGGCCGGAAGGATTTGATCCGCCTCGATTGGTGCTCTCCAGTGCCACCCTGGCAATTGTCTGCCTCACCCTGGCCGGCGTGGTGGCCGGACTCTATCCCGCGCGCAAAGCGGCCCGGCTGCAGCCCGTGGAAGCGCTGCGGCAGGAGTAAGCCATGGTGCGAGATCTGCTCCACGAGGCCTACAGCGCCATGCAGCATAACCGACGCCGTACCGGCCTCACTATGCTGGGCATGGCCTGGGGCATCGCAACGGTGGTCATGCTGCTCGCCTACGGCAACGGCTTCGGAAAAGCTTCCGCCAACATCTTCGCCAACTTCGGCACCAAGCTGATGATCCTGATTCCGGGGCGTTCCTCCATGCAGGTGGGAGGGCAGAAGGCGGGCGCGCAACTGCGCCTGACTCTCGACGATGTGGACTTGCTGACCGCTGACATTCCGCAGATCATGCACATCACCCCGGAAGTGGGCAAAGACGCCAACATCCAGTACGAAACTCGTACCTACACTTTGAACGTGACGGGCAACTATCCCAATGTGCTTGCGGTGCGCGCACTCAGCGTGGCTCAGGGGCGCTTCTACAATCTTCAGGACGAGATGCAGCGGGCGCACGTCGTGGTGCTCGGTTCTGAGGCCAAAGAGAAATTGTTTTCGGGCAGGAATGCGCTTCATGAGCGGGTGCGCATCGACGGAGTGAGTTTCGAAGTGATTGGCGTGCTTGCGCCCAAGATGCAGGCGGGCAACAGCGACGTTAACCGTGTGAACTTCGTGCCCTTCACCACCATGAGTGATCTGAAAGACACGCACTATCTCGATTCAGTGTGGTTCAACTACGAAACCACCGAGTATTTGAGGCTGGAACAGGCGGTGCGTAATGTGCTGGGCATGCAGCACCAGTTCAATCCTGCGGACCGGCGCGCACTGGTGGTGTTCAACCTGATGGAGCAGGTGCGGCAGTTTGAAATTATCACTTTGGGTTTGAAGATTCTGCTGGGTTTCATCGGCACGCTTACCTTGGGGATCGGTGGCGTGGGACTGATGAACATCATGCTGGTCTCGGTCACGCAGCGTACCCGCGAGATCGGAATGGAAAAATCCCTGGGCGCGCGCAGCCGTGACATTTTCCTGCAATTCCTGGCGGAGGCGCTGACCATCAGCTTCGCGGGCGGATTGCTGGGCATCATCCTGGCCTATGTGGTCTCGCTCTCCGTCGGACGGCTGACGCTGTACAGTGCCATGGCCCAACACGCCGAAGCCGGAGATATTCGGCTGGTGCTCGATCCGGTAACGCTGCTGGTCGCGACCGTGATTCTCGCCCTGGTGGGACTGGTCAGCGGAATGTTGCCCGCAATCCGGGCTTCGCGGCTGGATCCGATTGAGGCCCTGCGCTACGAGTAGCCCTTCTACTTTTCCTGCAGCACAATGTTGAACCTAATCGCGAGTACGTCCTTCACCTTCACGCTGCCGCCGAACACGCTGATGGGGGTGATTCCAAAGTCCGTCTGTTTCAATTCCACGGATCCGGTATAGTGGCCATTCCGCAGCGAAACCGCGATGGTAAGCGGATGAGTCACGCCGTGCAGAGTTAAATCGCCCGCCACGGAGTAGGTGTTCTCTCCCGAGGGCTTGACGCTACGCGAAACGAATGCGATCTCGGGGAAGCGTGCAGTATCCAGGACCTTGTCGCTGAGCATGGTCTCCTGCACTTTGGCGCGGTCGCCGGTTGAAGCGTCCGGATCCAGCACTTTGAGCTTTTGCGCATCGAAGTGGACTTCGACCGAGAGGGCCGCGAGATCCGCGGAACCGGATGACAACGGGGCGGCAATTTCGTGATCGTGGGCGAAGCCCGAGAACAGACCCTTCTTGAACACTCGAATTGTTAGCGTGGAATGCTCCACATCCACGGGCGAGGATGCGGCGAGGCAGCGTCCGGCAAGCATCGATACGAGCCCAGATGTGAGAAGGAGGGCTCGCATGGAATACCTCATTTTCAGCATGAGAGATGCCGCCTTAAGCCGCGTGCTGCCGCAAACAAGGATGCTGACCGGATGACAAGGAGTGTAAAGGGGACACGCATCGGTGCGCAAGCCAAAGTGCCGACGCGGCGGGGCATCCACCGAAAAGGTGTTCCGGGCTTTCACCGCTTGGGTATACTGGCGCCTCCAGGTCCTACTTCAATCTGCGGAGTGTTTCCATGATCCAGCTGAAGCTCCAGCGTCTTCAACTTAGTGTGACGATATTCGCTGCCGTCGTCATTCTGGCTGCGGCGGATACTTCCTCTCCGCTGCCGGCACCGCCAGTGGCCAAGAAAGTGCCGAAGATCACCGAGATCCACGGCCACAAACTGGTGGACAACTATTTCTGGCTGCGCGACAAGAAGAATCCCGAGGTGAGGGCCTACTTGGAAGCTGAAAACGTCTACACCGAGGCCGTGATGAAACCCACCGCGCCTCTGCAAAAGAAACTCTACGACGAAATGTTGAGCCACATAAAGCAGACCGACGTCGAGGTCCCCTATAAAGAAGGAGAGTACTTCTACTATTCACGCACCGAAGCCGGCAAGCAGTATTCGATCCGTTGCCGCAAAAGAGGCAGCCTGGAGGCGCCGGAAGAGATCGTTCTCGACATTAACCAACTGGCCAAGGGCCAGGCGTTTATGCACCTGGCAGCTTACGACGTGAGCGAAGATGGGAACCTGCTGGCCTACTCCACCGACACTACGGGATTTCGGCAATATGTACTGGCGGTCAAAGACCTGCGTACCGGAAAACTGCTGGTGGATCACGCGGAGAAGGTGGGGTCGGTGGCTTGGGCGAACGACAACAAGACCCTCTTTTATACCGTTGAAGACGCCGCCAAGCGTCAATACCGTTTGTACCGGCACACGGTTGGCACCTCCGGCCACGATGAACTGGTTTACGAAGAAAAAGACGAAAGATTCGATGTGTATGCCATGAAGACTCGAAGCAAGGCCTACATTTTTCTCGTTTCCGCGAGTCACACCACCAGTGAAATGCAGTACATTCCGGCCGACCAGCCGATGGCACCGTGGAAAATCATGGAGCCGCGTAAACAGGGCATCGAGTATTATCCCGACCACAACGGAGACTTCTTCTATATCCGCGTCAATGACACTGGCCGCAACTTCCGTCTGGTGAAAGCGCCGGTGAACGATCCGCGCAGCCAGAACTGGCAGGAAATGGTGGCTCAACGCGCCAGCGTGATGCTGGAAGATACCGATTTCTTCAAGAACTACTACGTGCTGTACGAACGTGAATTTGGCCTCCCGCAGATACGCGTGACCGATCTGCGCAGCGGACAATCACGAAGAATCGAGTTTCCCGAGTCAGCCTATGACACGGGAAACGACGTCAACCGCGAATACGACACCAGCAAGTTCCGCTACGGGTACGAGTCCTTCATAACGCCGCACTCGGTTTTTGAGTACGACATGGGGAGCGGGACTTCCACGCTGCTGAAACAGAAAGAAGTGCCAGGCGGCTATGACCATACCCGCTATCAGGTGGAGCAGATTCAGGCCACCGCTTCCGACGGCGTGAAAGTCCCGATTTCAGTGGTGCATTTGAAAGATGCAATCCTCAATGGCAAAGGCCCGCTCTACCTCTACGCGTACGGATCTTATGGGGCGCCAATGGACGTCGATTTCGACTCCGAGATCTTCAGTCTGGTGGATCGCGGGGTGGTGTATGCCATCGCCCACATTCGTGGCGGCGGAGAGATGGGAAAGGCGTGGCACGACGACGGCCGCATGATGCATAAGAAGAACACCTTTACTGACTTCATCGCCTGCGCCGAGTATTTGACGGCGCAAGGCTACGGGTCGAAGGATAAGTTGGTGATCGAGGGAGCCAGCGCGGGAGGCCTGTTGATGGGCGCGGTCCTCAATATGCGGCCCGATTTGTTTCACGCCGCGATCGTAGGCGTCCCTTTCGTTGATGTGATCAACACCATGCTCGACGAATCCATTCCGCTGACCGTTCCCGAGTTCGAAGAGTGGGGCAATCCCAAGAAGGAAGCGGAATTCGACTACATGATCACATATTCGCCCTACGACAATGTCGCCGCCAAGGCGTATCCCAACATGCTGGTTCGCACGTCGTTTAATGACAGTCAGGTGATGTACTGGGAGCCGGCCAAGTATGTGGCCAAAATGCGGTCGCTGCGCACCGACCACAATGTTCTGATCCTCAAAACCAATTTGAGTCCGGCTGGGCATGGAGGCGCCTCCGGACGCTATGATCGCTTGCACGATGCCGCTTTCGACTATGCCTTCATCCTGACGCAGATGGGGGTCGAGAATTGATCTGCCGCCGCCCGGTCGCGTCGAGAGCAAGTATCGAGGGGGGAACCGCTTTCGCACTTGCTTTGTGGTAGCTCTGCGCTACAATTTCCGGTTGGTTCGGCCAGGGTTGGAAACTTCACGTTTCTACCGGCAGATGAAGCGTCTGGCGGAACCATCGGCAAGGGGAAAAACCGAACGCACGCAAGAGTGCGGGGAGCCTATCTTTATGAAGCAGGGACTGAGGAGAACGATCATGAGATCAACGCTGGTTCTGGTAACGGTGCTGGCAACAGCAAGTGCGCTGTTCGGCCAAACGTTCCGTGGAACCGTCCTGGGTACGGTGACCGACCAAAGCGGCGCTGTGATTTCCGGCGCCAAGGTGTCGGTGAAGAATGCGAACACTGGTTTGGAGCGCGCCACGCAGACCAGCGCCGACGGAAGTTACTCGGTCCCAGAATTGCCCATCGGCACTTACACCGTGACCGTGTCGCAGACCGGATTTCAAACCTCGGTGACGACCGCCATCGCGGTTGAAGTGGCCCAAGAGCGCCGCGTGGATATTGCGCTCAAGCCTGGACAAGTATCGGAACGCGTTGAGGTCTCCAGCGAGACGCTGCCGATGGTGGAAACCACCAGCAACACCTTGGGTGGCGTGCTCACCCAGGAAACCGTGAAAGACCTCGCCATCAACGGGCGTGACTACACCAAGCTGATTTTCTTGACTCCGGGCGTTACCGGTTCGCCCGACCAGATCACTGATTCTCCAGGCTCGTTCGGCGAGTTCAGCATGAACGGCGCCCGCGGCCGATCCAACAACTACTTGCTGGATGGAACCGACATGAACGATGGCTACCGTAATGACCCGGCGATCAATCAGGCCGGCGTATTCGGGACGCCGTCAGCGATTCTGCCGATCGACGCCATTTCCGATATGAATGTGCTCTCCAACTTCATGCCGGAGTACGGACGCAACGGCGGCGCGATCGTAAACATCGTGACCAAGAGCGGAACCAACGCTCTACATGGTGGCCTCTTCGAGTATTTCCGCAACGATGCGCTGGATGCGCGCAACTACTTTGATCCCACTTCCGCTCCCAAAGCGTTATTTCACAACAATCAGTTTGGCGGATCTCTGGGCGGGCCCATCATCAAGGACCGCACTTTCTTCTATGTGGACTATGAGGGCCAGCGCGAAAACGTGGGTGTGGTATCGCTGGCTTGCGTGCCGACGCCGGCCCAGATTCAGCAGGCAACCACCAGCGTTTTGAACGCCGGCGGCGCGGTGAGCCCGGTGGGGTCGGCGATCCTGGGCTTCTTCCCACATAATCCAGGGAACTACATTCCCGGAACGACCTCGACGGACGCAGGGTGTTTCAATGCCAGCGGCAATTTCGCGCCCGACTACACCGCGATTGCTCCCTCGTTCAATAACTTGAGCAGTTTCATCGCGAAAATCGATCACAGTTTCAATACCAACAACAACATCAGCGGCCGCTACTTCTTCGGAGACAGCACGCAGCAGTTTCCGCTGGCGCTGAACGCCTCTGGCGGTCAACTTCCGGGCTTCGACACGGTGACCCCCACGCGGGTCCAGTTGGTATCGATTTCCTATGTCACCGTAATCTCACCGACCAAAGTGAATGAAGTCCGCTACGGCTGGAACCGTTTCGCGGAGGGGTTTTTCCCGCAAGACCAGAGTTTCAATCCGAGTTCGATCGGGTTCTGCAATGTCCCGACCACCTTCGGCACCTGCAACTCTGAAGGGCTTCCCATCGTTCTTCTCGTACCCAACGCAACCGGAGGCGCAGGATTCTTTTCCCAGATCGGCGCCACCTCGGGCGATCCCCGGCAACGTGTGGATACCAATAACCAGTTGATCGAGAACTTTTCCTGGAAGATGAATAAGCACGACTTCAAGTTCGGGGCCGATTATCACCGCACCAGTATTGAGCAGAGTTTCGACAAGTACTCTCGCGGCAGGATCCGCTTCGACAATTTGGAGAGCTTGCTGGAGATGGCTCCCCAGTCGGACTCGGACTTCGGACTGTTCAACTACTCCGGTTACACCCGCCGCCACACCAGCCAGAACGGCATCGGGTTTTACGCACAGGACGCGTTCCGCATCACTCAACGGCTGACCCTGAACTATGGCTTGCGCTGGGATTACTATGCGCCGGTGAAGGAGAAGAACAATCTATTCTCCGATTTCATTCCCACTTCAGCTACAACCGGCAGCCTGGTTCGCGTCGGCCCCGGAGGTCTATCGAACGTTTATCAACCCGACTACAGGAACTTCTCTCCCAGAATCGCAGCCGCCTGGGACATTTTCGGATCAGGGAAGACGGTTGTCCGCGCCGGTTACGGACTCTTCTTTGACGCGTTCTCGCAGGATATGCTCCTCGGCCACCTGCCTTACCCGACCTTTTATGCTCCGGGCCCTGCCTATAACAACATCGGCCCGGGTTCCGTCATGATGGCAAACTCCAATCCCAACGCGTTTACCACCAACCCGGATCAGACAAACGGTGGAGAGCCAGTCTACACTCCTAATACGCCCATCTACGGAACTCCTGGTTGCACGGTCGAATGCGACACTTTTTCCTTCGACCAGCACATTAAGACGCCCTACATCGAGAACTACAATCTGAACATCCAGCAGCAATTTGGGCGCAATGTGGCGCTGCAAGTCGGGTACGTGGGATCGCAAGGGCACCGGCTGTTCCGCTTCTTTGATATCAATCAGCCGAGCCAGGCGGCCATCAACGCGGCTGATTGTCCCTTTGGACTTGCCACCTGCGCCACCACCGGAGCCATCGATGACTTTGGCGTGCCGCGACCCTACGCTTCCCCGGCTGGCGGCATTAACACCGCTGCGGGCTCAACCTATATCTTTCAGGAGAACTCGACCGGCATTTCGAACTACAACTCGCTGCAGGCCAGCCTGCGAATCAACAACTACCACGGTTTCATGTCCATCGTGAACTATGTGTGGTCGAGGTCGCTGGACAATTCCAGCGACGGCGAAGATTTCGTGGTGAACGCCGCTCAGCCTCAGGACAGCAACAATCCGCAGAGGGAATACGGACCGTCGAACTTCAACGTTCCGAATCGTTTCGTTTGGGTGGCCGGCTACGCACTGCCCAAGGTGAGTGGAGACTGGTCGCGGCTAAAGAACGGCTGGGGCGTCGACAGCACCACCACGCTTCAGAGCGGCCAACCTTTCACTCTGAACTACAACTTCGAGGATGACTACAGCGGAGGCGGTGACGGCTTCGACCGGCCTGACGTGGTGGGTCCCATCGTCTATAACAAGAGTAATCCCGCAAACTATCTGCAACTGAGTTCGTTCGCCATGCCCTGCACGGTCAATGTGACGCAAGCAACTTTGTCGGGTTTCGCCGGAGATTGTGTGCCGGGCACGCGGCATTATGGAGACCTGGGCCGGAATTCGCTGGTGGGTCCGACCTACAAGCAGTGGGATTTGGCAATCTACAAGAACACGCCCATCACCGAGCGCTTGTCGCTCCAGTTGCGCGCGGATTTCTTCAACATCCTGAACCACCCCAACTTTGCCAACCCTGTGCTGCCGGCGTTTATTGCTGATCCGGCCTCCAACATACAAACGTGCGGGACCTCATTCTGTGGTTTTCACGTCAACGGCAATCGCGAAGTCGGCAACGGCGGCTACCAGATTGCAGCCACCGGTGACGTTGGCGTCGGCAACCCCTTCCTGGGTGGCGGCGCACCGCGCGGTATTCAGGTAGCGGCAAAGTTTACGTTCTAGTGAGCGAAGTCTGTTTCTGGCTCCTCCGGCGCAAGCGGGAGGAGCTTTTTGTTTGATTGCGTAGCAGGAAGGCCTCGCGCTAACGCTCTGACGGGGCTTCGCCAAGCGTGATGATTTTGGTAGCGGTGCGGAATTTCTTATAGTTGCTGTCGGCCACATCCACTTCGACGTTGAAGTTCTTCAACAACGCCAGCCGTACATCGATCTTGACCGCAACCTGCTGCTGTAGCCATACCTCGTCGTTCACCCGGACATTTTCTACCACCACGCGTGAACCTTTGTGGATGCGGGCAAGAAACAGACCATAGGAGACCGTGTCAATGAACACCACGTCGATTTTTTTCATTTGCCGGTCGTCTTTGTCGATCCATACGCGCCCCCGGGCCTTGGTCAGGAACCTGGCCTCCTTCATGTGGGGCTGGTAATCCGGCTTCGGATCGCAGTCGATCACGTAGTTGTCGCGCCCGTCGAGCGATTCGATGCCGACGAACTTGAAGTTATAAGCGTCGGCAATCTCCTTCACAAACTGGCGGCCCTGCTCCCGTTCTTTTTCTTCTTTCTCCAGGCGCTTCCTGCGGTCGTCTTCCGATTCATTCTTGCGCCTGTCGATGAGCTTCTGAATCTTCTCGTCTTCTTTTCTGGCGTCTTTGTCGGAGAGAGGCTGGTCGTTCTTGGCGGTCAGCTTCTGCACCTGCTCGCCGTAGATTTCCATCACGTCATAGGTCTTTACTTCGGTGGACTTCACTTGTCCTTTGCCGTCGAGCCGGCGCTGTTCTTCGCGCTCCACGTAGGTATAGTCGCGTTGTTTTTTGTCGTTTTCGAGGTCGTTGTCGGCGGACTGGCGAATCAAGTCGCGGATCTGGTCTTCGGAAAGAGTGATTGAAGAGTTCTTGGACGGGGATGGAACCGCCGCCTGGCCGAGGGCGGCAGCGCATAGAGTCAGACAGAGCGCGGCACGAAGAAAACGCATGGGCATGATTAGGTTAATAGAACACGGCGAGTTCCGCAGAGTTGCCCGCACCCGTGCTAGGCCTTCGGTTTTTCTGCTCGTCCCAAACACCCAGCCCGAAACGAGCGGTCGTCGAGGCGATGCAGCTTCTTGATCATGGCCGGCGTGAAGAGCCGGTGGTGACGGATGGTGAAGAGATACTCAGCCACATACCAAAGATGTTCTTCCGTGGTCATCCAGCCATGCGGGTCAAAGCGGGCCATGTTCACGGGCCGGGAAAAGGTTCGCAGGGTGCGCTCGCCGCGCAGGTTGAAGTAGACATCGAAATAGCTCAACGCCAGCTCACGCACAGAACGGTACACGGGTTCGCGATAGCGGCATCCGGTGTAGTTGGACTTGGCCACTGCGCCCCAGTGACCGCGGATGCGGTAGATGGCGATGACGTGGTCGGTGTCATGGTCGGCTTCGAGGTCGAGGATTAGCGGAGGATAGCCGTTTGCGCGCAACGCCGCTGCGGCAAACAACGCGCCCTCGAAGCAGTGGGAGGTGTTTTCCCGCAGTACCCGGCGGGGTGACCAGGCAGTGTCCGCCAAGTGATAAGGCATGTGGTCGAGCAAGCGCTGGATGCCGTGGGGATCTTTCAGACTGCGAAGTTTGCGCAGTTCGGCGGAAGTGAAGCTATGGGTCGGGTTGGCCATCTCTGGCCAGTTTAGTCGAAGGCGGCGTGAACAGCGTTAACCACAGAGGGCACAGAGAGCACAGAGGAACCACAGAGCTAGGTCATGCTTTCTTGGGCCTAGCACTGCCGCCACCGCGGCCGCCGCGGATGGCGTCGATTGCGATCGGACCGGCGCCCAGAAAAATAAGCGCAAAGGCGATGGTCGCCAGGGTCAGGGTAAGTTCGTATCCGCCTTTGCCGAACATGCCGTTTTTCCAATGAATTTTCCAAATGGCGACGAACATGTCAATCAACATGGCGAGCGAGACCAAGCGCGTGAGCAGGCCGACAATGAGGAGCATTCCGCCGAAGAATTCGGTGAAGGCGGAGAGATACGCCCACCAGCCGGGCAGTCCCAGGCTGCTGACACGCTGCACATGTTGTGCCAAGCCGCCGTGGAACACCTTCCCATACCCGTGGCCGATCATGACAACGCCTAGAATCAGCCGCAGAGCTAAGAGTGCGAGTGGTTGCAAACGGTCGAGAAAGCGCAAGGATTCCCTCCTGGAAGATGACCAGCTTACCGCAACCGGGCATCTTGGCAGAAGTAGGCAGAGGGTTTCCGGTGGTCTTGGCGGAATCGCCCTGAAATCAAAGGCCTTTTCCGCCCGTCCCACGACCTTCGTACCGTCTGTAGTACTTTGGTTACGATTCCGGCCTGCGGCTCTGATCTCATCGTCAAACGATACAATGGGTTGTAGCCTAATGATGTCCGACTACAACCTATAGATTTGCTCTGCAACTCCCTTCTGGTTACTTTCCAAGAAATGGGCATAAAACCCAACAAAGCCCGGAGACCTACGGAAATTTCCGGTTGATATATGCTCAGCACACCTGAATTCACTCGTAAGCATTTTGTACGAGGAATTCTCTCTCCCAATTCTGCTCGTTGGCATGAAGAACAAGCCATAAACGGGCTTCGGTTCTGTGGACAAGGAAACGAGACTATGGCCGACTCGCGTGAAGTCATGAACATTCGCCAGGCGTCGCAGTACCTGGGAGTGAGTCCGGACACGCTGTACAAGTACGTCGGGGAACAAAAGATACCGGCTTTCAAGTTGGGGAACCGCTGGCGCTTCAAGAAGTCGAGGCTGGACCAGTGGATGGAAGAAAAGTCCACCCAAATGGAAGTGCGAAGCAAGAAGAAAACGCAGGTGGCTGCCAAAGCCGCCGGACAAACGTAAAGGCGGGCACATGTTTGGATTCGGATCGAAGGCGATTGTTGGTCTGGATGTGGGTTCTTCGAGCATTAAGGCCGTGGAACTGCGCAAGGGGCGCAATGGTCTGGAAGTGGTGCACCTGGGAGTGGAACCGCTGGGGCCGGATATCGTGGTGGATTCCATGATCGTGGACTCGGGCACGGTTTCGAGCGCGATCTCGAAGCTGTTCACTGAGAACGAGATCAAGACCAAAGCCGTGGCCACCGCGGTCAGCGGGCACTCCGTGATTGTGAAGAAGATCTCGCTGCCCTCGATGAGCGACCAGGAACTGGCGGAGACCATCCAGAAGGAAGCGGCGCAGCACATTCCTTTCGACCTGGCGGACGTAAATCTTGACTATCAGATTCTTTCCGAAGACGCCGGCAGCCCGCAGATGGACGTGCTCCTGGTGGCGGTCAAGAAGGACAAGATTCTTAACTACACCAACGTACTCTCGATGGCAGGCAAGACTCCGGCTATCGTGGACATCGATGCCCTGGCGCTACAGAACTGCTACGAGTACAACTATGAACCCGCGCCGGGCCAGGTGGTAGCGCTGTTGAACCTGGGCGCGAGCGTGATGAACATCAACATCGTAAAAGGCACCACCCCGCTGTTCCCGCGCGATGTGAGTGTGGGCGGCCACCAGTACACGGATTCCTTGCAGAAGGAACTCGACTTGAGCTTCGACGATGCCGAGAACCTGAAGCTGGGCAACAAGGTGGGCACGGTCAGCGAAGATGCGAAGACGCCGATTTTGCAGCAAGTGACTGAAATCATCGTGCTGGAAATTCAGAAGACTTTCGATTTCTTCCGCGCCAGCGCGGCTGGAGAACACATCGAGAAGATTTACCTGGCGGGCGGGTCCTCGCGGGTGCCGGGGCTGATTGAGGCCCTGCGCCAGGAGTTCTCGCTGCCGGTGGAGATCTTCAATCCGTTCCAGAAGATCGCGCCGCCGACGGAAGGGCCGGGAGTGGAGCTGATCGAGAAGAACGCCGGCCAGTTGGCGGTTGCAGTGGGTTTGGCGTTAAGGAGTTTTGAAAACCTATGATCCGAATCAACCTGCTGGGAACACCGAAAGCAAAGGGCAAGCGGGCCTCGGCTGCGGCCTCGGCTGTGGCCGTACTGGAAGCGGGCGACAGCGGTTCGCCCATGCTCAAGGTCGCAGTTGCACTGGTGCTGGTTGCGGGCTTCAACGGCTGGACCTGGTACCACCTGGACAAGAATGCGCAAACCATCGCCAAGAGCATGCAGGTGGCGGAGCAGAAGAACCGCGAACTGGCCGAAGTCAAAACCAGGTATCTGGAGCGGCAACGCGAGGCCGACAACTACAAGCGCCGCGTGGACGTGATTGACCAACTCCGTGCCAACCAGTCGGGACCGGTGGAGCTGTTGAACACCATCGGCGATACCATCAACAACACCGAAGCGGTGTGGCTGAGCACCATGAAGGACCAAGGGTCGAGCGTGGACATCGAAGGCATGGCGCTCAGCACCGATGCCGTGGCCGCGCTGATCGGGAATTTGCAGAAGACCGGGCATTTCAAGAACATCGAGATCAAAGAGACCTATCAGGACGAAAGCTACAAAGACATGCAGGCATTTCAGTTTACGCTGACCTGCGAAAAGGCAAAGTCCTAAGGGGCGGGAGACTATGGGTAACTTCGGCGAATTGTCGGGGATCAAACAGTGGGCAGCCCTGCTGCTGGTGGCAGCGCTGCTGAGCGTCGGACTGCATTACACCATGTTCAAGTCCAAGCGCGAGGCCAATGACCAGGCGCAACAGAGCTTGCAGGCCAAGCTGCACGAGAACGCAGAACTGGAATCCTACCGGCCCAAGCTCAAGGACATGGAACGGCAAGTGGCCAATCTCAAACAACAGTTGGAGATTGAACGCCGCATCGTGCCGGATGACAAGGAAGTGGATACCTTCATCAAGGCTCTGGATGCCGAGGCGCTGAAGACGGGGATCGAAATCCGCCGCTACACCGCCAAGCCGGTCTCCAGCCGTGAGTTCTACACCGAGGTGCCCTTTGATCTGGAAATCGACGGGCCGTATTACTCGGTTCTCAATTTCTTTGACCGGGTGGGGAAGCTGGAGCGCATCGTCAATGTCTCCAATGTTCTGATTGCGAGCGTGAAGAAGCCCGGCGAAGCCAAGACCAAGCATACCTATCAGTACGCTCCGAATGAAAGCATCGTGGCCACCTGCCAGGCGTCCACCTTCTTCAGTCATGACATAACGCCGCCCGCGAGCGCACCGGCGAAAGCCAAGGGAGCCTTATGAAACTGACCATTGCAATTCTGGCGCTGGGACTGAGTCTGGGCACTGCCTGGGCACAGAACCCGGACGTCATCGAGGACACGCGCAACACTTTGCAAAACCTACAGAAGAAACAAACGATCGATCAGAATGCAGCGTTGGCGGTTTCTGGGCAGGTACAAAGCAGCGCCCCTGCCCCCTCGCCGGCTGCGGCGACGACTTCAGCGAAGTGGTCCGGGAGCCAGGCCGCAGCCAATAGTCCGGCTCCGGCCAAAGGCAACCCGCCGGCCGCGAAGCAGGCCAAACCTGCGGTGGTAAGTGTGGCCCCCGGCAGCGCCCCCAAAACCGCGGCCACGAAGGGCAAAAAGAAATCGACGGCCATCGCGGTGAAGGCCCCGGCAGAGCCCCAACCAAAGGTCGCGGTCGAGGACAAGAAGAACCCAGTTGAGCCCAAGAAAGACGAGCCCAAGACTTACAGCGCGAACGGACGACGGGATCCGTTTATTAGTCCCGTGGTCAGCCGCACCATGCTGGGCTCAGCATGCAACACTGGCAAACGCTGTCTGGCCATCGACCAGATCGCCCTGCAAGGGATCGTGAAGTCGGATGGAGGCATGATCGCGGTAGTGGTCAATGCGCTGAACAAGGCATATTTCCTGCGGGAAAATGACCCGGTTTTCAACGGATACGTGGTGAAGATCACGGGCGACTCGATCATCTTCAAAGAGACGATCGAAGACAAGATGGGCAAGCCGTTCGAGCGGGAAGTTACCAAGAAGATTTCCACCCCGGCGGTGTAGTGTCCGGGGGCGCCCGGGGGAAAGGGCGTGCAGCAGGAATTTGAGAAAGAGATCACAAGGCGAGCCAACGCGAGCCTGTGGGGAGAAGGGAAATGCGAAAGCAACTGCTGGTTGTTCTGTTACCACTGCTGGTTCTGAGCGCGATCGGGGAAACCCCGAACGCAGCCACCGACACCACGAAGCACGCCACCCTGCAAAAGGTGGAGGTGATCCGGGGGAACGATGGGATCAGTGTGGAGATCACTTCCCGGGGGCAAATCACGCCCACGGTCAGCACGCTGGAATCGCCGACTCGGGTTGTGGTGAGTCTGCCCAATACCGTGACGGCCACCGCGCAGAACCATTTGAGCGTGGACAGCAACGGGGTGAAGGGCGTGCGCATCGGCATGGACGGGCATACGCCTCCCACCACCAGCGTCGTGATTGACCTGCTCAGCGCCAGCACCTATGAATTGGTGCCCGGCAGCGACGGCAAGGTCATCGTGAAGCTGCACGCAGCGGCGAATTCGGCCGGAACGGCCAAGCCGGTTGCAGCGCCGCAAGCGGCAAAGGCGCCAGCATCCATGCATCGCACAGCTGTGGTTCAGTCCGCGGCTCCGACCCAGGTTGCGGTCAGCGCCCCCTCGGCTAGCGTATCCGCGCCTGACCAAAGCCCGGCCCAGCCGACCGCTTCGGCCAATAGTTTTGTGCCCGTGGAGCCTTCCTACCAGGCCAAGCCGGCCAGCTCCAGCAGTGAGCCGGCGGTGGCAGCGCCGCCAGCCCGGATAGTCGAAGCGGCCGCCAAGTTCGTGGATAAGCCGGAAGGCAGTTTACTGCCTGTGCCCAGCGCCATTATGCAGCAGACTTCCCAGGCGCCGAACACCACGACCATGCAACCCGCCGTGAATCTGGCGGCGGAGCAAAAGATCCAGTCGACGCAGATTGTGGCTCCTCCCCAGCCGAAGTACACCGGCGAGCCGATTTCGGTCAATCTCAAGGATGTAGACCTGAAGGATTTCTTCCGCTTGATTCACGAGATCAGCGGGCTCAATGTGGTGTTGGATCCCAATGTAAAGGGGACCTTGACCATCGTGCTGGACGACGTGGCATGGGACCAGGCACTTGACATCGTTCTCAAAAACAACGATCTGGCACGCCAGCTCGATGGCAACGTGCTGAGAATCGCCACGGTGGACACGTTGCGTCATGAGGCCGACGCTCGCCGCGCACAGCATGAGGCGGAAGCCCTGGCGGTGGACAAGACCACCTTCACGCGGTTCCTCAGCTATGCCCACGCCAAAGACCTGGTCGTCACCTGCAAGAAGTTCATCTCCTCGCGGGGCGATGTAATCGCGGACGAACGTACCAATGCCATCATTGTGACGGACGTTCCTTCCGTGATTCCGGCGATCGATGCGCTGCTGACGCAACTGGACCGTAAGACGCAGCAAGTGGAAATCGAAGCCCGGGTAGTGTCTGCGAACCGCAGTTTTGCGCGAGATATCGGCACGCAGCTGGGTTTTGGATTTGGCAACGCCGCCACCCACGTAGGCGGAGCCAGTGCGGTTGGCACGACTCCCACCGCGACCTTCGGAATCGTTCCGCAATACCCCATCGTTGGAACCTCGGTGCCGACTCCGACCACCGGCGTACAGATCCCGCTGTTCTCTAACTTGGCTGCGACCAGCCCGACCAGTGGTATCAATCTCACCAATGCCAGCGGCAGCGTGCGTCTCGATGCCGTCCTCACCATGGCTGAATCGCGCGGCTTGGTGAAGATCCTGTCGCGTCCGCGAGTGGTGACCCAGAACAACATCCAGGCGCTGATCCGGCAGGGCGTGCGCGTGCCCATCGTGACCCTGGCCCAGTTAGGCGGTCCGCCTACCGTAACCTACGTGGATGCGTTTCTGCGGCTGACCGTAATTCCGCAGATCACCTCGGAAGGCACCATCTTCCTCAACGTGGACGTGGAAAACACTACGCCAGACTTCAGCCAATCCATCCAGGGCAACCCGACCTTGGATACGCAACAGGCCACCACACAGGTGCTGGTCACCGATGGCGGCACGGTAGTGATTGGTGGCGTGATCCAGACCAACAACTCGGTGCAGGTAAGCCAGGTGCCGCTGCTGGGCAACATCCCGTACCTGGGCAACCTGTTCAAGCACACCGCCGTCAGCACCACGAACCAGGAGCTGATTTTCTTCATCACTCCGCGGATCATCCAGACCTAGCCAACCAGTTGCAGTAAAGACAGCCGCCGGTCGCCTCCACAAGGCACCGGCGGTTTTGTCTTGAGCGCAATCCGGTGAACGGCTGGAGGCGATCCTTCCTGTTAAACTGGCCCGAATGGATCACATAGGGCGACAATGCAGGCTGCAAAGCCTGCTGGCGACTTACCGGCTCGATACCCTTCTGATCGCACACCCTGCCAATGTGCGGTATCTCTGCGGGTTCACCGGAAGCGCCGGCGCAGTCATCCTCAGCGAGAGTAGGAGCGTTTTCTTTACCGATGGCCGCTATAAGGAACAGGCCAAAATTGAAGTGCAAGGTTCGCGGGTGGCCGTGGCCAGCAAGTCACCGCTCGCAGCCGCTGCCGAATGGTTGGTGGGAAACGCGAAGAAGCTGGGCTTGAAGACCCTGGGTATTGAGGCAGAACACCTGAGTGTGGCTGAGCGTTCTCGACTGGCCAAGGCCTTACCCGCGGGTCTGCGACTGCGCGAGGCACCGCCGCTGGTCGAACAAGCTCGAACCATCAAAGACGAGGAAGAAATCGAGCGTCTGCGCACTGCGGTCATTTTGGGAGCGAGCCTCTTCGATGTGATCCTGAAGGCCATTCGTCCGGGAGTGAAGGAGACCGAAGTGGCGGCCGAACTCGAATACGCGGCGCGGCGTGCCGGCGCAGATGGCATGTCGTTTGAAACCATCATCGCGTCGGGGACCAGGTCGGCGCTTCCTCATGGCCGCGCCTCGGAGGCGGCAATTCCGGCCAGTGGGTTCGTGGTCTGCGACTTTGGTGTTATACTCGCGGGCTACTGTTCTGACATGACGCGTACCGTCCATGTTGGGCGGCCCGGCCCGGAGATGCGGCGGATTTATGAAGCCGTGGGTGACGCGCAACAAGCCGCGCTGGAGACGGTCAAGGCAGGAGTAACCGTGGGCGCGGTTGACCGGTCAGCCCGTAAAGTGCTGCACAGTAAAGGTTTAGCGAAGCACTTTACGCACTCAACGGGGCATGGAGTGGGTCTGGAGATTCACGAAGCTCCGCGTCTCGGAGCCGGGCAGAGCGATGTCTTGCAAGCGGGCATGGTGATTACGATTGAGCCCGGAGCGTACATTCCCGGAGTCGGGGGTGTTCGCATCGAAGACATGGTAGTGGTTACTGAACAAGGGTGCCAGATTCTGACGCCCACTGGCAAAGAACTGGTAACGATTTGAAGTCGTAACGATCTCCTGTGCCTCAGGCTGCCCGGGGGAAGCAGGCGAAGTCCCACCGCCAACGATGAATCAAAAAGAGCTGAAGGAACTGATTGAGTTCTTAATCGAAAAGGACATTGCTGAGTTCGAGTTGGAACGCGGCGACGTCAAAGTGCGCATCAAGCGCGCGAGTGAACACGCGGTTTCCATCGCGACGCCTCATTTCGCCGTGCCGGCGGCGCCCGCTGCGGCGATTCCCAGCGGCACTGCCCCGGTCTTGAATGCGCCCGCCGCCAAGGAAGCCGCGCCGCCCGCAGAAGAGGGCTTGCATTCGGTGCGGTCACCGATCGTGGGAACCTTCTATGAGTCGCCGTCGCCCGGGTCTCCGCCGTTCGTGAAGGCGGGAGATGTGGTCGAAGCGGGGCAGGTGCTATGCATTGTGGAAGCCATGAAGTTGATGAATGAGATTGAGTCGGACGTGGCTGGGGAGATCGTGAAGAAACTGGTCGCCAACGGTCAGCCTATCGAGTACGGACAGGAGTTGTTTGTGATTCGGCGGAAGTAGCAGGGAAGCCGGATCGAGGGTCCTCCACAAGATTTCTGAATGTTCAATAAGATCCTGATTGCCAATCGAGGAGAAATCGCCCTGCGGGTGATTTGTGCCTGCAAAGAGCTGGGCATCCGCACAGTTGCCATCTACAGCGAAGCCGATCGACATTCCCTGCACGTACGCTTTGCCGATGAGGCCATTTGCATTGGGCCTCCGCAACTTTCTCAGAGTTACCTGAATATTCCTTCGGTGATCAGCGCGGCGGAAATCAGCAATGTGGACGCCATCCATCCCGGCTATGGGCTGCTGGCGGAGAACGCCAACTTCGCCGAAGTCGCCGAGACCAGCAACATCAAGTTCATCGGACCGCCGCCAGAGATCACGCGCCTGATGGGCGAAAAAGAAAAGGCCCGTGCCGAGATGAAGAGGCACGGAGTGCCCATTCTGCCAGGGTCGGAAGGCATCCTTGCCAGCGATGGCGAAGCTCTGGAATGGGCGCGGCAGGTCGGGTTTCCAGTGATCATCAAGGCCTCGGCGGGCGGCGGCGGGCGTGGCATGCGCATCGTGCGCAGTGAAGAGGAACTGCCGGCGTTGTTTAAAGCGGCGCAGTCAGAGGCAGCGGCAGCTTTCGGCAACGGCGATCTTTACATGGAGAAGTTCATCGAGCGGCCGCGGCACATTGAGTTCCAGATTCTGGCTGACCAGTACGGCAATGTCGCCAGCTTGGGGGAACGGGAGTGCTCCATTCAGCGGCGTCACCAGAAGCTGTTGGAAGAGTCGCCCTCGACGCAGGTGACACCGGAAATGCGGAAACAGATTGGGGACATACTCTCGAAAACACTCTCTGCAATCGGCTACGTAAACGCCGGCACGATTGAATTCCTGATGGATGAAGACCGCAGCCTGCACTTCATCGAAATGAACACGCGCATTCAAGTGGAGCATCCGGTCACGGAGATGGTGACTGACGTGGATCTGGTGAAAAGCCAGATTCGGTTGGCCGCCGGTGAGCGCCTGGAAGATGTGTTGCACGGGCCCATCGTGCATCGCGGACATGCGATTGAATGCCGCATTAACGCCGAGCACCCGGAGAAGTTCACGCCTTCGGCGGGGAAGATCACGGCGTTTCATCCGCCGGGAGGGACGGGTGTGCGCATCGATACCGCCGCGTATGCGGAAGGTGTGATTCCTCCGTATTACGATTCGCTGATTGCCAAGCTGGTGGTGCGCGGAAAAGACCGCGATGAAGCCTGCTCGCGAATGTCGCGTGCACTGGAGATGTTCATCGTGGAAGGGATTTTTACGACCATTCCGTTGCACCGCAAGATTCTGGCGGATCCGGATTTTAAGGCAGGGAAGATCGACACCACGTTCATCGAGAGATTTCTGGTGAAGGGCGGGAAAGCAAAGCATTAGGTGCGCAAGCCATATGTACCCCGGCGCGCGAACTTGGTTTGGTATTTTGTATGATTCAAATCCCAAGGCTCTACGCGATTCTGGATCCCTCTACCTTCCGAGAAGACCATACCCTGTTTCGGGCGGCGGAGGATCTCGCAGCGGCCGGCGTGAGCCTGATCCAGTACCGCAACAAGTCGGGGGATGCGCGCCAGATGCTGGATCACGCCCGCGAACTGAAACTTCGGCTGGGAAATTCCGTCAAACTCATTATGAATGACCGCGCAGACCTGGCCCTGGTGGCCGGTTTTGACGGGGTGCATCTCGGCCAGGATGATTTGTCGCCCGCGGGCGCTCGCACCGTCATCGGCGACACGCTCTGGTTGGGAGTCTCCACCAACAATCTCGAACAGGTGAGAGCCGCCGCCCAGACTTCCGCTGACTACATCGCGGTAGGGCCGGTATTTACCACCACCAGTAAGGTCAATCCTGACCCGGTCATCGGATTGGACGGTGTGAGCAGGGCCCGAGAGTTGACCCGTAAACCGCTGGTAGCGATTGGAGGGATCACGCGGGCCGACTGCCGCTCGGTGATCGACGCCGGAGCCGACTCGGTAGCTGTGATATCTGACTTGTTACGGGAACCGGGCAAATCAGCAGAGGCATTTTTGCGGCTCTTAGGATAGAGTAGCCGCCGGGAGGGGGATGCGGCACCCGCGCCACACCAGCTACGATGAGCACTGAAATCAGAACTCCGGCGGCCCGCAACGACACCAGCGATTGGGACCGGCACACTCATCAAGACAAGGAACTGGTCAAGGGCCTCGGTCTGACCAGTTCAACCATGCTGGTCATGGGCTCGATGATTGGCTCCGGCATTTTCATTGTGTCGGCAGAGATCGCGCGCGAAGTGAATTCCCCAGCATTGCTGATCGGCGCCTGGCTGGTAACGGGCTTCCTGACCATGGTGGGTGCGCTTAGCTACGGCGAACTGGCCGCCATGATGCCGCGCGCAGGTGGGCAGTACATTTACTTGCGCGAGGCGTTGGGCCCGCTGTGGGGATTTCTCTACGGATGGACTCTGTTCCTGGTGATTCAAACCGGGACGATCGCAGCTGTGGGTGTGGCATTTGGCAAGTTTCTCGGTGTGTTCTTTCCCTCGATTTCTTCCTCGAACTGGATTGTGCACTTCTGGAAGGTTCCGCCCATTCACCTCGGCCCCATGGTTCTGGGGAATATGGACGTCGGGCTGAGCACGCAAAATCTTACGGCCATCCTTTTGGTGGTCGTGCTCTCGGTCATCAATATCTTTGGGATCAAGACCGGCGCCATCATTCAGAACATCTTTACCGTGGCCAAGGTCTCGGCACTGTTTGGCCTGGTGCTGCTGGGAATTTTTCTGGGACGAAATGCGCAGGCGCTGGCCGCCAATTTTCAGGGACACTTCTGGCACAACGCCGGCCTCGGCGCGATGCATGACATTGGCGGCGGAGTGCTGGTCAGCACGCTTACGGTATTGGCCGTCGCTCAGGTGGGATCGTTATTTTCAGCCGATGCCTGGAACAACGTAACCTTCACGGCGGCGGAAGTGAAGAACCCCAACCGCAATCTGCCGCTTTCTCTGGCGCTGGGCACGGGAGTGGTAATCGCGCTCTATATCGGCTGCAATTTCATTTATCTTAACGTACTGCCCTTGGAGGGGATTCGCGACGGCGCCACAATTCTGCAACGCGGCATCAAATACGCCACGGAAGACCGGGTTGCCACCGCGGTCATGACCCAGATGTTCGGGAGCCTGGGCGGCCTGTTGATGGCCGTCGCCATTATGCTGTCGAGCTTTGGGTGCAATAACGGGTTGATTC
>JBKQLO010000033.1:0-29272 GCA_052147055.1 Terriglobales bacterium
TCTCCGCGGCTTTGCCCAGGGCAATGATTCCCGGGACATTTTCCGTGCCGGCGCGACGTGAGCGCTCGTGGCTTCCGCCATAAAGCATGGGCTGGAGAATCGTGCCCTTGCGGACGTAGAGCGCGCCAACGCCCTGCGGTGCGTGCATCTTGTGGCCGGAAATCGAGAGCAGGTCACAAGCAATGCGCTGAACGTCGATCATGACCTTCCCTGCTGCTTGCACTCCGTCGGTATGGAAATACACGTCAGCTTCGGCTGCGACTTTGCCGATCTCTTCGACCGGTTGCAGCACGCCGGTCTCATTGTTCGCCATCATGATCGAGATCAGCTTGGTCTTGGAACGCAGCGAGCGGCGGACATCATCCGGATCGACCATGCCACGGCCATCGACGGGAACATAGGTGACTTCGCACCCGGAAGCCTCGAGGTGCTTGCAAGAGTTCAGAACAGCGTGATGCTCGATGGTCGAACTGATTACGTGGTCCCCCGCACGGACCAGGCCGAAAACGGCGAGGTTGTCGCCTTCGGTACCGCCGCTGGTAAAGACGATCTCTGAGGCCCGACACCCCAGCAAGGCCGCGACCGACCCACGTGCACGCTCGACCGCCGCCCGCGTTTCCTGTCCATGGTGGTGGATGGAAGAGGCATTGCCGAAATGCTCGGCAAAGTAGGGCCGCATGGCCTCGAACACTTCCGGCAGGATCGGGGTGGTGGCGTTGTTGTCGAGGTAAATGCGGCGCATCAGGGCTATTTTACGCCTTGGGGCAGGAAAAACCGTTATCCCAGGGCGCTTCGTAGCGCTCTTCGCACGCCGCTTTGCGCACTTTGCGGTTAAGGCTTTTCACCGCAAAGGACGCAAAGGACTCGCGAAGATCGCAAAGGGTGGAGGTTGGCCCTACTTCTTCGGCGCTTTGGCCGCCTCGGCTTCGTCCTTCAAATAATTAGCGCTCAGCGTGCCCTTCGCCTTCGCCAGATCGATCAGCGTGGGATAGAACTGCACGAAGGTGTTGTCCACAGCGCCATGCTGGGCATGACACGAATAGCAGGCGGCTGTGGTGGGCACCATTTTGGCGGTGTCGGAATCGTCAAAGCCAAAGAAGGCCCATTTGCCGGGAAAGCGGGCCTCGTCCTTCACGTGGACTTCATGGCCCATGGTTTCGGTGGTTTGAAAGTGTCCACTTTTATTGATGGATGCGTTGGTTCCGGCGGTGCGGACTTCCAGCACCAGCATAGTTTTGTCAGGCCAGGTACCGGTTTCCTGAAACGCCCGGTAGGCGTCGGGGTTCACGAACACGTTGTCGAACATGGAGTGGTCCATCGCCATTGCGTTTGGCGAATAGCTCATATCCACGCCCGAAGACAGGTAGATCCACTCGCGATACTTCGCCGGGAACATCAGCCGGCCATCTGCCGTATAGGTAGGT
Source organism: Terriglobales bacterium (assembly GCA_052147055.1). GTDB lineage: Bacteria > Acidobacteriota > Terriglobia > Terriglobales > Acidobacteriaceae > JABCZH01. The sequence continues at coordinate 1,425 of JBKQLO010000033.1, forward strand.
GTCTGCGCCGCGGAACCCTTGTCGGCGCCCGGAGCGGTGGCTGGGGCAGCACCGTACTGTTGCAGGAAAAAGAAGCAAACCAGCGTCAAAATACGCATAACATGCACCTCGCGGGACTAACGAATCGTTCGATATGAAGTCTAATCGTCGCATGGAAAGTTGTCTTGAAAAAATGCAACGTCTTTCGGAGGGGAGCTTATGGCTGAAGCCAATGCGCCGGTAATGCAGGGCGGGAGTTTCTATGGCGCCGTCCAACAACGACGTGAACAGTGCGACGCCATCTTCACCGACTTGCAACATTCCTCTGCCCGGAAGCTGCCGGCGCATGCCCATGAGTTGCCGTTTTTCGCGGTGCTGTTGCAGGGCGACTACGGGGAGCGCTATGGCCGCCAGCAGAAGCAATTTGGCCCATTCTCGATTGCCTTCCGCCCGGCGGGGATTCCCCATCAGGATGAAATCGGACCACGCGGCGTGCGCTTTTTCGAAATCGAAATTCGGCCCAGTTGGAAAAAACGGATACAAGACTGCTCAGGAAGCCTGGATACAGCCCACGATGAGTACGGCGGCGGAGAAATGTTATGGCTGGCGATGAAAGTGTTTCGTGAAACTCACGCGCCGGACGGAGATTCAGGCCTGCATCTTGAAAGCCTGCTGGCAGAGCTGGTGGGTGCGGTCGCCTGCATGCCGCGCAAAACCGCCAAGGACGCCCCGCGATGGCTGGCCCGCGTAGTAGATAAATTGCAAAGCGACTACTGCGAGCGGCTCAGGCTGGAAGAGCTGGCGCGGGAAGCGGGAGTTCATCCGGTGCATCTCTCGCGCGTGTTCCGCCGATGCCAAGGTGAGGGCATCGGAGACTATGTTCATCGCCTGCGAATCCGGGCAGCCTGCGAGCAGATGCTGGCGCCCCAGAGATCGCTGACGGAAATCAGCCTGGAGACCGGGTTCGCGGACCAGAGTCACTTCACGCGGGCGTTTCGCCGGATCACGGGCATGAGCCCGGGCGCTTTCCGGAGGCTGATTACGCCGAGCGTGGATTATGCATTCGCAGCGGATCGTGGGCGATGAATTGTTCTGTGCAACTCCGGGAATAGAGGCAAGGCACAATAGTGCGACGACCCGGGGCTTGTTTCCAAGAATGTAAGTCCCCTATACGGAGACTCACTTATCTTCGTTCCATGGAAATATAGCGCTGGGGATAGGCGGGGCCGATGTAGTCGGCACGGGGGCGGATGAGCCGGTTATCGTCGAGCTGCTCGATTACGTGGGCGGTCCAGCCGCTAATGCGAGACACGGCAAAGACCGGAGTGAACAAGTCCACGCTTATGCCGAGATTGTGATAGGTCGAAGCGGAATAGAAATCCACGTTGGCGTTGAGCTTTTTTTCGGCCTTGACGAATTTCTCAATCTTTTCCGACATGTCAAACCACTTGGTTTGCCCGCTGGACTTGCCCAGGTCCTGGGACATCTTGCGGAGATGGGTGGCGCGGGGATCTTCGGTGTGATAGACACGATGCCCGAAACCGGGGATCTTTTTCTTCTGTGCCAGCATTTCCTTGATGTGCTCGACCGGATCGGCGCCGGCACGGTCAATCGCTTCCAGGATGAGGAACACGGCTTCGTTGGCGCCTCCGTGCAGCGGGCCCTTGAGGCATCCGACGGCGGAGGTGATGGCAGAATGCATGTCGGAAAGCGTGGCCGCAGTCACGCGGGCGGCGAAGGTGGAAGCATTGAACTCGTGATCGGCGTGGAGAATCAGCGCGATGTCCAACGCGCGTTCCGCCGTCGGCGAAGGCTTGGCGCCATTTAACTGAAGCAGAAAATTGCCGGCGTGGGAGAGCGAGGGGTCGGGTTCGACCAGCGGCTGGCCTTTGCGGATGCGGTCGTAAGCGGCCACGATCATGGCTACCTGCGAGGTCAGACGGATGGCCTTGTTCACATTCGCGTCGTGATCGTTTTTCTTGCTTTCGGGGTCATAAAAACTGAGGGCGGAAACCGCGGTGCGGAGCACGTCCATGGGCAGAGCTGTGTTGGGGGCGTTACGCAGCAGGTTGACAATGCCTGGATTGAGCTTGCGTTCCTGCGCCAGACGGCCACGCAGGCTGTTCAGTTCATCCCGCGTGGGCAGCTTGCCAAACCACAACAGGTAACAAGTCTCTTCAAAAGTGGAATTGTCGGCAAGTTCACGAACATTAATGCCCCGGTAGGCAAGAACACCCTGGTCGCCGTCGATGAAACAGATGCTGGAAGTTGTAGCAACCACTCCCTCGAGACCCTTGGGGGCGTGCGCAGTGGATAGGCTGGACATGGCGTCTGGCTCAAACCTTCTTAATTTTGTGATTGTCGCAGCGTGGGAGGGAAACGCGCAACTCACTTTTATACGCCAAAATTGGTGAAGTTTCCAACCGCGCTGGCGTTCGATGGCAGCGGTCCAGTCACGGGCAATTCATGCTCTGGCCGTGCGCTAGTTTAGAAAATGTTTATCTTGGCAAGAAGCGACCTCCGAAGCGTTCCTAAACAGTTACCGAAGGTACACGTCCCTGCCGGGAATGGCTGCTTCCCCACCTTTCCCGGTTACAATCGGAGAATGCGCATGCGCTGGCCGCTTCTTCTCGCGGTGATTTTGTGTCAGGTGGCTCTGGCCGACGACACACCGCAGACTCTTATCACGGGGCCTTGCGCACCGGCCACTGCCGCCTGCAACCCCTCCAAGTCAGATCGCAAGCAGGCCAAGGCGGCTTTTTCCAGGGCATTAAAACTGGAAAAGGAGAAGCACCTTGATGAGGCTTACAAGGAGTTCGATACCGCCGCCCGGCTGGTTCCGAACAATGTCGGCTACGTAACCGCCCTTGCCATAACGCGGGAAGAGTTGATTTTCAATCATGTGCAGCACGGTAACGCCGACCTGAACAATGGACGCGAGGTCGAGGCCCAAGCCGAATTTCGGGGCGCGCTGAGCCTTGATCCGGAGAATCAATTCGCCCAGGAACGTATGCAGGAATCTCTCGGGAGTTGGGCGCCGCCGAAGACTCCGATCCTGCGGGCCACCGAGGATGGCGGCGAATTGCATGCTGCACCCGACCCGGACCTTCATGCTTTCCATTTTCGGGGCGACTCGAAAGCGCTCTTGACCCAAGTAGCGCAGGCTTACGGCGTCGCCGCGGAACTGGACGACTCGGTCGTCTCCCGGCGCGTGCATTTCGATCTCGACGAGGCTGACTTCCCTACCGCCATGCGCGCCGCATGTGACGTGACCGGAACCTTTTGGATATCGCTTTCCGACAAGCAGATTCTCCTGGCCAAGGAATCGCAGGAGAATCACCGTCTTTACGATCGCATGGGTCTGCGCACGTTTTACCTGAACTCAGCCACTACACCGCAGGACATCAACGATGTGGTTAGTATGATGCGGACGGTGTTTGAGATCCGGTTTCTACAGCAGCGTCCGCAAAACGCCGCTCTAACGGTTCGCGCTCCCATGCCGGTGCTCGATGCCGTGGGCAAACTGCTGGAGAATTTCGGCAAAGCGCGGCCGCAGGTGATATTGGACGTCGAAGTCTATGAGATCGATCACCAGTTGACCCGCAACATCGGCCTGCACATTCCCGACACGTTCAACCTGTTCAACATCCCAGCCGCGGCTTTGCTGGCGGCGAGCGGGCAGAACATTCAGAGCCTGATCAACCAGTTGATTTCGGGCGGCGGCATCAATCAGGCCAATTCGTCGGCCATTTCCGGACTGCTGGCGCAACTGCAAGGTCAGGGACAGAGCGGGATTTTCAGCCAACCCCTGGCCACCTTCGGCGGCGGTCTTACCTTGATGGGACTGAGCCTCGACACTCTGGCGGCGCAGTTGTCGCTCAACGAGAGTTGGGTGAAAAACCTGGACCATGCCACGCTGCGAGCGGCGCAGGGCAATGAGATGACCTTTCGCCTGGGCCAGCGCTATCCCGTGATCAACGCCAGCTTCGCGCCGGTTTTCAACACCGCGGCTATCTCGCAGGTGCTGCAAAATGGCAGTTTTCAAGCGCCGATTCCCTCGTTCAATTATGAAGACCTGGGGCTGGACGTAAAGGCCAAGCCTACGGTTTCCGGCGGCGTGCATGTAGGACTCGATCTGGAGATCAAGTTGCGCACGCTGGCGGGAACCAGCGTGAACGGAGTGCCGGTGATCGCCAACCGCGAGTACAAGGGCAGCATCAATCTGGAAGATGGGGAACCGGCGGTGGTGGCGTCGTCGGTGACCCGGAGCGAGCAATACAGCATGATGGGAATCCCCGGAATTAATTCAATTCCGGTGTTGAACAAGATTGCGACCACCAACAACAAGACAGAAGAAGATGATGAGATTCTGGTGGTGATCACGCCGCATGTGATGAATTTGGGAGCCAACCAGAACGCGGAGTTGTGGCTGGCGAGATAGCCGCTATTTCCCTTCCTTGGCCGCGAAGTCCACCAGCTTCTGCAGCACGTCGTAAGGCAGCCCGCCAGCACTGAGCTTTCTGCCGTTGACGAAGATGGTGGGAGTGCTGTTGACATCGAGCGCCTTGCCCAAATCGATGGAGTGCTCTACGCGAGTGGTGGTTTCGGGCTTGGCGGCGCAGGCAGCCATGTCACTGCCCTTGACTCCGGCAGCATCAGCAAAAGCGGTGAGCTTCTCGTCGACGTTGGCGGCGGTGATCTCCGACTGCGCGCCGTACACGCTTTGAATGAATTTCCAGAAGCCATCGGGCGAAGATCGTCCTACGCAGTCGGCGTAAGTGGCGGCTTTCATCGCCCAGTCGTGCATGGGCAAGGGATAGTTCTGGAAGACGATGCGAGCATTCTTGCCCTCGGCGGCCAGGCGATCGAGAGTGGGCTGCTCCTCCTTGCAATGGGGACATTGTAAGTCGCTGAACTCAACCACGGTGACGGGGGCTCCATCCAGGCCGCGGGAAGGCCCGTTGATTCCCTTCTGAAGCTGGTCGCGTACGGCATCGAAAGGATGGTCGCCGAAGGGAAGGATTTCCCCGATGATGGCGTGGGTAGCGTCCGGGGTGACGTAAAACTTCTGGCCTTGCGAACCCTGGGGGCCGCTGACGGTGACGTCCACCTCAGCCAGGCCCTCAGCCGCGGCCGGCTTGATGCCAGTAACTTTCCAGCTGATCGCAGAATCGTAGCCCAGAGTCTGCCGCATGAACGCGTTCACCACTTCCTCCGAGGGAAGGATTGGCGCAGCGGCAGTCTTGGCGGAAGACGCCGCCTTAGGCGCGGATTTTTGCTGGGCTACGGCGAAAACTGCGAACCAAACCACAGAGCAAATAAGTAAATGACGGTGCATGAGTCCTCTCTAGATATCTGATTTTGCGGCGATCGGGAAACGGCGTCCGTAGCCAAAAGCTTTGGCGGAAATTTTCAGTCCAGGAGCAGCCTGCTGCCGCTTGTATTCGGTGCGCTCCACCATGCGAATCACGCGCCGGACTAGACTAACATCGAAACCCCGGCTGGCGGCAATCTGCTCGTCGGTGCGGGACTCTTCGACGTAATCCTCCAAAATGGCGTCCAGCACTTCGTAGGGAGGCAGGGTGTCGCTGTCTTTCTGATCGGGCCGCAATTCGGCCGAGGGCGGCTTTTCGAGACTGGCTTGCGGAATCACTGGGCGGCGGGAGTTTACGTAATGGCTCAAGCGGTAAATCATGGTCTTGGGAACGTCAGAGATCACGGCCAGTCCGCCAACCATGTCGCCATAGAGGGTGCAGTAGCCTACGCCCAACTCGCTCTTGTTCCCGGTGCTGAGAACGATGGCGCCGAACTTATTGGAGAGCGCCATGAGCAGCGTGCCGCGGGCGCGGGACTGAATGTTCTCTTCGGTAGCGTCTTCTTTCAGGCCGCGGAAGACCGGCTGGAGAGTCTTGCTGTAGCTGGCGAAAACATCGTTGATGGAGAGCATCTCAAAGCGAATGCTGAGATTGTGCGCCAGTTCGCGGGCATCGTCGAGCGAGCCTTGCGAGGAATACGGCCCGGGCATGCCCACTCCGATCACATTTTCTGGGCCGACGGCGTCGGCGGCAATGACCGCGGTGAGGGCAGAGTCGATGCCGCCGCTGAGGCCGACGATTACTTTCTGGAAGCCGCATTTGTGGACGTAGTCGCGCGTGCCCAGCACCAGGGCAGCATAGGCGCTGGCTTCTTCACCTTCGATCTGGGGATGGACTTCGCCGGTAAGGCGGTCGGAATCGAAGTAAATCAGGTCTTCTTCGAACGACTTGCCTTGCGCGATGACTTCGCCCGCGGGATTCAGCACCAGGCTGGAGCCGTCGAAGACCAGGCTGTCATTGCCGCCGACCTGGTTGACCATAGCCACGGGAACCTTTTGGGTGCGGGCGATGGAAGCCAGCATCTCGCGACGAAACTCACGCTTCCCCAGCCAGAAGGGTGACGCGGAGATATTCAGGAGAAAATTCCCGCCGGACTTGATCAAGGCTTCGACCGGATCGAAGGTGTAGAGACGCCTGTTCCAGAACTGGTTGTCGTTCCAGGCATCTTCGCAAACGGTGAGCGCCATTTGCTTGCCGCAAAAAGGAAAAAGATGCTGACGTGCCGCGGGAGCGAAGTTCCGCATCTCGTCGAAAACGTCGTAAGTGGGCAGCAGCATCTTAGACTGGAGAAACGCAATCCTGCCGTCCTGAAGCACCGCGGCGGAGTTCATCACCGACTTGCCAGTTTCGGCCTGAGCGGGGGTCACCACACCGCAGATGACAGCGATGCCACAGGTTTCGGCGGCAATGTGTTCGAGGGTTTCGCGGTTATGGGTGACAAACGATGGGCGTTCGACGAGATCGCGTGGTGGGTAGCCGCATACGGAAAGTTCGGGAAAGAGAATCAGTCCAGCGCCGGCCGACTGGGCGCGGCGGGAAAAGTCGATGATCTTCCCGCCATTGCCTTTGAAATCTCCCACCGTGGGATTGATCTGCCCCAGCGCAATCTTCACACTTCCAGTGTAAAGGCGCGGGCGTGCGCCGCCAAGTCACCGTGCCAAGTCAGCCTGCGCAAGTTCTGAAGGCGCAAAGTCGGGCGATTTGGAACCGCCGGGATCGCTGGGAGGCGGTGGTGGCGGCGAGTTAGGGAGAGGCTGGGTTGCCGTCGTCGTCGGAGGCGCGGTGGGGAGGCTTTCTCCTGGGCGGCGCAGGGTAGGAGCATGGGCGGGCTCCGAAGTTGGCGAAACCGCAGCCACGCTGGGCTTAGGAGTCAGGTCGACTTCTTTTTCCACGCGGACGATTTTCTCTCCCGTCACCTTCATGGTTTCAACCCGCGTGACTTCATCGCCCATGAAGCGCACAAAGTCGACGTCCTGCGGCGGCTCGCCGTAGATCCAGTCTTCGTACTCGGCCTCTCCATCTTTCTCGCGAATTTTCTTGGGCGCGCGGCCCTTGGAGTAAATGACCATTTCACGATTCATCCCCACCAGTACCTGATGATTTTTGATGGCCTCTTTGACTTTGGGAGGGACCGTCTCCAGATAGGCTTCCACGGCCGATTTGGAGTCAAAATCGAAGACTGGGCGGAGCAGATGCTTGAGCTGCGCCGCATCCATCTCGGGAATGTAATGATCGAAGACCAGGTCAACACAGGAACCACGCGGGTTGGCGTTGGAGGAACTGGGAGTGATGGGAGCAGTCCCAGAAGCGCCGTCGACTTCGATGCGCTCGTACCATTTCTGCTTTTTGATGGGGCCGCCATTGATTTCGAAATGAATGCGGTCTTCTTTGATGGAAATGCTGGTGATGCGGGCCTGATCGCCGGGCTTCACCGCTGGTCCCCATGTGACCATGAGCCGCTGAAGGTCTACGCCACTGGGCGAGAGAGCGCCGTTCTTGAGGGTCAAACCTTTCTTGCCCATGGGAAATTGGGTGCGGATGTAAACCAGTTCAGACTCGAAGGCGCGGATCATTTCCATGCGGGTGTGCGAGTTCATGCGAGGCGGCGGAGAAGATTTCTGGGTGGCAGGTTGCTGATCAGAAGCGCTTGCGCTGGCCACGATCAGTAACACAGGCAGCAGAACCGCAAGATGGCGTGGCTTCATGGAACACCCCAACAAACTCTTAGAGGGATTATAGCCCAGACGGCGGCGTCTGGACCTGCGGGTAGTGTCCTAATTTACCTTTTAGGACTGGCTCTAGGTGCTTCCATTGTCACTGGGATTGCCGACTTTTTCCCAAAATATATTCGACTTAGCTCCTCCGGGAACGCGCATGAACTCCCTGCGCAAAAGAACCTTGGTGGTGTTTCTCTCTTGCTTGAAGATGTCGTTGTACTGAATCAGGCACCGCAGGTACACATAAAAAATGGCGGGAGCCACGGCCTCAGAAAAACGCCGGTTTATTGTCAATGTCTCAGTTGGCTCGAAGGAGTTCCCTTCAACAAAATCTGGCACAACGAGATAAAAAAGATTTTCGGATGTTGGCGCTATCTCGGATTCGGAGCCGAACGCGTCATACGAAGCTACGATGTTGTAAGCCGCCGTGCCCCCGATATTCTTCAGATTGAGTCTAAAACTTCCCAGATAGATGGGACCATCGGGCCTAGCAATCATGGATTCCGACTCGTCGGGAAATGTGATTTCAAGCCTTGCCCTTTCCTTCGCCACCATATTTCGGTTTTGAATAGACAATTCCAAAGTCTGTCTTCTAATCGTCAGGAAAGTGCAAATCCCAACGATGACGCCGACTATGCCAATGATCCCAAGGCAAAGAGTCACCCAAAAACTAGCCAAATCGTACCCGTCCTTTTTGGGGGTCTGGATCACCCGTACATCGGCATCAATGTGCTGGCTGGGTTTGGATTGGAGGTTTCCGCTGTTGCTTTCCTCTACAGGAGTACCTCCGATTGGAGGGGATGGTTGCTGGTTGCTCTTAGCGTGCTTTGCTTCTTGCGTTTGGCTATATCCGTTCAACGCGACGAGCGCGAGCGCCACAAAGACGACAGTGAGCCTTGCCATTCTTTAACTGTACCCCATGGATTTCAAATTAGGACACTGCCGACCTGCGCGAAACGCGCCGGTTGGTTGGTTTTACCGGGCAGCCTCAGACACGGTCAGCCCATTTCTTGCCACCTGTAGCGGCAGAACGTGGCCGCCGTTTTCAGCGATGGCGCTGGCTACCCGGCTAGCGGCTCCTGCTTCGACGAGAAAGATCACACAGCCGCCGCCGCCGGCGCCACACACTTTCGCGGCTCGGCCCCCGTGTTTGGAGGCGGCGGCGATCAGCTTGTCGATGAGAGGCGTGGTGATGCCGGGAGCGTTGGTGCGGCGCAGTTTCCATTCTTCGCGCAACAGGCGGGCAACTTCGTCCCAGCTCCGGCTGAGCAGAGCCTGGTGCATGGAGCGGGCGATGTGCGAGATTTTCTCAAAGTTTCGGAACACGCGCCGGTCGCCGTTGATGTGAGCTTTAAAAACTTCCCAATTGTTGATGCCGGACTGGCGCGGGATTCCAGTGTAAGCGAGTACAAAACGCGATTCGATTTCCTCGGGAGCGATTGGAACGGTTTCCCGGTGGATTCCGTCAGCGTCGAGATGGATGGCGCTTACGCCGCCATAGAGCGCGGGATAATAGTCCTGACAGCCGGTGGGGACCTCGATGATCTGGGCTTCGACGTTCTGGGCGATGACGCGGATCTGTTCGCGCGTCAGGTTGCGGCCGGTGAAACGGGCCAAAGCTGCGGTGGTGGCGATCATCAAAGCCGAAGAGCCGGAGATTCCGGCTCCGGCGGGAGACTCGGAATTGGTCTCGATCAGCAGTCCCTCTTTCGGGGCGAAGAATTGCAGCAGGCGTGCCGCCAGAGGAAGGCGGAAGCGGCGAGCTGCGTGCAGAGCGTCAAAGCTGGGGAAGGATTCTTCTTTCCGGGTGTCGAGCGAGCGCAACCGAATGCGATTGCCTTTTAGCGGAGTGATTCGGCAGGTGGTTTGAATATTGAGAGCGAAATTGAGCGTGAGCGCGCCGGGGTGGAACAAGTACAGCGGCCACAGATCGATGGTGCCGCCGGCCAGATCGGCGCGGCAGGGGGCATGGGCAACGATCATGGACACACTCGCGGCGACGGCGGTTCTTGGCATGCAGTCTTTGTACCACGAAAGGCCGCAGGGTTGGCTTAGCTGAGGTTTAGTGCGCGCTTGATGGTGCCGCGCTCTTTCTGGATTTTCTCTTGCAGCAGAGTGATGGCGTAGATGAGTTGCTCGGGACGCGGCGGGCAGCCCGGTACGTAGACATCAACCGGAATCACCTGGTTCACGCTCTGCACCAGAGCATAGTTATTGAAGACGCCGCCCGAGGTTGCGCAGGCGCCCATCGAGATGACCCATTTGGGTTCGGGCATCTGCTCCCAAAGTTGGCGGATTACGGGAGCCATTTTGTTGGAGACACGGCCGGCAATGATGATCAAGTCGGATTGACGCGGCGAGGGGCGGAAAACTTCGGCGCCGAAACGGGCAATGTCGAAACGCGACGCGCCCATGGACATCATTTCGATGGCGCAGCAAGCCAAGCCGAACGTCATCGGCCAGATGGAGTTTTTGCGCATCCAGTTGACCGCGTTGTCCATGGTGGTGAGGACGACACCCTCGGGCGTGTGATTGCCGTAGGTAAGCTCTTTGACCACGCGCTTGCCATGTTCGACGGTGACGTAGGGGCCGAAGCTGAGGTTGTCGGGCACAGCTCTCATTCTAAACCAGAAAGGACACAGAGAGCACAGAGGATCGAGCCTCTGTTTCTCTGTGCCCCTCTGTGGTAAGGCTCTTCAGGGGTTTATCACGATTTTGCCGAACATCTGGCTGGATTCCATGTATTCGTGGGCGGCGCGAGTGTCCTTCAAAGAAAATGCTCGGTCGACGACGGGTTTCAATCGTCCGGCAAAGACGTGGCCGAGCACGTCGTACAGGTCGCCCATGGTGCCCATGTAGGAACCCAGGAACGAAAGCTGCCGCGCGAACAGAAACCTTAAATCGAACTTGGCGTCGAAGCCAGTGGTTGCGCCGCAGGTCACGATTGTGCCCCCAGCCTTCAGTGATTTCATGCTTTCTTCCCACGTGGCCGTGCCCACGTGCTCCACTACGATGTCTACGCCTTCTTTACTGGTAATCTTCCGCACTTCTTCCGAGATCTTTTGCTTGTAGTGATTGATGCCGTAATCGGCGCCGAGAGTCCGGGCCTTTTCCAGCTTGGTTTCGTCTCCGGCCGTCGTAATGACGCGGGCGTGGAACAGCTTGGCAATCTGAATGGCGGCGATGCCCACGCCCGATCCTCCGCCGAGCACCAACACAGTCTGACCCTGACGAATTCTTGCGCGTCGCACCAGCATATGCCAGGCCGTCAGGAACACCAGAGGCACGCTGGCGGCTTGATTGAAATCCAGGCTGTCGGGAATCGGGACGACATTCACTGCGGGCACGGCGATCAGCTCACAGTTGCCGCCGTCCACACTGTTGCCAAGCACAGAGAACTGCCGGCATTGGTTCTGCAATCCTGCCGTACACTTTGCACAGTGATTGCAGAAGAGCATGGGAGCCAGCAGCACGCGTTGTCCCGCCTTGAAGCCGGTTACATACTCGCCGAGTTCGACAATCTCCCCGGCCATGTCGCTGCCGAGAATGTGCGGAAGCTTCACGCCGGGGAGTCCCTTGCGCACCCAGATGTCGAGGTGATTCAAAGAGCAGGCGTGGACGCGGACCAGAACCTGATCTTTGCGCAGCTTAGGGTCGGGAACGTCTTCGTAGCGAAGAACTTCCGGCCCGCCGAATTCCTGGAGACGAACAGCTTTCATGCAGGAGACTCTCCTAAACCAAAACTACCACAGAGCCCGGAGGACGAACCCGGCCTACCCTTTTGATAGATTGACTTCCCCTGTTTACCGAAGAATAATCATACCCATGGACATTTACGAGGAGATCGTCAAGCTGCGGCAGGAGGGACGGCGGGGCGCGGTGGCGACCATCGTCAACGTGCGCGGCTCCATCCCCTCGTTTGAGACCGCCAAGATGCTGGTGCGCGACGACGGCTCGATCGCCGGCACCATCGGCGGCGGATGTGTTGAAGCCGAGGTCTGGCAGGCGTCCCGCGAAGTCATGGAATCGGAGAAGCCGCGCAGCCTGACTTTCAATCTGAATGAAAATCCCAAGTACGATACCGGGCTGGTTTGTGGCGGCACGCTGGACATCTTTATTGAACCGGTATTACCTCCAGCGTTACTTTATATATTCGGCGCAGGCCACGTCTCTGTAAACCTTTACAGGGTGGCTCGTGGAGCCGGATTCGACGTGGCCGTGGTGGACGACCGCGCCGCCTACGCCAGCCGTGAGCGTTTTCCCGATGCCAAAGAAGTGATTGCGGAAGACTTCGAACAGGCGATGGCGAAGATTACGCCGCAGGAATCGTCGTACATCGTCATCGTGACGCGGGGCCATCGTGACGACATGCGGGTGCTGCGCTGGGCGGTGCAGACCCAAGCGCGATATATAGGAATGATTGGGTCGAAGCGCAAGACGATTTCCATTTTTCGCGAACTGACCAAAGAAGGGCTTCCGGCGCATTTGTTCGAGCGAGTGCATGCGCCGGTCGGTCTGGACATCGGAGCGATCACGCCGGAGGAGATTGCGGTAGCAATTACAGCGGAGTTGATCGCTGTGCGCCGGCGCGCGGAACGCGCCCTGCCCCACATGAGCTGGTTCAAGACGCATATCCAGGGCCCCGCCGAGGCCACGGTACTTCAAGATCCCGAAGAAAAACTTTAGCCGCCGAGCACCTCGGGAGCGCAGAATCATCGCCGCAGATCAACGCGAATGAACGCTGATCGAAACCCCGGTTTCTGTTATCTTCAGTTCATGGCTTACGCGCCCAGTTTATGCGGAGTGATTCTCTCCGCCGGCGAGTCCACTCGTATGGGCACTGACAAAGCTCTCCTGCCCTGGCCGCCAGCCGGGCCCGGAAATCCGCCCGGTGGCCAGACGTTTCTGGCAGCCGCGATCCTGTCTCTGCTCGCTTTCAGCGAGCTGGTGATTGTGGTGGTGGGAAAGAATGAACCCAACGTAGCCGCGGTGGTGTACTCAAACGGCGCTTCTCTGGTGCGAAATCCCGCGCCGAAGCAAGGGCAGTTCAGTTCGCTTCAGGTAGGATTGCAAGAGGTCATGAACCATGGCCGCGATGCCGCCATGATCACTTTGGTGGACCGGCCCCCTGTGAGCGCGGACACTTTGCAGGCTCTGTGCGCAGCGTTTGCGTCACGCACCGCCGCGACCTGGTCGGTGGTCCCGGAATTTGGCGGCAAGCATGGACATCCTTTTCTGATTGCGCGGGAGATGATTGAAGTCTTTCTGAAAGCTGCCCCAACTTCCACCGCCCGCGAGATTGAGCACCAGAATCAGCAACACATTTCCTATGTCCGAGTGGATGACCCTGCGGTTACGCTGAATGTGGACACGCCGCAGGACTATGCGGCTCTGTCCTCGACACCGCGCAAGTGAGAGAACGCCTTGGCACCATCTATAGCTGCCGCCTTCGTGGATTCCGTACTTCGCCTTCAGCCCCGGCTTGCGGTGTTTGACTGCGACGGAACCTTGTGGGCGGGCGACGCCGGCGAAGGGTTCTTCGATTGGGAACTGAAGCGAGGCGTGGTCTCGGGTGAGGTCGCGCGCTGGGCGCGGCCGCGCTACGCCTACTATCGGGCGGGAAAAGTGATTGAAGACGATATGTGCGGCGAAATGGTGACCATGCATCGCGGACTCGCCGAGTCTCAGGTGCAGCAGGCCGCGAATCAATACTTCGAAGAGAATTTCGTTTCCCAGATTTTTCCCGAGATGCGCGAACTGGTGCGCCGGCTGCGAGAGTCGGGCTGCGACGTCTGGGCGGTGTCATCCACCAACGAATGGGTGATTCGCGCCGGCATGAAGTATTGCGGGATCTCGAAAGACCGAATTCTGGCGGCAGCGGTGGAGATGGAGAATGGGATTGTCACCGACCGCCTGGTACGGGTGCCTACGGGCGCAGGCAAAGCGGCGGCGATTCGTGATGTCATCCGCAAAGATCCCGACATCGCTTTTGGCAATTCGCGTTGGGACACGGAGATGCTGGCGATGGCAAGGCATCCGTTCGCGGTGAATCCCAACCCTGATCTGGAGACGACTGCTCGGGAGCGCGGCTGGACGGTGTACCGGCCAGACAAACATTAACAACGCCACGGATCTTCACGGACCAAACAACAGCGCTAGGTTCCTACCTGTTTGAGAATTGCCGCTAGCGTGTCCATGGCCAGATGGCTGGCGTGGGTAGACGCATCGGGCAAGCCGCCGACGGCGCGCACTAACTCTTCCCGCTTCAAGGCCCGGGCATTTTCGACCGTTCGTCCCTTCACCAACTCAGTCAGTGCCGACCCGCAGGCAATCGCGGGAACGCAGCCTTTGGCGAGGAAACGAATTTCTGCGATGCGGCCGACCTCAATTTTCAGAGTCAGTCTCAAGACGTCGCCACAAGCGGGGTTTTCAAGCTGTGCCGCCGCGTCAGGCCCGGCCACGGCTCCGGGGTTGCGCGGGTTCTGAAAATGATCGAGGACTTGAGCGGAATACATCGCAAGAATTGTAGCAAGTGAGGCGTAGCAAGCTAGGTTTTTACGCGATAAGATGGCATTCATTGTGCCGCGCGATCATACGCCGCAACGGATCGTCTCCCTCCAGCCCAGCGCGACTGTAATTCTCGCAGCCATCGGTAAACTGGATCGCCTGGTGGCCTGCACCAAGTACTGCGCGGATGTGTGTCCCGAGGTCCGCGATCGAAAGCTCGCCGTGGTACACGATTCCTGGACCGCCAACAGCGGCGAGATTGCCGCGGCCCGGCCTGAATTGGTGATCGCCGCCGTGCCCTACCAGGAAAAAGCGGTCGCGGAGATTCTGAAGGCTGGCGCACGCTTTCTCGGTCTTGCTCCCAAGACGCTAGCTGACATCTACAGCGACATCGCAACCGTCTCCGGAGTCGTAGGAGCGTCGGATCGGGGCGAGGAAGTCATTGCTGAGATGCAGCGGGAGATCGAAGCAATAAGCAGAAAGACCGCTGCCAGGCCCCGTCGGCGCGTCTTTTGCGAAGAATGGGGCAAGCCGCTAATCGCGTCGCAGCCGTGGGTTGCAGAATTGGTGCATGCGGCCGGCGGGACGTTCGTGGGAACGCCGGGGGCACAAACCTCGGCGGAGGCCATCCTGCGCGAAGATCCGGACGTGCTGGTTGCGGCGTGGTGCGGAGCAGGCGACCGGGTGCCGCTGGAAAGAGTTGTTCGCGACCGTGGCTGGACGGAGATGCAGGCGGCGCAGCAAGGCCGCGTTTACTGCATTCCTGACGAACTCCTGAACACTCCCGCACCCACGCTGGTGCGCGGACTGCACGCCCTGGCTGTGGCCATTCATCCTGAGGATTTTCCACACGTTTCGGGTCTACGATGTATTACCGACGTACCTGTGCACGGCCGGTAGCGGCTGAGATAATATTTCCCCTATGTCCACGGCGACAAAAGCTAAGGATGTGCAAGCAGAGTTGGCGCAACTGGCGATGGAAGCGAAGTCCGCAAGAGAGCTGATGGAGCGGATCGTCAACCTGTTGCAGCAACGCATGTTGAAATATAACTGGGTGGGTTTTTACATGCTGGAGGCAGGCCCACCGCCGATGCTTGTGCTGGGCTCGTTTCAAGGGGCAATGACTCCGCACACTCGAATTCCCCTGCATCAGGGGATTTGTGGCGCCGCGGCCTCTACCGGCACGACCGTCGTGGTTGATGACGTCAGCCTGGATCCTCGTTACCTGGCGTGTTCGCTGGAAACCAAGTCGGAGATCGTGGTTCCCGTGTTTGTTCACGGCAAGGTCGTGGGAGAACTCGACATCGACAGTCATTTCCCCGCGGCCTTCAAAGACGAGGACCGCGCTCTGGTGGAATACTGTGCCGGCCTGGTGGGCGCAAGCCTGGAAAAGTCTTCCAAATAAATAACCTGACATTACTTGAGCAATCGCTGTCCCGGGTCCTGGCCCTTTCATGAAACAAGTGGTGGCAGCGTTGATCGTTAAGGACGACAAAGTGCTGGTCTGCCAGCGCACGCGCCACCAGACCATGCCTTTGAAGTGGGAGTTTCCCGGGGGCAAAATCGAAGCCGGTGAGCAGCCTCGCGATGCGCTACACCGCGAACTCGATGAGGAACTGGGCATCGATGCGACCATCGGCGAAGAAATCGAACGCATTCGCCACACCTACAAGACTGGGAACTCGGTCGAACTGCGCTTCTACGTGGTGAGGGAGTATACGGGGACAATTGAGAACCGCATTTTTCGTGAGATTCGCTGGGCTACGCGGGCCGAATTGCCGGGGTTCGATTTTCTGGAGGCCGATGTGAAGCTGCTAAAGGACGTGGCTGAAGGCAGGGTTCTTTAACGGATGTCGGCTGTGACTCCGTTTGGCTAGTCTGACGGCGGCGGATTGTCGTGCCGCTTCAGAGTCGGATGATCATCGCCGGGGTTGCTGCTGGCGGCGTCGTCATCGCTGGACGGAGCGTGGGCAGCACGGCGCAACGTGGGACGATTGCCTGGCTTGCCATCGTTGGGTGTATGCCGGTTCTGAAGTTCAAACAACCGTGCTCTTACATCGACGAACTCCGACGTGTCCACTTTGTACTCGGGTTCCGGAGGCAGCAAGGTGTTGATTTCCTGTTGCGTCTTTTGAATACGGTCCGGGGTCTGGGGATGGGTATCAAAAGCCTTGGCGATGGTGCCGGGCTTGTGCTTCTCCAGAGCCTTTACCTTTTCAAAGAATGAGGTCAGGGCCTGGGGATCGTATCCCGCCTTGTACATATATTCAATCCCCAGAAAGTCGGCTTCGGCTTCAAAGTTGCGGCTGAACTGAAGAAAGCCCATAGGCACCGCCAGTCCCATCAGATTTCGGGCCGCGAACCCAATCCCGCCACCCACAAAAATCAGGGGAATCGATGCCAGGTTGAACAGTTGACTGCGCGTGTTCTCGCGCGCGACGTGACACGCGGCTACGTGGGCGATCTCATGCGACATGACGCCGGCAAGTTCGGCTTCGTTATCGGCAGCCAGAATCAGACCCGAGTCCACGTAGAAAAACCCGCCGGGCAGCGCAAAGGCATTGATGTCGTCGGTGTCGATGACCTTGATGGTGAACGGAACCTGCGCGTCGGAATTCCTTACCAGGTTTTGCCCGATGCGGTTGACGTACTCGGTGACGACGGGGTCGGTGATCAGTTTGGCCGCACCCTCCATCTGCTGGGCGTACGACCTTCCCATCTCGATCTGTTTTTCCAGGCTGTACCAGTTGCCTACGCCGCGTTCGCAACCGATCTTGCGGTTGCCGATGGCGTCGATGTCGCGAATGCTGCCATCGTGATAGGTCTTGACCAGCGAGGTTGCAGCACCCGGAAATGGAGACAGCGTGCCGGTCTGTGCGAAAAGCGAGGTAGTGAGCAACAAGGAAGACGCCAGAAGGATTGGGAGACTGCGCATGCGCTACCCCAGAATTCGCTTCATTATAGACAGAAGGGGCGCGGGGTGAAAGAGTTATCCGGCGATGAGACCAAAGTCCCTACCCTCGAGCGCCTAGCCTCCGCCCGGCCGCAGCGTCCAGCAATAGGCCAAGGTCAAGATGGTCATCACCACGGTGGTGGTCCAGGCAACGATGTTGTAAATACGGGAGTTGACGTACTCGCCCATCAGTTCTTTCTTATTCACCAGCAGGAGCATGAAAATCAGCACGGGTGGGATCGCGACTCCGTTGATCACCTGGGAAAGAATGGATATTTTCACCAGCGGCAGGTCGGGAAACAGAATGAAGCCGGCGCCAGCCACAATCAGAGCGGTGTACAACCAGTAGAACACTGGCGCCTCGCTGAACTTCTTTCCCACCCCGGACTCGAATCCCAGCCCTTCGCAGACGGTATAGGCTGTGGAAAGGGGCAGGATGGACGCGGCAAACAGTGAGGCATTAAACAATCCCACGGCAAACAGGATGTAGGCGTAATCTCCGGCCAGGGGACGCAGGGCCTGGGCGGCGTCTTTGGCGTCTGAAATGTTGTGATAACCGTGGACGTACAGCGTGGCGGCGCAGGCTACGATGATGAACCAGGCCACAATGTCAGTGAAGATGCAACCTGCGATCACGTCAATCTGGGAAGCCTTGTATTGCCGTTTGGTGACACCCTTCTCGACGATCGAAGATTGCAAGTAGAACTGCATCCAGGGCGCGATCGTTGTGCCTACCACTCCGATCGCCATATAGAGGTAGCCGGGCAGCATGAAGGCTGCGCGGGGCGGCGGTTTTATGGTTAGAACCAGCGCGTCAACCCAGGCCGGCTTGGCAAAAAAGCCGGCGATAATGTAGGTCACATAAAAGAACGAGGCCACCAGAAAAACTTTCTCCACGCTTTTGTAGTGGCCCTTGACCGGGATCAACCACACGATGACGGCGCAAATCGGCACCGTGATGTATTTGGAGAGGCCGAAGAGTTCCAGGCTGCCGGCGATTCCGGCAAACTCGCCGACCACGTTGCCGAAGTTGATGATCAGAATTCCGATCATCATGAAGAAGGTGATGCGCAGCCCGAATTCTTCGCGAATCAGATCGCTGAGGCCCTTGCCGGTGACCGCGCCCATGCGGGCACAGATTTCCTGCACCACGATCAAAGCCAGGGTGATGGGGATCAGGGTCCACAACAGCAAGTGGCCAAACTGGGCGCCGGCAGCCGAGTAGGTGTAGATGCCGTTGGCATCATTGTCGACATTGGCGGTAATGAAGCCGGGTCCGACGACCGCGAAGAACAGTATGAACCGGGCTTTCCAGCTTTTCAGGAATTTCATGGGCACAGTTCGCCGACATAGACCGTGATGGCCGCAAGACGATGCAACAGAATAAACGGAGCGCGGGAATCTGAACAGGAAAAGTTGGAGAATTTATTGCGTGTGAACTCACACCCTACGATTTGTCATTCCCAGGGACGTAGGCGCTACCACCCTACAGCTTCGCCCGTAGCAGGCTGATGATGTCGTCGGAGGTAATAACACCCGTCAGCTTCTTATGATCGTCTACCACCGGCAGAGTCAGCAGGTTGTACTTGTCGAAGAGTTCGGCGACGGCTTTTTCCCCCGCACCGGCATGGCAGGAGATCAGAGGCTCCTTGGTCAGGGATAGCAACGGCGTGTTGGGCGTGGCCAGCACCAGCTTGGCCAGAGGCACGGCCCCGGCCAACGTCCCGTGCGAATCCACTAGATAGATCGTGCTTACCGTCTCGATCCCACCCTCGAAATGGCGCAGCGTCTCGACCGCATCGTGGGCGTTGGCATTCACGTGCAACGCCAGATACTGCGTGTTCATCCGGCCCGCAGCCGTATCTTCCTTGAACTCGAGAAGGTCGGATACTTCTTTGCGCTCCGCCGGCGCCATCTCCAGCAGAATTTCCTCGGTGCGATCTTCCGAGAGATCGGCCAGCAGGTCGGCAGCGGCGTCGGGATCCATTTCTTCGACGATCTCAGCCGCACGGTCCGAATCGAGCGACTCGACGATGGACTTCTGCACCTTGGGTTCGACTTCCTCGAGCGCTTCGGCCGCGACTCCGTCGTCGAGGGTCTCAAACACGGCTTCACGCTCGTCGGGAGCCAGATCTTCGACAATGTCGGCAATGTCAGCGGGATGCAGCCGAGCCAGGCGCTCGTGAGAGATTTTCAGTTTCACCCGCCGGGCAGGATCGGTTTCAATCACATCCACAAATTCCCAGGGAATGACGCGCTCGGGAATCTGGCGCAGCAGCGCGCGCAGCGGCCCCATCGGCACCACGCCCTTGAGCAACCGCCGCACCGCGCCGCGGGCGCCAACATCCACAGCTGCGACTTTCAGTGTGGGATGACTGTTGTTGTTGTCCTGATGCAAGTCCACGTCGTTGACGCGAACCACTTTGCGTCCGTGGACATCAATGATTTGCTGATCCAGCAGGTCGCGGGAAAGCAGCAGCAGGCCTTCGGGTTCGTCGGCAGTAGTCCAGGTGGAAGCCGAGGTCGCGGTACACAGGCCTCCGTTGATAGAGATCACTGCACTAAACGGCAGGGCGCGGTCGCCGGACTTGGTACGAACCACAAGAATCGCAATGCGCGCAGGGTCTTCCTGCGGGGAAACGGCCAGCTCGCGCACCCGCCCACAGCGCCCGCCCGGATCAAACACTGGCGAGCCCAGCAGTTCGCTGAGGGTAACCGTCGGCATGGTGAGAGCATACTCAAGTCGGGGAGTGGAATCCAGCAAGATGGGGGCGGGAACCCACATCCGTAGACTCGGACGCCCTTGCCCGAAGGATCGCCAGACCGTCCTTTGCCGCTCTGGTGTCTAGTTATTCTGGACCCCTCCGCATGACCGCGTTGACATTTGCACAGCGAACAGGCGAAACTAGCGACTTCGTCCGACGGGGCTGTTCCCCGCGTGCGGGCAAACCGTGCGCAGCATCGCGGTGTCGGCCGGGCGGATAATCCGGGTCTGCTTTATTTTTCATAAACTTTAGCCATGACCGACCAGCGGGTCTCTTACACACTGGATTCGACGCTCGAAACCGTCGACAGTGCCGAAAACACGGCGACCCGGATCGCGGTCGAAGCGGGCTTTGGCGAAGACGAGGTCATGCAGATTTCCATGGCAGTGCGCGAGGCCGCGGTCAATGCCGTACTGCACGGCAACGCCTATGATCCGGGAAAGAAAGTGAAGCTGGAATTCGAAACCACCAGCCGGGACCTGGTCATTACGATTCGCGATCAGGGAAAAGGCATGGATCCGGCGAAGATTCCCGATCCTTTGGCTCCGGAGAACCTGATGAAGACCTCGGGCCGGGGGATTTTTCTTATACGTTCGTTCATGGATGAAGTACAAATTCATCCTTCGCAAACGGGCACCGAAATCAAACTCGTTAAACACGTCCCCGGGCCGTCCGGGGGCGCCAAGGAGGCTTCCCAGTGAGCATGAAGACCAGTACTCGTCAGGTGGATGGGGTTACGATTGTGGATTGTAGTGGCCGTATCACACTCGGTGAGGGCAGCGTGATTCTGCGCGACGCCGTGCGCGACCTGCTCACCAAGGGCCAGAAGAAGATTCTGCTGAACCTGGGCGAGGTCACCTACATTGACAGCTCGGGTATCGGCGAATTGGTCAGCGCCTTCACCACCGTGCGCAACCAGAGCGGCGATCTCAAGCTGCTGAACCTGACCAAGAAGGTCCACGACCTGTTGCAGATCACCAAGCTGTACACCGTCTTTGATGTAAAGGAAGACGAGGCCGTGGCGATAAAATCTTTCAAGTAGACTTCCTGTCGGCGAAGAGGGCCC
Source organism: Terriglobales bacterium (assembly GCA_052147055.1). Classification (GTDB taxonomy): domain Bacteria; phylum Acidobacteriota; class Terriglobia; order Terriglobales; family Acidobacteriaceae; genus JABCZH01. Next base: position 22,787 of record JBKQLO010000033.1, read on the forward strand.
TCGAGGTTACGAGCGCCCTTTTTGCGCCTTTTCCCTTTCGGGACAAACACTCGCAATTTTGCCACTTCCCTTCTCTCGCGCGTTCCGCCACCTCCTACAATATTGGCATGCTCACGGTGGTGCGACACCTGGCGTGCCCATTGATCTTCTCCGCGTTTGCGGTGGCACAGTGCATTCCCTTCACCCAGGCCCGCGACCACATCGGCGAGACGCAGTGCGTCACCGGCAGAGTCCTGGGGCTCAAGCATGGGAGCAGAGGAGTAACCTTTTTCGACTTCTGCGAGGACTTCCGCGTGTGTCCGTTCACGGTCGTGGTTTTTCCCGGACATCTGAAAGATATTGGTGATATACGGGAACTGAAAGGCAAGGTCGTGGAAATTCACGGCCCGGTGAAAAACTACGACGGACGGGCGGAGATTGTGCTGGACCAGCTTCGCCAGCTGGGTGGAGAAGCGGCGACGATTCCTCGTCTGCCCAAGAATTACGATGTGGAGAAGCAAGGCCACGCCAGCGCCGGATCCATGAGTCATCCCAAGGCAGCGCGAACGACTACAAAGAAGAAGCAGACCCCAAACGTGCCGGCAGAGATTGAGGACGACGATCAGTAAAGCCGCCGGCGGCTTAGACCATCCCTTTGCGCAGCTCCTCCAGGGGATAAAACGTGCCACGCCAGACCACGCCGCCACGGCCCAGAGTCAAGACCATCGACCGCAGCATGATGTAAACAAATAACACGGAACTCACGGGATGCAGCACGATGTAGTACGCCGGAATGTCTGACATGCGGGACATGCCCACGTAGATTCCGAACATGGAGGCCAATGCGATCGCGTAGGGCACACGCGCCCAGCCGTGCGCCAGCACCACCCCGGCAAACGGCAAAATATTCAAGAAAATCAGTCCAAACGCAGAAGCCAGCGCCCGCCACCACTGAAATGACATAACCGCAAACATGTTCTTGGTGAGATTCTCCACCACCCCCATTGCACTCTTGGCCCAGCGAATAGAGAGCAATCCGCGACCGAAAACGTTGCGTTGCCGATGACCACCATTCTTCACCACTTTCCCCAGTTTCATGTCGTCGAGAACTTCGAATCGCAGCGCTTCATAGGTGCCAACGGCTTGGTAAACCTGGCGGCGAATCAGATTGAAGGCGCCGACGCCCATGAAGTCTTTGGTCTTGGGATTGGCGACTTTCCAGGGCCGGTGTCCGAACAGAAATAGTGTCTGGAAGAACGCGATCATCATTCTTTCGCCGGGCCCGTACATAACGAAGTCGGGGAACAGAACAACATGATCGGCATGTTCGGCGACGGCGTAGGCCAGAGTTCGAATCAGCGTGTCCGGCCGGAATAGCACGTCGGCGTCAGTGAATAAGAGCCATTCTCCGTTGGCTTGCTTGGCGCCGGTCCACATGGCGTGGGCTTTGCCCAGCCAATTCGGCGGCAGGCTGGAAACATGGATGACCCTAAGCCGCTGGTGTGCGTTGGGAGTGGACGCCACTCGATCCATGGCTTCGCCGGTGCGGTCGGTGGAGCGATCGTTGACGGCGATCACCTCATAGTTATCGTAATCAAGCTGGAGCAATTGAATGAGCGTCTGTTCGATATGTTCTTCTTCATTGCGGGCGGGGACGATGATGCTCACACGCGGGCTGCCGGCTGCGAGCTTGTGATTCCACGCAGGGAGGGAGACGTCCGTAACCCTGGGGACGCCCAGAGCGGCTTCCAGCAGACGCGAGAACCAGACCAGGGCCAGAATGCAGCCTGCGATCCAGTGGAAATAATTCATCCGGCGTGGTCCTTCAGCCCCGCCCCATCGCCTGCGCCAGCCACGGCGGGAGCAAATCGCATGCCGTAAAACAGTACGACGGAGGAAACCCCCATGGCGATGACCGGCAGAATAAATGCGGTCTCCAGCGAACGGCGGTCGGCCACGTATCCCATGAGCGTGGGAGATGGAACATCGCCAAGCAGATGAAACATGAAAATATTAAGTGCGATGGCGGTGGCGCGGATGTGGGCGCCGACGGCGTTCACCAGCGCGGTATTAAGCGGTGAAGTATTGATGAGAAGCAGAAATGCAGCGACAGCGATGGCGGGCACCATAATTGGGCCTTGGAAGAACAGAGCCACAATCATGACCGGCACGCCCAGTCCCATGCTGATGGCAGACACAAAGTAATACGAGCCTTTCATGCGTGGCAGAAGGCGGTCGCCGATCCAGCCTCCGATCAGAGACGCCAGAATGCCGTCAACGACGACGATGGCGCCGAAAATCAGGTTGGCAGATTCGAGCGTGTACCCGCGCGCGCGGGACAGAAAAGTTGGCATCCAGACCTGTATCCCGCCCAGCGAAAACGTGGATGCGGCCATCCCCAACGTGACTGTCCAAAATGCTCGATTGCGAAGCAAGCCGATAAGTGTTCCCCGCTCCGGCGTCTCTTTCAGCGAATCGAACTGTCCCCGCGGAGGTTCTGGAACGAACAGCATGGCCAGCGCGAGCAAGAAACCTGGCGCCGCAGCCAGATAAAACGGATATCGCCATCCCATACTCGGGCCCAACTTGCCGCCCAGCAGGTAGCCGGCAGCGGTGCCCACGGGGATCGCGAGATAAAAGATGCCGAAGATTCGGCCTCGCATGCGTTCGGGAAAAAGATCGGCAACGAAGGTGGGAGCGATGGTCACGAAGGTGGCTTCGCCCACTCCGACCAGAGTATGCCGGACCAGCAATTCCCAATAGGTGTGAGTGACCGCGGTGAGCAGCGTCAGAGCGCTCCAGAAAATCGCACCGAACACGATGATCATCTTGCGCGAATAGCGGTCGGCCAGCGGCCCGGTGAACGGCGCCGCAATCATATAGAAACCGAGAAAAGCGCTGGTAAGGTAGCCAACCTGGGTATTGCTGAGATGAAATTCGGTTTGTACCAGCGGCTGCACCGCGAACAGCACCGAGCGGTCGATGTAGTTGAGCAGATTCAGCGTGGTCAGCACGCCCAGCGCCGTCCAGGGATAGAGTTTGGTCGAGGTCACTTGGCGGTGAATATAGCACGACGAGTCGAGCGGGTCGCAGAGACCGTCTACACTTGCCTGCTACAGCTTGGTCAAGAAGTCCGTGATTTCCGGACTGTTCCAATCGACCGGTCCGATGAATTTCCGGCGGAGTACGCCGCTGCGGTCGATAATGTAAGTCTCGGGCCAGCCATGGGTACCGTACAGCGCCGGACTTTTTTCGTCCGGGTCGCGGACGGTGAGCAAATTGACGTGGTAGTCGTTGAGGAAGCGGTGGTAAGCCTTGTCGTCGACATCGATGCTCACGGCCACGACGACCACGCCCTTGTCCTTGAATCGCTGCTGCATTTGGACCAGCGAAGGCGTCTCCTCAACACACGGCGGACACCAAGTCGCCCAGAAATTTAGCACCACGACCTGCCCGCGAAACTGGCTGAGCGTGACTTTACGGTCAGCGTCCTGCACCGTGAAGTCGGGAGCATCCGAGCCGATATGGGGCGGACGGGTCCCGCTGTAACAAGCAGTGAGCGCCGCGAGCAGCGCAATGGCGACAGCAGTTCGTGTCACTCTGCCATGATAGCGAAAAATCCCGGTTATGAGGCAGGCCGTGCACAAACCTACGCCGAACCTTGCGGTAAGCTCTTGGACTAAGTAGAGTTCAAGACGGTCAAATTGCGAGCGCGACACAAGGAACATCTCACCCATGAAAAAGATCGTTTTCCTCTTCGTTGTTCTACTCTCAGTTTCACTGGTCGCGCAGGATGCGGCCAGTGCCAAGCCCCAGCCCTCCGAGCGCCACGAGTTCGTCATCGCGAACTTCAAGACGGAGAGTGGCGTGACCTTGCCCCAGGTTCGAGTCGTGTATGGAACCTACGGCCATCTGAACGCTGCCAAGGACAATGTCGTGCTGCTGCCTTCGCATTACATGGCGGACTTCCACGGCTATGAATGGCTGAGTGGGCCGGGACATGCTCTCGATACTTCGCAGCTTTTCCTGGTGGCTACGGAGCTTTTCGGCAACGGGCATTCGTCTTCTCCAAGCAACACTGCGGAGCCGTTTCACGGTCCTCGCTTTCCGGTGATGACGATTCGCGACAATGTTGAAGCGGTACATCGCCTGCTTACGGAAGAACTCAAGATCACCCACGTGCGCGCCATCATTGGCTTCTCCATGGGTGCGCAGCAAGCCTTCCAGTGGGCGGTCAGCTATCCCGACTTCGCCGACCGCATCGTCGCAACCTGTGGGACGGCAAAAACCTACCCCCACGGCGTGGTGCGTCTGGAAGGGCAGATCGCGGCGCTGACTGCCGACGCCGCCTTCCAGAATGGTGACTACAAGACGCCACCCACCAAGGGTCTGGAAGCGTTCGCGGTGGTGTGGACAGCTTGGCTGTTCTCTCAGGAATGGTGGCGCCGCGAATTGTGGCGCGAAACCGAGAAACCCGGTACAACCTTCGACCAGGTGTTGAACAATTTCCGCACGAATTTTATTCCGGGCGCCGATGCCAATGATCTGATCCTACAAATGCGCACCTGGGAACGGCACGATGTGGGAGCTACCCCTGGCTTCGGCGGTGATGTGGAGAAAGCCCTGCGTTCGATCAAGGTTCCATTTCTGTATATGCCCTCGGAAACGGATTTGTACTTCCCCCTGGGCGACGCGCGCTATGAGGCGGCATTCATGTCCAAGGTGTCGCTGGTGCCGATTCCCTCGCTTTGGGGACACACTGCCGGCGCTGGCGGAAGCGCCGCGGACGAGAAGTTCCTGAATGAGACAATTGGGAAATTCCTCCCTGCGGGCAAGTAGTCGGATGCTTAGGCTACAACCCGGTACTCGCTCTTCACCAAGCCACTGGGATAGTGCTGCGTGGCCACGTGATGCAGCCGCACATCGCGCGGCAGGGCGCCGAAGAGAGGGATTCCATCTCCAATGAGCACAGGCACACGAGTGATAATGAGACGTTGAACCAGGCCGGCGCGCAGAAAGCCTTGAATCGTGACTCCTCCGTCAACGTAAATGTGGCGGACGCCAGTGGCGGCGAGTTTCGAGACAATCTCCGCCGGAGTCCCGGCCATCTGTTCCACCACGCCTCCGCGCACCGCGGAGAAGTCGACCGGCCGGCTGCTCAAGACCACGACGCGCTTGTCGCCATAGGGCCAGGCGGGAAAGGCCAGAACCGTCTCGAAGGTCTTGCGGCCTATCACCAGCGCATCGACGCTTGCCATAAACTCGTTGTAACCGTGGGGCTCGCCGCCGCCCTCCGGCAAGAAGTCGAGATCGCCATTCGGCCGCGCGATGAAGCCGTCCACGCTCGTCCCGATAAAGACAGATACCGTCATCGTAGACTCCTCACCGGTGCTGCCCAACCATCCAAGTTCACATTCCCCATTCGTCTCAGCTTAAGCCTTGCGCCGTCGCTTTGCCCGCGGCCACTTCGCCACCACCACCGTCGATATCCCGCCGCGAGGCCGAAAGTCACCCTTGACCTCGGCCCATACTGGTTTCGCCCAACGCACCACATCGTCGAGCACGTGATTGACAATGTTCTCCTGGAAGATTCCCAGATTGCGATACGACTGCAAGTATTCTTTGAGCGATTTCAGTTCGAGACAGCGTTTGTCGGGCACGTAACGGATGGTCAGCGTGCCAAAGTCGGGCAAACCGGTTTTTGGGCACACCGAGGTAAACTCGGGGTCATCCACTACGATTTCATATCCCGGAAACTGGTTCGGCCAAGTTTCGATTTCCGGGAAGCGCGCGTCCAGACCAGCTTCAGCGTGAACCCGAGTGTAGCGCGGCGTCTTGGGCATATCTCATTGTAACCAACCCACGGAAACGGCGAAATCTCTGGGTATTTGCGGTTCCTTAGGAGCACTTTCGCATCTAACGGATGAGGTTCCTGCGTACAATCTATTGAGTACCCGGTGGTACAGTAGTTTCAGTCAGCCCTTCGCATGTCATGGACCGGTAACAGTCGCGGCTTTTGGAACCGCAATCGCTGGCTCCTCTGGACAGCGGGCATTGTGGTGGGAGTAGTGTTGCTTGCGTCCTTCATGTCGCGAGGTGAGGTAGTACCGGTGCGGGCGGCGATGGCACAGCGCGGCACCATCCGCAGCGTGGTTTCCACCAACGGCAAGGTTGAGCCGATTGAAAACTTCGAGGCTCATGCTCCCGTAGGAACAACGGTGACGAAGTTGCTCGTCAGGGAGGGCGACCACGTCAAGCAAGGGCAACTCTTATTGCAGATGAATGACGTGGAGGCGCGCAGCGCGGCGGCTCGAGCGCTGGCGCAGATACGCTCGGCACAGGCCGATCTCAGCGCGGTCCAGACCGGAGGAAACCGCGAAGAAGTGCTGACTTTAGATTCCCACCTGACCAAGACCCGCACTGAGCGTGATACCGCGCAGCGCAACCTGGAGGCCCTACGGCGGCTACAGGAGGACGGGGCCGCGTCTCCCGGCGAAGTAAAAGCAG
>JBKQLO010000034.1:0-3122 GCA_052147055.1 Terriglobales bacterium
ATGGGAGTTCGCGTGCCCGCGCTGCGGAATCGACTTTACCGTTCCTGAAGATGAACTAATTTTTCAGTCGGTGCCCAAGAATTGGCTATTGGCGAAGGTTCAAGCCGCATAGCCGGGTGGCAAGGAAGCGTCAACAGAGACCGTCAACGATTACCTGCACAAGGAGTGACATCACAATGAAGCCTACGCTCACAACACCCACTCCCCTAAGGACAACCAGACAAACAACCGAATCTACCAGTGATATTCAGGAGCAAATCCGTCGTCGTGCTCACGAACTGTACGAGCAACGCGGGAGAGAAGATGGATACGAACTAGACGATTGGCTGCAAGCAGAGTCGGAGGTGACTCAACAGAAGGCAAAGACAGTCGCCGCATAGAACCAGTATTCGCGCAGGGCTCAGTCTTCGAAAAGCTTCCTCCAGCCAAGTGCAGCTTGTCACTATCCCGAGGAGATGTGGCAATGGAATCCCCCACCGTGTTGTGCATCGACGACCGTCCACAAGTGCTGGAGCTTCGCAAGACGACGCTAGAATCTCGTGGTTATTGCGTCAAGATCGCGTCGAGCGGCTACACCGCGGTGAAAATGTTGGAGGAAACGTCGGTGGCTGCGGTTCTACTGGAGTACAGACAGGAAGGCATGGACGCGGAGGCCGTAGCCTGCCACATCAAGCAACGGTTTCCCAGCCTGCCGATCATCCTGCTTTCCGCGTACTCCGAGTTGCCAGAGCGAATCCTGTGGTTGGTGGATGAGTACGTGATGAAGAGCGAACCGCCGGAAGGGCTGGTGCGGATCATCGAACGAGTGACGCAATCGCAGAGGCTCGCACTGCGATCTAACGAACTTTGCCAGCGTAGCGGGGCAGCAGCGTAATCACCTTAACCTTGAACCAGACCGAACCGTCGAGGGCGCGGGAAGATTTGGCGCAACGTCGCGCAGAGTCAGGCGACAACGAACCGCAGACTGGCACTGGTTGTGGGGAGATACACGGGTCTAAGATCACTATCGAATCCCTTCAAAACTCCCGGTGCAGCCCGGAGTTAGCGTCCGCACAGGTTAATGCCTTGTATCCGCCATGAAGACAGTTACCGGCAGTTTATTTGTGAAAAGTGTTCAGTTGTGAACAGTCGTACCATGGCTGCCAGCCCTACCATCATTGCGGTCGATTTCGGAGCTGCTCGCCAAGTTCTTACTGGAGTCGTCAGCGGAGGGACGGGCCGCCAATGGAGTAGCTCGCACAAGTCTTAAAAAAAAGGAGATAAACAATGTCAAAGAAGCTCGCAACTGTTCTCTTCGCCGCCATGTTTCTTCTTGCTTGGACGGCGACCGACCTGGTAGCCCAGACCGGGAGTTCGTCGAAACCGAATGTGGTAACGAAGAGCACGGCCCACCCGGAGAAGCAAACCACAGCAGTGGCAGTTCACACCACCAAACCGAAGCCTGTGTCGAAAGCAGAGAAGGTTCCCAAGGCGACTCGCGCAAACACCAGCTGGGTGCCCGGCGACTACTACTGGGATGGTAATGACTGGCAATGGGATGGCGGCTATTGGCTTGATCAGCCGTGGCCGGAGGCCATATGGATCCCCGGCCACTGGAGTGATCGCTGGTGGGGCTGGACATGGGTTCCCGGCTACTGGTTCTGAGCAAGGCCTGAGCCTGATCGGTTGATCGCCGATGGCAAGGTGGTTTCGCGATCGGTGCTCGATAGGGCGGAGCTTGGGACTGTGCCTCCGGTGCGAAGGTCGAAGGGATGAAGTCTCCATCGATAAAGTCTCCATCAACGAGGGCCCGCAGAGCTAACTGCGGGTCCTCGCCTCAGTCACCTTCCATCGCGCTCAATTTCAGAGAGGCTCGCCAAGTTCTTACTGGAGTCGTCAGCGGAGGGACGGGCCGCCAATGAAGTAGTTCGCACAAAGCTCGCGCTGACCCATGAAGGCATTTCCAATTCATCGGCACCAACCGGGAAACGATAACCCGCACACTTTCGGAGGCTAGCTATGTACTACTTTTGGGGAATGCATTGGTATTGGTGGTTTTTTTGGATACTGCTCTGGATGTTGTTCTTTTCCTTCATGATGCCGGTGAGGCGGACTACCTACCGGGAAATGCAATCCCCTCTACAGGTCCTGAAAAGGAGATATGCCGCCGGGGAGATCACAAGCGAGGAATACGAAGAACGGCGGACCAAACTCCTGCGGGATGCCAATATGAGATAGGGATATCTACTTGGACTCAACCAGCCACAATCTAGTGGCTTCTGAGGATTACCCGCGTACCCTTAAGGGCGGGTTGATATTAAACGTCTGAACGTCTTCGGTTTGAGGTGCTTGCCGCAAAGGAGAAAAACCCATGAACAACACACATGGAAAGGCGACAGGCCTCGTGCCCTTACCGTCCTCTGCCCTGAACAGACGTTCATCATGCCCTGACTTCAGCACTCCGCCCGCGGCGGCAGCGCGCGTTACTCTCACTCAGGTATCGCGCGCTGCGGATCGTTGGGCCTTCACACGCTTAGCACCGGGATGTGCGACTCGCGAATGATCGCATAGCCACCGCCGTTGGCCCCCAAGTGACCGCCGGAAGGCATGTGTCCGATGACCAGGAGGTCAGCCTTCGTTTCTTCTGCCGCTCGGTTCAACAGCTCCAGGACATTGCCGCTATCGATGATGACTTTGGCGTTCGTGCCCACGTCCTGCTGAAGATTGGCGATCTCTTTGGCGGCGAAGCCGACGATCGTCTCCTTCCACACTGGGTCGACGTGGGATCCGCCGGGACCGTAGATCTCCGCGCCGGCCGTGACGTGGACGAGCGTAAGCGTCGCATCGACGGCTGCGGCCATCTCGGCGGCCCGCGACACGGTATTGCGGCTGTGGTAGTTCAAATCAACCGCGCAAAGAACATTGCGGATGGTGAACTCACGCACCGGTGCTTCTTTCAGGTGGGCGTCGGTCCAAACCGGACAATCGCTGTCGTGTAGCACTTTTGCTGCCACCGAACCCAGCAGAAAGCGGTAGAACACCCCATGGCCATGCGTGGACATCACGATCAGGTCCACTTTTTCGTCACGAGCTGTCTGCGCGATTTCGCGGGCCGGGTCTCCTCTGAGCAACAAGCGTTTGAC
>JBKQLO010000035.1:0-15906 GCA_052147055.1 Terriglobales bacterium
TTAACTCACCCATGAGGAACGCAAAATTACCTCAAACGAACACCAAAGGCAAGGAGAAGAAAGACCGGTACGGTCCGTCGACTCCATGCTCGTCGACTACTGCAGCTTGGCGTACTCGGCCCTGGCCTGCTTCAGAATCGGGACGTCCGGGTCGGCGTCTTTTCACAGGGCAAAGAAGTCCTGGTAAGCGGCACTCGCCGCACTCAGGGGTGACTTTCGATAGTTTGGGTAATCTGTACGGCACAACCTACGAGGGAGGCGGTGAAAAGTCGGAGGGAGGAGGAACGGTTTACAAGCTTTCGCCAGGATCCAGCGGCTGGACGGAAACTGTCGTTGACCATTTCCTGCCTACAGGTCAATACGGCGTGGCGCCTCTGGGAGAGGTAAGCTTCGATCCGCACGGCAATCTGTACAGCACAACATCTTTGGGTGCACAGGGGTTCGGGACAGTCTTCGAGATAAGCGTCAATGGCCGGTCCCGTAGTTTTTCGTTCGACAGAGTGGATGGCGCAGTCCCGGCAGCCGGGGTATTAGTCGATGCCAGGACAAAGACTCTGTACGGTACGACCACCGGAAACATCTACAACCACGGGAATGTCTTCCAGATCGCTGCATCGGGTCAGGAGACCGTACTTTACGACTTCTGCCAACAACCCAATTGCACCGATGGCTCTGCTCCTTTTTCTGGGCTAATCAGCGACGAGGCGGGCAACCTTTACGGCACGACTGAATTCGGCGGAGCCAACGACTTTGGCGTCGTATTCGAGGTCACTCCCTAGATCAATTACCTCGCGCTCCAGCCGCTGTCTGAGGGAGGGATCAGAAGCCAAGTTCGTAAGCAGTACCTTGATGGCAACATCGCGATCCAATCGCGTGTCGCGCGCACGGTAGACTTCGCCCATGCCTCCTGCGCCCAGCGGCGAGAGGATTTCATAAGGGCCGAGCTTAGTGCCGGGATTCAGGGCCATGCGTGGGCGTCATTATAGACCCCAAAGCACGGCGTTGCCCGGGTGCACTATTTTGGACGGTCTCAGCGGCGTTTTCACAGCCGACGGTTTGGGCGTACCATAATTAGTGAGCCAAACGGCAGACCCCGGAGGGAAGCCAGTGGCGTCGGGAAAGAAAACCTTAACAGTCCAGCAACTGGAGGGGTTGATCCCGGCATTGCAGCGCAGGGCTTATCAAGTAGTCGGCCCGGTGGTGCGTGAAGGCGCCATTGTCTACGATGTGGTGGAGAAGCTGGCGGATCTACCGGCCGGATGGACCGACGAACAAGCGCCAGGCCGCTACCGTTTGCAGCGTCGTAACGACCAAGCATTGTTCGGCTACGTGGTGGGCCCGCATAGCTGGAAGAAATATCTGCACCCCGCCGAAATTCGCCTGTTTGCCGCCGAACGGCAAGACGGGACTCTACGCATTCTGAACAATGCGCCTCCTCCTCCACGACGCGCTTTTCTGGGAGTTCGAGCCTGCGAACTTGCCGCCATCGCCGTTCAGGACCGTGTTCTGCAAGGAGATCGTTACCGGGATCCAATCTATTCTGCCCGACGGAAGGGGATATTCATTGTAGCGGTCAATTGCACGCAAGCGGCCTCCACTTGTTTTTGCACTTCAATGAAAACCGGGCCCCATGTGGACCGCGGTTTCGATCTTGCGCTGACAGAACTGGTAGGTCCAGAGAAACATCAGTTTCTCATCGAAGCGGGCAGTGATGCCGGCGCTGAGGTGCTTGCGGAACTAGAGTCGGTGCCGGCGTCCCCAGAGATCTGTGCGGAGGCCAAGGCCGCGGTCGAGGGTGCGGCAGCCCAAATCCAGCGGCACATGGACACGACCAACATTCGTGATTTGCTATCCCAGAACTTTGACCATCCGCGCTGGGACAACGTCGCCCAGCGGTGTCTCACCTGCGCCAACTGCACCATGGTTTGCCCGACCTGCTTTTGCACCACGGTAGAAGACGTAAGCGATTTGACCGGTACCCACGCCGAGCGCTGGCGTAAATGGGACTCCTGCTTCAGCCAGAGCTTCTCCTACATTCACGGCGGCAGTGTGCGCTCGTCCACCAAGTCGCGCTACCGGCAGTGGATGACTCACAAGCTGGGTTCGTGGATTGATCAATTTGGCGGCTCCGGCTGCGTCGGTTGCGGACGCTGCATTACCTGGTGCCCCGTGGGCATTGATATTACGGAGGAGGTGCGCGCCATCCGGGAACCAGCCGCGTCTCCCAAGGAAAACAGCCATGGAAACCCTTGAGCACATTCTAGCTGAGCATCCCTTCTTCACCGGTCTCGAGTCCTACTACACGAGCCTGCTGGTGGGGTGTGCCGCAAACGTGCGGTTCAATGCCGGCACCTACATCTTCAAGGAAGGTGAAGAAGCCAACGAGTTCTACGTGATCCGGGCGGGCAAAGTTGCCCTGGAGATTTTCGCACCCCAGCGTAAGCCGATCATCCTGGCGACATTGGGCGAAGGGGAGATTCTAGGATGGTCGTGGCTGTTGCCGCCGTACCAATGGAAGTTTCACGCGCGCGCCGTCGAAGACACGCGCGCCCTTGCGCTCGATGGAAAATGCCTGCGCGAGAAATGTGAACAGAACCACGATCTGGGATACGAAGTGTTAAAGCGCTTTTGCCAGATTGTTGAGCACCGGCTGGAAGCCACACGCCTACAGCTTCTGGATGTGTACGGGTCCCGAGGGTAATCATGGCAACCGTAGCCGCAAATGATCCCATGCTTCCCCAACCGCACCGGGTACGGCAAGTGGTCAAGGAGACGCCGGATACGTTTACTCTGACGCTGGAGCCATCGGATGGAGCAGGCTCGAGCCCCTTCCGGCCGGGACAGTTCAGCATGCTGTGGGTGTTCGGAGTTGGCGAGTTACCCATCTCCATCAGCGGCCACCCTGCGGAGCCTGACCGGTTGGTATACACGGTGCGCTCCGTGGGTAGCGCGACTCATGCGTTCGTGGGCCACGAAGCGGGTGACAGCGTCGGTGCACGTGGCCCATTTGGTACGGGCTGGCCGGTGGAGGCTGCGCGCGGGCGAGACGTCATCATCGTAGCGGGTGGAATCGGGCTGGCTCCGTTGCGCCCCGTGATCTACGAGGTGTTGCAAAACCGCAACGACTACGGCCGCCTGGTGGTTCTCTACGGTGCGCGCAGTCCGCGCGATCTGCTCTATCGTAAGGAACTGGCGGCATGGGCGCGTCAGCGCGACACCCAGGTTCTGGTCACTGTGGACTATGGCGGATTGAGCTGGCGCGGACACGTGGGAGTAGTGACGACGTTGTTCAAATACGCACGTCTGCATCCCGCGCGCTCGGTCGCCATGGTCTGCGGACCCGAGATCATGATGCGCTTTGTTACTCGCGAACTCGAGACCCACGGGTTGGCCCGGGCGGATATTTATCTTTCAATGGAAAGGAACATGAAGTGCGCCGTCGGCTTCTGCGGCCATTGCCAGTACGGACCGCACTTCATTTGCAAGGACGGACCGGTTTTTCCCTACGAGCAGATGCGGCCGCTGCTGGAGAAATATGAGCTCTAAAAGCAGGCACAAACCCAAGATCGGAGTCTTCAAGTTCGCTTCCTGCGACGGCTGCCAACTGACCCTGCTGGAAGCCGAAGACGAACTGCTCGACATTGCGGGCGCCGTGGACATTGCTTACTTTCCCGAAGCCAGCAGCGCGATGGTGAAGGGTCCCTATGACATTGGGCTGGTGGAAGGCTCCATCACCACTCACCACGATGCCCAGCGCATTCAGCAAGTCCGGCGCCAATGCCGCACTCTGATTACCATCGGCGCATGCGCGACTGCGGGCGGCATTCAGGCGCTGCGCAACTGGAAAGACGTGGATGAGTTTGTCCGCGTGGTGTACGCCAGTCCGCAGTTCATCAGCACGCTGAAGTTGTCCACTCCCATCGCTGAGCACGTGCCGGTGGATTTCGAATTGCGCGGCTGCCCCATCAATAAGTATCAGCTCATCGAACTGATCACGGCCACGCTGGCCGGGCGCAAGCCGAACGTTCCCACTTACAGCGTTTGCCAGGAATGCAAACGGAAAGGCAATGTCTGTATCACCGTGGCCCAAGGAGTTCCCTGCCTTGGGCCGGTCACTCAGGCGGGCTGCGGCGCACTGTGTCCCAGCTATAACCGCGGCTGCTACGGCTGCTACGGGCCGATGGAAAGTCCCAATACCGGATCGCTCAGCGACCAACTCCACATTCTGGGCCAGGACAATGCCGAAATCACGCGGGCTTTCCGTAGCTTCAATGCCTGGGCATGGCAGTTCCGCAAAGCAAGCGAGGAGACGAAGCCGTCGTGACGACTGCCAAGACCAGGACTATCAAGGTCGATTATCTTGCCCGAGTCGAAGGCGAGGGCGCGCTTTACATCAAGCTGAAGGGCGATCAGGTGCGGGATGTGAAACTCAAAATCTTCGAGCCGCCACGACTGTTTGAAGCGTTCCTCAGAGGCAGGCATTTCTCGGAAGTGGCGGACATCACGGCCCGTATTTGCGGAATCTGCCCCATTGCCTATCAGATGAGCGCAATACATGCCGTGGAACGGGCGCTGGGCGTCAAGATCGATCCGGCGGTGCGGAAGTTACGCCGCCTGTTTTACTGCGGAGAGTGGATCGAAAGCCATGCCCTGCACGTCTTCATGCTGCACGCGCCCGATTTCCTTGGCTATCCCGATGCCATTCAGATGGCTCGCGACCACCGCGCGGTGGTGGAACAGGGGTTACGCCTCAAGAAGGCTGGCAATCATATCGTGAAAGTGATGGGCGGTCGCGAGATTCATCCCGTGTCCGCAGCCGTCGGCGGATTCTACAAGACACCCACAAAGAGCGAGTTACGCGAGCTGGGCGAAGAACTGAAATGGGCGCTGGATGCTTCTGTGGCGACGGCCAAGCTGGTCGCCGGGTTCGATTTCCCCGATTTTGAGCAGGACTATGTGTTTGTGTCGCTCTCCCATCCCGACGAGTATCCCTTCAATGAGGGCCGCATCGTATCCAGCCGTGGGCGTGACATTGATGTCTCCCAATATGAAGAGTACTTCATCGAGAAGCACGTGCAACATTCCAATGCTCTTCATTCGCTCTTGCGCGACGGCGGTTCGTACATGGTCGGACCGCTGGCCCGTTTCAATCTGAATTTCGACAAACTTCCCGAGGTGGCAAAACAGGTGGCGCGCGATTGTGGTCTGAAGGTGCCTTGCCGGAATCCATTCCGCAGCATCATCGTGCGAGCGGTCGAATTGGTATTCGCCTGCCACGAAGCGCTGCAGTTGATCGCGGAGTACGAACCGCCTGCCTCGCCCAGGGTTGAGGCGCTGCCTCGCGTCGCCACTGGCCAGGCTGCGACTGAGGCTCCACGCGGCCTTCTCTATCATCGGTATGGGCTGGACGAGAACGGGCTGATCGTTTCTGCCAAAATTGTTCCTCCCACCTCGCAGAACCAGAAGAGGATCGAAGACGATCTGTGGCACTTTGTTGGCCAGGTGGCAACCCGGCCCGAAGACGAGATCACCTGGAAATGCGAACAGGCGATCCGGAACTACGATCCCTGTATCTCGTGCGCGACCCACTTTCTTAAGCTGCATGTGGAACGGGAGTAGCAGTGCAACCGCGCATCATCGGCTGCGGCAATCCCGATCGTGGCGACGATGCGGCCGGTGTGCTGGTAGCGCGCCGTCTGCGGACTCTCGGAATCGAAGCGGAGGAGCAAAGCGGCGAAAGCTTCTCGTTGATGGATGCCTGGCAGGGTTGTGAGACCGTGATCGTGGTGGACGCCCTTTGCTCCGATCATGCACCCGGCGAAGTCAAGACCTGGGATGCATGCGCCAATCCGCTTCCGAAAACTGCGCTGCAATGTTCGACGCACGCCTTCGGCCTCTACGAGGCTGTGGAACTGGCGCGCACTCTCGACCGGCTGCCGGACAAATTGTTGATCTACGGAATTGAGGGAAAAGAATTCGCCCCTGGTACGCGTCCTTCCATTGAGGTCGAGCGAGCTGTGGAGTTGGTGGCTCAGCAAATCGCCGAGCTCGTGCAAGCGAATGACGTCGAGAGACAGGGTGTGTCCTGAAAACGCCTCTGTGAAGGAATTCCTCTGCTGGAATTTGCTGATTTAATTGGTGGCGGCGGTAGGACTCGAACCTACGACCTACGGATTATGAGACCGTCGCTCTAGCCACCTGAGCTACGCCGCCACGGTGCGAGGAAACGAGAGCGCACAAGCCAGAAGGGGCTTGAACGGGCCTCTCAGACGGAGCGACACTGAGGTCGTGTCGAATCCGATAATTGATTCTAAGAGTCCCCGCGAAACCGTGTCAAACCAGCCTCGTGAATGATCTCACGCTTGCATCTCGCGCAAGGAAAATTGACACTGGACGGCATGAAAGCGATTGCCGTCATTCCGGCCCGGCTGGCATCCACCCGATTGCCGCGAAAAATGCTGCGCGAAATTGCGGGAGAGACTCTGCTGGCGCGCGTGTACCGTGGGGTCCGCGCTTGTTCGCTGCTCGATGACGTGATCGTGGCCACGGACTCGGAGGAGATCATGCAACTTTGCCGGCAGCACGGCTGGCATGCGCGGATGACCTCGATGGCCCACCGCAGCGGTACCGAGCGGGTGCATGAGATTTCCAAGTTAGTGGCGGCAGATGTTTACCTCAACGTGCAAGGCGACGAGCCGATGACCCGGGCCGAGCACATCGCCGTACTGCTCGACCTCATGGAGGATCCGAAAATCCAAGTGGGAACGCTGAAGACGTCTGCCGCTGCGGAAGACATTCCTAATCCCAACGCCGTCAAAGTGGTGACCGACGCGGCTGGGCGTGCGCTCTATTTTTCTCGCGCCACGATTCCTCACGATCGCGACGGCTCGAAGCCTCGCTACTTTAAGCATCTTGGGTTTTACGCGTATCGCAAAGAGGCGCTCGACCGTTTCTGCGCGCTGCCGGAGTCTTCGTTGGAGCGCAGCGAACGGTTGGAGCAGTTGCGCTTTTTGGAGAATGGAATTTCTATTCATGTAGCCGAAACTCCGCACGATACCATCGGGGTAGACACTGAGGAAGATCTGCAAAAAGTGGAAAGACTCCTGCGGGGCCGCTAGTGGGCAGCAGCCGCTGCGTTGCGCTTCGCCCAGGCTTCCGCCGCCGCCACGCGCCGGGAGATCGCCGGATGGGAATGGAAGAACCACTCTACCCACTTCGAGGGCGAACGCTCAGCCAGGTTCTGCTCGGCGAGCTTGTTCATCGATGAGATGAACGGCTGGATGCTGGCAATCGACTGAAAAGCATATCGATCTGCCTGGCGTTCGTTGTAGCGCGAGAAAGCGTTGAGCGCCGGCAGCAACAGGAACGACAACACCGTCGAAACCAGCACCAGCAGCGGCAAATTGGCGAAGTCGGAGAGGGTTTCAAAGACGTGCCAGCGCTCCATGGCGTAATGCAGCAGCCAATTGGCTGCCCAGAACCCTGCCAGCGTGACCCCCGCCTGTACCGCGATGCTCTTCAGAATGTGTTTGTGCACGTGATGTCCGAGTTCGTGGGCGAGCACGGCTTCGATTTCGTCCGGCAAAAAGTGCTCAAGGAGGGTGTCCGCAAGAATAATGCGGCGGGTGTTGCCCAGCCCGGTCAGGGCGGCGTTCGCCTTCTTACTCTTTTCCGACAGATTCCATTTGTAAACCCCGCGCACCCGCGTTCCGGCCGCTTCGCTCAGTTTCACCAAACGCGACTTCAGTTCTTCATTCTGCAATGGCTCGAACTTGTAAAAGATGGGAAACAGGACGACCGGAGCAAGCTGTGCCAGCAGCACAAACAGGCCGAGGAAGGCCGCCCAAGCGATCAGCCACCAGTATTGCGGAGCCTGACGGATGATGAAGTACAGCAGTTCAACCACAATCGTCCCCAGCACTACTCCCACGAGCAATCCCTTGATTTCGTCCCACGCCCACGCCCGCAGTCTTTGATTCGACAGATTGAAGTGGCGCTCCAGCCGGAAGCCGTAGTAGTCCAGGCCCAGCCCAAGCGCTTTTCCGATCAGCATGAGCATCAGCACGTAGAGAAAAACGGCGAATGCGTAGTGCTCGAAGGCGCCGTGCAAGGCGAAGTCGCGCAGCGTGCCATTCCATCCAGTGAAGAGCAACACCAGCAGGAACAACAGGCCGACGAGGAAGTCGGCAATGCCGAGCCATCTCCGAATGCGGTTGTAGCGCCGCGCCTCCGGCGAATCAGCCGGAGGGCTGAGCATGGATACGGGGGAGTTCATCTAGTGGGTATTGTACTCAGCGCGAACGGACACAGGCCTGAAAAGTGACGCCCTTGAGGTACAAGAATGGTGCCAGGGCAAGGGAGGCGGCAAGGGAGGCTTCTACCCCTGCAGGTTCACGAAGGATTCCGCGGCGGTAAGGATTTCGTTCACCAGCCCCGGCGAAGCCGCCTCTGCGTAGACGCGCAGCAGCGGCTCCGTTCCGGATGCCCGGAACAAAACCCAGGCCTCCGCTCCTTTGTCAGGCGTCGGCGCGTCGAGAAAGAACTTTATGCCATCCAGAGTTTCTTTTTTCAAAATGGAGTAGCGTCCCAAGCGCGTAGTTTGATCGGAGCGTGCGCGCTGAATGGCGGCTTGTTTCACCTCTTCCGGAATGTGCAGATCGCGTCGGCCATAATAATGAGGCCCGTACTCACGCTGTAGATCAGCCACCAGTTGGCCCAGCGGCTTGCCTTCTTCGGCCATCACATTCGCCAGTAGCAGCGCGTTCAGGATGCCATCGCGCTCGGGCAAGAAACGTGAATAACCAATCCCGCCGGATTCTTCGCCCCCAATCAGAATGTCGCGCTCCATCATCAGGTCGGCGATGTACTTGAATCCGATGGGGCATTCAATCAGCTTGCGGCCATAGCGCGCGCAGATGCGGTCCAGCATGCGGGTGGTGTTGAAAGCGCGAACCACGTCGCCTGGCCATTTCTTACGCTCGAGCAGCCAGCGCAGAAGGACCGAGAAAATCTTGTGGGAATCAACGAAGCTGCCGTCTTCGGCGACGGCGCCGATGCGGTCGGCGTCGCCATCGCTGGCGAATCCGGCGTGGCAGCCTTCCTGAACCACTGTTTGTTGCAGCAGGGCGACATGAGGTTCGATGGGTTCCGGGTTGATGCCGGGAAACAGCGGATTCAAGTCCTGGCGAATGGCGATGTGCGCGATTCCGTGATCGGCGAAGATCTTCGCCAGTACGCCGCGTCCCGAGCCATACATCGAATCCACCGCAAACTTGAATCCGGCCTTGGCGATGAGATCGAGGTCAGCGAAATCGCAGATGGCCTTGACGTAGGCGTGCTTGAAATCCACTTCTTCGATCGCTGCCTTTCGCCCGTTCGAACTCGTGCCTGCTTGCAGTTCGACTTCGATTCCCTTGATAATCTGCGTATTGGCCGACCCGCCAAACCTGCCCTTGAATTTCACTCCATTCCAGTTCCAGGGATTGTGGCTTGAAGTGATCACCACGCCGCCCGCGGCGCCGAGCTGCTTGACGGCAAGGGAGACGGCTGGCGTGGGGGAATAATCATTCGCCAACTTGATCGGAATGCCAGCACTGGCAAGTACCTCGGCGGCGACGCGGGCGAAGCGTTCGGAGGAAAAACGGGTGTCGTAGCCCACCACCAGGCCGTGGCGCGCATCCTCGTGTTTCAATGTGTACGCGGCGATCGCCGTCGCCACACGGCGAACGTTGTCATAAGTGAAATCGTCGGCGATTATCCCACGCCAGCCGTCGGTGCCGAATTTGATGGGATCGGGCATTGCTCGTCGGTGGCCTACACCAGCTTGTGCAACTTCTTCTCGTCCAGATGCTTCACTACCTTGCCAACATCCTGTGCCTGCTCGCGAGTGGTAATGAGCAAGGCGTCCTCGGTTTCGACGACCACCAGGTTGCTCACGCCGATGGCGGCGACGAACTTCCCCGGCGCGTGAATATAGTTGCCTTCCGCATTCAGCGTGAACACACCGGCGCTTGATATCAGGTTGTCGTGTTTTGGTTTCTGCTTGGCAACGTGGTGTTCGTGCAACGCCGTCCATGATCCCAGATCGTTCCAGCCGAAGCTGGCAGGAAGACAAAAAATGTTCGACTTCTGCTCGCCTTTCGCGGAACGTGGTTCGAGGATCGCGTAGTCAACGCTAATGTTTTCGCACTTGGGATACAACCGGCGAAAAACCTGCCCAAACTTCCTGGTGCCGAAGGTTGCGGCAATGTCTTCCAGGATGGGCGCTGTCTTCGGCAGATGTTCTCGCAGTGCGTCGGCGAGTGTGCGCGCGCTCCACAAGAACATGCCGCTGTTCCAGTAGTAATTGCCGGCTTGCAGAAAGCCGGTGGCACGTTCGCTGTCGGGCTTCTCGGTGAAGCGGCGGACGTGTAAAGCTCCCCCAGGGCCTGCGGCGCCGGCTTCGATGTAACCGTAACCAGTTTCGGCGCGAGTCGGAGCGATCCCAATCACCACGATGTTTTTGCCTGCCGCAGCGATGGCAGCGCCTTTTTGCAGAAGTTCACGATAGCGCGCTTCCTCGGCAATGACATGATCAGAAGGAAACATGCCGATCACCGCCGACGGGTCGTCGCGCAGCAGAATGAAGGCCGCCAGGCCGATGGCCGGCGCGGTGTTCCTGCCCACAGGTTCGGCAATGATCTGCGCTGGGCGCAAGCGGGGGATTTGACGAACGACTTCACGGCGGAGGTCCTGATTGGTGATGATCCAGCAGTGGCTAGGCGGAGCCAGCGGCAGCAGGCGTGCGACCGTCTGCTGGATCATGGTCTGCTTGCCGTCCAGCGCCAGCAACTGTTTGGACCGGCGCTTGCGGCTCAGCGGCCAGAACCGCGTGCCCCGGCCACCGGCGAGAATCACGGGATAGAAATTGGAATTGGTTTTCGCCACAAGTTCTAAGGATACTGTGTTGCCACGCGGCACAAGGTCACATTCTAACTGCTGGTTCGGGCATTGCCTTCCCCGGCAGGCATGACTTCAGAAACTCGACCGACCATTGCGGGCGAACGCTGAACCGCCCGGTGGACGCTGGAACCACAACTGCGTCCCCTTTGGCCAGGGTCACTGGGTCAGCGCCCGGTGCTTCGACCACGCCGCAGCCCTCGACCGCGGTCAGAATCTGTACCGAACTCTTGCCGGCGTCGTCGGTCGTCTGGAACTCCTGCGGATCCTTAAGCTCGAGCATTTCCACGACAAAATAGGATGACGCGACCATCGGCGCCCGCCGGTTTCTGCTGCCCGCGATTTCCGTGGGCGCGGGACGAATCACCTTCCCCGCGCCGGTCTTTTCTTTCATCACCGCAAGCCCCTGCTGCACCTGCAACTCCCGCGGACGGCCATAGTCATACAAGCGATACGTCGTATCCGACTGCTGCTGGGTTTCTACGATGATAGAGCCGGGCCCGAGCGTATGCACCGTGCCTCCGGCGACGTAGATCATTTCACCAGGAAAGACATTGATCCAGTTCAGCAACTCTTCGGCACGTTTCTCCTGAATTGCCTGCGCAAACTCTTGTCGTGTGGTCCCTGATTTCAGTCCGAGCGCGACTTGGGCGCCGGGCTTGGCTTGGACCACGTACCAGCATTCGCTCTTGCCGCATGGTTCTCCTGCGCGACGGGCAGCGGTGTCGTCCGGATGCACCTGCACCGACAGCTTTTCATGCGGAAACAGGAACTTCAACAGCAGCGGGAAGCGGTGGGGATCTGCGGCCGCGGTGCCGACGAGCTCCGGACCACATTGGCGGCTTAGCTCGGCCAGTGATGTTCCTTTTAGGGGTCCGTTCGCGGCTTTGCAATGATCTCCAGTCAGCCAGGCTTCGCCAATCTTTTCGTCAAAGCGATGACTGGGATAAACAGGGGACAAGTCCAACGTCCCCCATGGACGGGGATCGAACAGCGGCGACATTAGTAGCGGGTAAAGGTCACTCATGCGGCAGAAAAAGATGAGAGATATCCGGACTGGTCCTGCTCGAGATAGCGCCGCTGTTTCTCAAGTTCACAACGACGCCAGAAACTTGCGCATGCGCTCCAGACCTCGGTCCAGTTCTTTCACCGAGGTTGCGTAAGAAACCCGGATGTGATCGGGGGTGCCGAAGCCCTCGCCCGGAACCGTGGCCACGTGCGCTTCGCGCAGAAGTCTGCCCGCAAGGTCCGATGCCGACTTTATGCCGCCCCGGCCAAGGTACGCCGAAATATTGGGATAGGCATAGAATGCTCCCTCCGGCTTGGTGCAGCGAACACCCGGAATTGAGCGCAGCCCGTTCACCACGTGATCGCGTAATTCGACGTACTCGGCGCGCATGTCGGCTACGCACTGTTGCGATCCGGTCAGCGCGGCCACAGCGGCTTTCTGAACGATCGAAGTCGGATTCGATGTAGATTGACTCTGTAGCTTCTGCATGGCGCTGACCACCGGCGCGGGAGCAAGCGCGTAGCCCAGTCGCCATCCGGTCATGGCGTAAGTCTTGGAAAGGGATCCCACAATAACCATGCGCTCGCGGAAATCCCGTAATGCTCCGACGGAGAACAGCTTCCCGGTGTAGTTGAGATAGACATAGCACTCGTCGGAAATCACCCAAATTCCACGCTCGTGGGCCAGCCGGACGACTTCCCGCATATCTTCGGGCGACATAACCGCACCCGAAGGATTCGATGGCGAATTCAGGATGATGAGCTTGGTGCGTGGTGTGACCAGCCGTTCGATCATCTCCGCAGTTACCCGGAAGCCCTGGTTCTCATCGGCTTCGAGCAACACGCAGTTTCCTCCGGCGTAGCGCACAATGTCCTTGAAGGACACCCAATAGGGCACGGTCAAAATGACTTCATCGCCATGGTCAACCAGGACCTGGATGGCATTGAACAACGCATGTTTGCCACCCACGGAAGCTACCACCTCTTCGCGCCGGTAGTTGGAATCGAAATCCTGGCCGTGTCGCATGACGATGGCGTCGCGCAGTTCCGTGGTGCCTCCCACCGCGGTGTACTTGGTGAAGTCAGCTTGAATGGCTGCAATAGCAGCATCCTTGATGTGTTTCGGCGTGGCGAAGTGGGGCTCGCCCGCTCCGAAGTCGACCACGTCCATACCCTGTTGGCGCAGCTTGTCAGCTTCGGCGACCACCGCCAGAGTGGCGGAAGGCTCGATGCGATTGATTCGATCGGTCAACTTCAAGGCGGCACCGACTTCTGTTACTGGGGTCATCCTCGTTTCCTTGTCTTCGGCCTGGGATTTCTCGCGTTTTGCAATTTGACGGCAGGATCGAGCTTTTCCTTGATGCGCTGCTCCACCATCTCCGGAACCAAGTCTTTGATCGATCCGCCCAATTGGGCAATCTCGCGCACCAGCCGCGAGCTCAGATAAGAATACTGTTCCGCCGGCATCATGAACACGGTTTCCAGCTCGGGATGCAATTTGCGATTCATCAACGCCATCTGCAATTCATATTCGTAATCACTGATGGCGCGAATCCCGCGGAGCACGGCGTCGGCCTTGACCTTGGCAGCGTATTCGACCATGAGCCCATCGAAAGAAGTGACCTGCACGTTCTTGAAGGCGGCGGTCATGGACTCCAGCATTAACAGGCGTTCCTCCAGTCCAAACAGCGGGGCCTTCTCGGCATTGCGGAGGATGGCCACGATCAATTGGTCAAAGATCTTACTGCCCCGCGCGATCAGGTCGAGGTGTCCGTTGGTCGGAGGGTCGAACGAACCCGGATAAATGGCGACAATTTTTTTCAAATACCCTCGCGGGAATCGGGAGCGGTTCGACAACAGAGGATTCTATCCGGCGGGTGAAGGCAATGGCAATTATTGTTTCAGAGTTACCGACAGCCAGCGCTTTCACCAGGATATGGCGTCAAAAGCAGGCATCCCGAAACCCAGCCCAGTTCACAACTTTTTACGTCTTTTTACCCTGAATTGACACCTGTCTCCCGAGGTTTGACTATGTTGTTCCAAGGTAAAAGGACCACCAGAGCCAATGAAACTGAAGCGCCCAAATGAAAAGACCCGGCTGATGCTTACGCTCGAGCTCGCCGTGGTGCTGCCGGCGGCGGCCCTGGTGATTTTGAGCGCGTTGCACTTGGAAACCATTCAGCGCGATCGCGGAGTACAGGCGGCGTTCCAGCGCGATTTCAATCAGGTCCTGACCATCTCTGAGAAACAGATGAACCAGAGAGCGTATGAATTGATCGATGACGTCCGAGATCAATTTCCGGCCTCGGGCGCGGCTTGCGCTGAGACCATGGACCGCATTCTGGCCACCCACCCGTATGTTGGGCACCTATTCGTGTACGATCCGGCCACTGGCCTGGTGTTTCGCTCTCAGCCCGATCGTGCCAATTCCACTGCCTTTCATCTTGAGCACGAATACCTTTATTCCATGGTCAACAGCTGGATCCAGGTCGAGTATTCGGACATGGAAAAAGAGCTGGAAGAAAGGGACAAGAAGGGCAGGCGTTATCCCTTCGCGGATTGGGTGCCACGGGCTGATAAACACGTATACATGGCCGGGCAATTTTTTCTGGCCGCGGGTACAGGAGAGAAAAAGGCCATCGCTGGAATGGTGTTTGATGGCGACTATCTGCATGATCAGTTCTTCCCCGAGATGCTGAACGCGGTTTTGAGCCATCAAGAAGAAAAGGGCGAGAAGAACCATGTGGCGATGATGTTGCGTCCCAAGTACGACTACACCCCCATGGTGTCTTCTGCCGGGTGGGATGGCGGTACCCCCGAAGTGGAGCGCAATCTGGAGGGCGCATTCCCGAACGTGACGCTGGCCATCAAGTTGTCGGGAACTACGCTGGCGGCGATGGAGCAGCACTTCGTTCGCACCAGCTTCCTGGTTCTGGGAGTAATTTCGCTGCTGCTTGCCGGCGGACTTTTTCTGACCCACCGGAATATTTCTCGCGAAATGGCTTTGGCGAAGTTGAAATCCGATTTTGTTTCCAACGTGTCGCACGAATTGCGCACACCGCTCTCATTGATCCGGCTGTATGCGGAAACGCTAGAAATGGGCCGGCTGAAGTCAGAGGAGAAATATCAGGAGTATTACCGCATTATCCGCAAGGAAAGCGAACGGTTGACGGCGCTGATCAACAACATCCTGGACTTCTCGCGGATCGAAGCGGGGCGCAAGGAATACGACTTCCGTGAGACCGACATGCGGGAACTGGTGCATAACACGCTGGATTCTTATCGCTTCCAAATCGAGCAGAACGGTTTCGCCTTTGAGGAGAAGATTGCTGAAGATGTGCCTCCGCTGCGGGTGGACAGGGAAGCCATGGCGCGCTCCTTGCTGAACCTGGTCAATAACGCCCTCAAGTATTCGCAGGACCAGAAATTCATCGGCGTGAACCTTTTTCGCTACAACGGTTCGGTCAAACTGGAAGTCGTGGACCACGGCATTGGCATACCCACGGAAGAGCAGCACAAGATTTTTGAAAAGTTCTATCGAGTCGGGGACCCGCTGGTGCACAACACCAAAGGTAGCGGACTGGGGCTTTCTCTGGTGCGGCACATTGTGCAGGCGCATGGCGGAGAAGTAGCAGTAGACAGCAGTCCGGGAAGGGGCAGTAAGTTCACCATTACTCTGCCCGTGAACCCCAAAATCAACGGGCACAAAGTAACGACGGCGTAAAGTTTGGAGACGGAAGAGCATGGCCAAGATTCTGATCGTCGAAGACGAGCCCAACATGGTGGCGGGGTTGCGCGACAACTTCGAATTCGAGGGATATCAGGTGCTCACGGCGCCCGATGGAGTGGCCGGCCTGGAGCGCGCGCTCAGCGAGTCGCCAGACCTCGTGATTCTTGATGTCATGATGCCGCGCATGAGCGGCCTGGACGTTTGCAAGCAGCTCAAAGCCAAAAAGCCGT
>JBKQLO010000036.1:0-7727 GCA_052147055.1 Terriglobales bacterium
ACTCTACGCATTCGTCACCACCAGTAGTTACGCCGACAGCGGCGACAACGCGGTGTATCAACTCCCGACCAATTTCACAAGCATTACCGCTCCCAGCGCTGCGGTCGTCGCGCCAATCGGTACAGGCGGCGCGCTATATTACCTTTACGCCGGCACCTTCGACAACGTGTACTACTCGTCGTCGACGGCTACAGGAAACCTTTACGCAGTAGGAAACACCGGCGTGACTACCGGAGCAACTCTGTACCGGATACCCATCGCTAGCTCAGTAATGGGAACTCCTGTCGCCGCTGTTACCGGCCTTAGCGTTAACGCCGCTGGCGCGTATCCGTGGCCATCTCCCCTGATTGAGTTCTGCAACAACGGTGCGAGCGCTTGCACCACCGATGGAACAAAGACTACCGCCGGAACAGACTATGTTTTCTTCAGTGTCAACCGAGGGACTCCATCCGGGTGTACGAACACTGGTGCAGGATGGGGCTGCGTGTTGTCCTATAACGTAACGACAACCACAGTCACGCAGTCCAATACCGGCTTGAACGTTACTACTCCTGGTGGAAACGGTTGCTGGGCAACGGGTGGAATTGTGATCGACAACAGCAGCGCCTTGGCAGGCGCTTCCCAGACTTACTTCTTAGGTTTAGGCAGCAACGCCGCAGGCGGTCCTACCGGTACGACCCAAACCAGCACCAACTGCAACGCCGGCACTGCAAGTACGAGTTCAGCCACGCAGGCGTCACAATCGAACCCATAGTTGCGGGTTCAGAAACGATTTCCTCAAAGCTGCAAATGTAGATCGGGAAACATCTGCGATAAACTCTGGATTCAAGTTTGTAGAGTGGGACGGTGGCAAGTGAGACAACGTGCGTCTCGAAGAACTCCGATCCTTCTATGAGGGTGCGGCGGAGCGACACTGGGAGTCTCCGTCCTGAGAGGGTGGTGCGGGTGGCATACCAAGCCACTGCCATGCATGGAGCAGGATGGCGCTTGAGCGACCCTTCATATCAATAAAAGGAAGCCCAGCCAGCGTGAAGTTCGTGAGAATGTCACAGTTCAGGGAATTGTCTCGCCACCCATAAAAATGCTCGATCCGTGCTTGGAGGAGTCGAGTTCGTAATATGCGGTTTTTGACCGACATGCGTTGAATGGCTTCCACCGCCGCCGCCAGGGCTTCGGCGTTCGGCTTCGGCCAGCGAAAGTCAGCAGGGAGCCGTTGCAAAAACTCCTCGACCTCCTTGCCTGCGACCCGCTTGTCCTTTTCTGGATCGGGAGAATCCCGATTGTCTGCGCTCATGGTTCTGACGTTCCGTAGACCGCTTCTATTGCAGGCCGTTCTGGGTAAATTTATACGCGGTATTCACGTGACCGGCCATCAGATAAATACTTGAGGCCTGCGCGGCGGTGCTGTAGTTATCTACGACAATTCCGCTGGGTCCGCCGTTCACAGCCGCCGTGGTTGCGGTCGTGGCGCCGGCGTTGTTGGCGAGCGCCACCACACAACCTGTGGTTACACCCGTCCCGCCCGGCAGGAGTGTACAATCTCCGGTCAAACCGAAGAAAAAGAAATCGGTCCCGGCAGATGCTGTATAGACTGTGCCGGTATCTGGAGTGGTAGGGTAATCCGCCGTGGTGAAGCTCGCGGTGAATCCCGTGTACGGCGGCGCCGAGCCTAGCAAGCTGGCGACTGCCACAGTCTTACCGTTCAGGAAAGTTTCAGTCGTCGTGCCTTGAATGGACACGTCTTCCCCAACCGTGAGATTGCTGTTGGTCGCTGTCACCGTCAGAACATTCGACGTGACCGACGTGGCCGTAATGGTGTCGGCGGGAGATACTGTGCCGGTATCTGCAGTGGGACCGTAAGGCGAACCTGTGAAGCTCGCGGTGAACCCTGTGTAGGTTGGAGCCGAGCCTATCAAGCTGGCGACAATCAGGGTCTGCCC
The DNA here is from genome assembly GCA_052147055.1 of Terriglobales bacterium. Lineage (GTDB taxonomy): Bacteria > Acidobacteriota > Terriglobia > Terriglobales > Acidobacteriaceae > JABCZH01. The sequence continues at coordinate 1,941 of JBKQLO010000036.1, forward strand.
GTTCAGGGGAGCGTCACCCGTACCTTGGATGAATACCTCTTCCCCGACCGTCAGATCGCTGTTGTTCGCTGTTACCGTCAGGACATCTGACGCGACCGCAGTAGCCGTGATGGTGTCGGCTGCGCCGGCGTTGGGATTGAAGAACTCCGTCCATCCCGTGCATCGGTCGGTGGAGGAGGTGGAAAGTGGCAATGGGAAGCCCGTTACAGGCGTCTCATTCATGGTGCTGCCGGTGAACCCGAACGCGTACTGCCAGGGGGTGGTATCGCCAGAGCCAGTTCCACAAATCTGGATGGTGCCCGTCGAAGGATCGTTGTAGTAATTGTTGTCGAATTGGGGTTCGTAGAGCCTGACCACGGTTCCGCCGATGGAACCTTGGCCAATACTGGCTACCTGTAGCGTTACTTGGCCCAGAGTTGCGGTGTCGGCTTCGACCAGAACCGCGCTAGTACCGTCATTGGAGTTAACCACGAAGGTCGTGCCGTTGGTGATATCGACAATCGGAGCGCCAAAAATTCCGGCTCCCGTGACGTTGCTCGGGCCGACCGCAAGCGTGGACAGCGCTGCTGTTGCCGATAAGGTGTCGATCTTGTAGAGGCTTCCGTTTGCACTTCCGACCATGAGTTGGCCAAGAATCGAGTCGAGCACCGGAGCGGTGAGATGGGAGCCGCTGCTGACCGTAACCGGCCAGGGTGGACCTGACTCCCCAAGCGTTCCGTTGAACACACCGGTAATTTGGTGAACCGTACCGTCGTCCAAACCAACGTAGACGGTATCCCGGAAGTAATCGATCCAAGGCGACGACGTGGTGTCGTTGACGCTCGCAGACAAGGCCCAGCTAGTCATGGAGGGGGCGGCGGAGGCTGTGGGGGTACCCTGGCCAGGGGACCAAGTCAATACATGGAAAATGGCTTGGGCGGGGGTTGCAGGGGGGCCGACGGTTGCAGGAACGCTTTCCACGAAGGAGATCTGGGTTCCATCCAATGAAAGAATCGGAGAAGTACTGATCCTGCCCCCGGTGGCGGTGGTGATGTTGTAGGCAAACAGCACGTTCGGAGTCGTTCCACTGCAAAAACCTGTGCCCGCGCTGTTGACATAGAGATTGTTGAAGGCGACAAGGTTGGCGGCGCCGCTGGTGGCGCCTGGTCTTGCCAGTCCGAACACAACGTAGTCGTTGGTGCAATCGGGTGGAGCGCTAGCATCGAAGGAGAACTTGGCCGGATACGTATTCGGGGCAAGGCGGCCCGGCAAACGATCGTTCCAATCGCGCTCAAAACCTGGCTCCCTTATAGGAGGCGGGGGAGACTTTTTAACGCGCAAGGCATCCGGCTTCGGAGCCTGCCAGCGTTGCATCGCCTGATGCAAAACGCGCGGTTCCCGGGAAATCAGTTCCGGGTGCAGGGCAAGCACATCGCGGCTGAACAAGATGTGGCGCTCGGACCAGTCTTGCGGAACTCCGATGTGCTTGGGAGCAGGCGCGTCCTGAGAGCATACGATCGTCGCGAGAGCGAAGAGCAACACGCACCACAATGCAACGGCGCGATAACAACGGCCTAGCTTCATAGCTACCTCCGATTACTCCGGAATTTCCTATTTGACCTCGAAAACGACACCATACTCACCTGTCTCGCTAGTTCGCGACACCGTAAGACGATTTTTCATCGGGAGCACTATCTACGGTCTTCATCCGCAGCAGCACAGCCGAAAGTTGCTCCATTTGTGACCTACTTTTGCAACACCTCTCCCTTACTCCAGCCAGTTTATGGACGAATTCCGCTGCGTACTGGACCGCGATCCACATCTCCCGTCGGTATCCAGCGCACCATTTGTGCCATTCGGATTTCGCAAGTGAAATCCCAAGGTGAACTCGACAGCCGAGTTATCTTATGCGGTCTTGCCGGCACTACCTCTTCCCACCTCATTCTCGTTCAACAATCCGCGGACTTTGCGCGCCAATTCAATTGGAAGAAATGGCTTTTCTATGTAGCCAGCGGCTTGCGGCAGGTGCACTGTCTGGCCGATTGTGCCTTCCGCATAGCCAGAGATGAACAAGAACGGCATTTCTGGCCACAGCAAAATTGCCTTTTCCCACAACTCCAGTCCGTTCAGCTTAGGCATCATGATGTCGCTGACCACAAGGTCAATCTTGCCGCGATTGCTCTCCAAAATCCGGATGGCCTCAGTGCCGTCCTCCGCCGCAAGTACAGTGTAGCCACGTTTCTCCAGAGACTCGGAAATCAATATGCGCAGAGCTGGTTCGTCCTCGACAACCAGAACTGTTTCGGTGCCAGAGAGGACCTCCGGTTGCATCAGCGGCGGCTCCTCTACATTCAGTTCGGCGATTGCCGCCGAAGGGAGATAAATGCGAAACTTGGTGCCCTCTCGCAAGCCGCTCTCAACGGTGATATGCCCCCCGCTCTGTCGTATGATGCCGTAAACCGTGGACAGCCCCAGCCCCGTCCCTTTGCCCTCCTGTTTGGTGGTAAAGAAGGGCTCGAAGATTCTGGCCTTGGTTGGTTCATCTATGCCAGTGCCGTTGTCGCTCACCGTCAGCATCACGTAGCGCCCGGGCTGCACTTCGACCTGGCGACTGGCATATTCCTGATCCAGCTCCACGTTAGCCGTTTCGATCACCACTTTGCCGCCCTGCGGCATGGCGTCGCGAGCGTTCACCACCAGGTTAATGAGGATTTGCTGGATTTGTGCGGGGTCAACTTTGACCAGTCGCAGATTCGGCTCCAGCATTGGAACCAAGTCGACATTCTCGGGGATGACGCGGCGCAAGAGTTTCTGTGTTTCCCACACCACGGCATTGATGTCCAGAACCTTTGCCGCGAGCACCTGCCGCCGACTGAGGGCCAGCAATTGGCGCGTCAGTGAGGCAGCTCTCTGTGTAGCCGACTTGATTTCAGCCACGCTCCGGCGCATGCCTTCAGATGCACCGGCTTCCTCCAATAAGGCTTCGCTGTATCCCAGGACGATCCCAAGATAGTTGTTGAACTCGTGGGCCATCCCGCCAGCCAACTGCCCGATTGCTTCGACCTTCAGAACCTGACGCAACTGCTCTTCCAGCGCCCGCCGTTCGGTGACGTCTTCGGCGATCACCTCCATCCCTTCTGCCTGCTGGTGCTCGCTGCCCAAGACCCGGCCACTCAGCCGGACAGTAATCAGCCGATCATCCCGCCGCTTCCACTCCACTTCGTCTTCAATCTCCCCTGTCAGCTTCCACTTGCGTGACAGACGCAGCCCTTCTTCCGGTTTGGTGAAAACATCCTGAAACAGGTTCAGTCTCAAAACCTCTTCCGCCGAACTGTAGCCCAACATCTTCACAAAAGCAGGGTTCACGTCCAGAAAGCAACCCTCCGCGGTGCCCCGGTAGATGCCGTGGACCGCGCCTTCGAAGACCGACCGATGGTGAGCTTCCGACATCCTCAGGGCCGCTCCGGACCGCACGCGTTCGGTGATATCACGGATATTGCACTGAACCACCTGGGTTCCATCAACCGGGTAAGCATTGCTGACAAACTCTACGTTAATTCGCCGCCCGTCTTTGGTTTCAAGCGGCAAATCGTCGTAGCGGATAATCCCTTTCGTTTGGAGCTCGCTAAAAGCGGACCGGGAGGCGGGAATATCCTTAAACGGGCCTATTTCCCAGAGTTTCTTACCTACGAACTCACTGTGCGTATAGTCCAACATCTCAATCAAGTATGGGTTTACGTCGGTGATCTGCCCAGTCTTGAAATCGAGAATCAAGATTCCATCTTTGGCGGTTTCAAAGAGCCGCCGGTAGCGAGTCTCGGAGTCTTCCAGTGCCTGTTGCGCTTGATTGCGCGCTGCCTCGGCGGCCTTCTGCATTGAGATGTCCAGTAGTGTGCTTTCGATCACGGCCGGTGCACCGTCCTGCCGCAGCACTAGCTCGACATTCTCCAGCACCCATACTGCGCTGCCGTCCTTGCGCCGCAAGCGTGACTCGAAATTCGTCAGGGGGCTGAGACTCCGGCATTGTTCAATGAGGTCCCGCCGATCGGTGGGAGAAAAATAGAACTCCAAGGAATGGCAGGCTAGCAACTCCTCCCGCGACGCATAACCCATGATGCCCACAAACGCCGGATTGCAGTCGAGCACTTCGCCGTCCAGCGTAGTACGGTAAAATCCCACTACGCTCGATTCGAAGAATCGCCGGTAGCGCTGAAACGACTCCCTTCCGGGATGCGATTGCAAGTCGTGCTGCTCTTCGAGGTGCGCCATCACCTGCCGCGCCAACAGCCGCAGCATTTGCTTCTGTTTTTCCGCCAAAGCGCGCGGGGCATAATCCATCACGCTCAGTGCTCCCAGCGCGTACCCCTCGGGTGTCAGCAGGGGGGCTCCGGCATAAAAACGGACTCCCGCCCGTGTGGCCAGATGATTCCTGGCGAAACGTTTGTCTGTCAGGGCATCGGAAACGATGAGCACATCGTCTTGCAGGATGGTGTGGGTGTCGAAGGAAATTTCCCGTGGGATCTCGCTCACATCCCACCCGATTCTTGACTTGAACCACTCTCGTTTGGCGTCGATCAGGCCAACCAGCCCGGTGGGAGTGCCACAGACATAGATTGCAAAACGGGCAAGGTCGTCAAAACGAACTTCTGGGGGGGTATCTAGGATCCGATGACTCCAGAGTGCTCCAAGCCTGCTAGCTTCGTTTTCGGGCAGAGGCAACTGCATAAAACATCGCAAAATGCCGAGTTACTTCTAACTAGGCCCCTGTTATTGGTTACGATAGCATGGTCTCGGGTTGGCCGCTATTGATTTCTGAGATGCACTCACACTTCGTGACGGATTGTGTTAGAGTGTCTGAAATTTAGACACAAGCATTGATTCGGGCTGGCGCTATTGATTTTTGAGCTGCCCTCATACTTCGTGACGGATTGTTTTACAGTGTCTGAAATTTAGACACAATCCGGCCGGGAGCGCAAATCTTCTGTCACACTCGCCGCTCTCCTGTATCCCTGGCGCTCCAAGCGCGTCGATAACTTGGGAGCGTATCCCATCCCGCCGGAAACCGGCCTTCTCATTGCATTTGTTACCGACAGCTATCTGGATTCGAGGCGAGTTTAGGCGTAAACTGACCGTAAAAATAGGAGCATCCATGGGAATTACTCGCAGTGACTTTTCCTTGCTAGTGATTTCCTTAGTTGTGTTTAGTTCGACGGTTGCCAACTCCCAAACTGAAGCCGAACTCAAGATTGAGGCTGATAAGGGTGGCGTAAAGGCACAGGCGGCCCTTGGTGAGGCGTATCACTCTGGTAAAGGAGTGCCAAAGGATGACAGCGAAGCTGTGCGCTGGTGGCAGAAGGCCGCCGAACAAGGCGATGTGCTGTCTCAAGTCAATCTTGGACTGGCTTATATCTCTGGCACAGGAGTCCCCAAGAACTATGTCGCAGCCGCCCGCTGGTATGGTAAAGCTGCCGAACAGGGTAACGCGGGAGCTCAGTACAACCTTGGGCTGCTTTACCACATAGGTGTGGGTGTCCCAAAGGATGACGCCGAAGCCGTGCGCTGGTGGCGGAAGGCCGCGGAGCAAGACCTTACATTGGCTCAAGGCAATCTCGGAACGGCGTATCACTTCGGAACGGGTGTTTCGAAAGATGACGCCGAAAGTGTGCGCTGGTATACCAGGGCTGAGGATGCCCGTTAATTCGTAGAAAGTAGCGACTCTCAACCCCGGTCATAATGACCGAGGTGGTTTTTTCTGCCAAGAAAAAGGAGAGAGTCGCTATGAAGAGACGATACCAGATTGACCGGCAA
>JBKQLO010000037.1:0-3803 GCA_052147055.1 Terriglobales bacterium
GCTTTACGCATCAGGATCCGGGGTTCATCGACCACGTCGTGAACAAGAAGGCCGATATAGTGCGCGTCTATCTGCCGCCCGACGCCAATTGCCTGTTGTCGGTCTTCGATCACTGCCTGCGCAGCCGGCATTACGTCAACGTGGTGGTTGCAGGCAAGCACGCCCTTCCGCAGTGGCTGACCATGGACCAGGCGGTGGTGCATTGCACGCAAGGAATTGGCATCTGGCAGTGGGCCAGCAACGATCAGGACGGCGAGCCGGACGTGGTGATGGCCTGCTGCGGAGACACGCCCACGCTGGAGATTTTGGCCGCAGTTTCCATCCTTCGCCAGCATTTGCCCGATCTGAAAATCCGGGTGATCAATGTCGTTGATCTCATGAAGCTGCAGCCCAGCACGGAGCACCCGCACGGTCTGACCGAGCAGGCTTACGACTCGCTCTTTACCAAAGATAAACACATCATCTTTGGCTTTCATGGATATCCATGGCTAGTTCACCGGCTCACCTACCGCCGAACCAACCGCAACCTCCACGTCCGGGGCTACAAGGAGGAGGGCACGATCACGACGGCCTTTGACATAAGGGTGCAGAACGACCTGGACCGCTTCCACCTTGTGCAAGACGTGGTAGATCGCCTGCCGCATTTGGGTTCCAAGGGCTCTTGCCTGAAGCAGCAGATGCAGGACGAACTCATCGAGCACAAGCAGTACATTGACAAGCACGGCCAGGACATGCCGGAAATCCGGAACTGGAAATGGAGCAACGGCAAATGAATACACAAGCGCTTGTAGATACCGCGAGGACGATGGTCGCCAGCGATAAAGGCCTGCTGGCGATGGATGAAAGTAATCCAACCTGCAACAAACGATTTGCCAAGTTGGACATTCCCCAGACCGAGGAGTTCCGGCGCGCCTATCGCGAGTTGATAGTGACCACCCCAGGGCTCGGTGAGTCGATTAGTGGCGCGATCCTATACGACGAGACGATCCGGCAACGAAAGATGGATGGCACTCCTTTCGTTAAAGCCATCGCCGATGCGGGAATTATTCCCGGTATTAAAGTCGACACCGGCGCAAAGGACATGGCAGGTCATCCTGGAGAAAAAATCACCGAAGGGCTGGACGGATTGCGCGACCGCCTGGCTGAATATTCTCAAATGGGCGCGCGGTTTGCCAAATGGCGCGCGGTAATTGCCGTGGACGATGGCATTCCCAGCCGGGGCTGCATCGAGGCCAACGCGCAAGCGTTGGCTCGCTATGCCGCGCTGTGCCAAGAAGCCGGACTGGTCCCCGTCGTCGAGCCCGAAGTGCTCATGGACGGCTCGCATACTCTGGAGCGGTGCTGCGAAGTAACGGAAGAAGTCCTGCGCACGGTTTTCAGCCGGCTTTACTCACAACGAGTGACGCTGGAGGGCATGATACTAAAGCCCAACATGGTGCTTCCAGGATTGACCTGTCCCACCCAAGAAGCAGTGGACGGGGTAGCCGACGCTACCGTGAGTTGCCTGTTGCGGGCCGTCCCCGCTGCCGTTCCCGGGATCGCGTTCTTGTCGGGTGGCCAATCCGCTGAACTGGCTTCGGCCCGTTTGAATGCCATGAATGTCAGATTCAAGTCGCGACTGCCTTGGGCGTTGGCTTTCTCGTTTGCCCGCGCCATCGAACAACCGGCATTGGAGATTTGGCATGGCAAGCAGGCCAACGTGTCGGCAGCACAAAAAGCTTTGTATCACCGAGCCATGTGCAACCGGGCTGCGCGCCGTGGCGAATACAACGCCGCGATGGAGATGTATATGAACCTGACAATAGGTGTCCCACAACTCACAAAACCTGCAGCACAGATAAAGAAATAAAGGATATCCATTATGAAACCCAATGGCGATCAGCCCAAAGCGCCCGAATCGAAGCCGGGATCGAAGCCCAATGCGAAGGACGATCTGAAATCCCTCGCCATGCCGGAAGTAGAGAAAAAATTGGGGTCATCGCCGGACGGCCTCAGTCAAGCCGAGGCGCAGAAGCGGCTGACGCAATATGGGCCTAACGAGATTGAAGAAAAGAAAACCAATCCGTTCCTGAAGTTCCTCACCTATTTCTGGGGCCCCATCCCGTGGATGATCGAAGCGGCAGTAATTTTGTCAGGGGTGGTCCGGCACTGGCTGGATTTTTTCATCATCCTCCTTCTGCTTGTTTCCAACGCCGTGGTCGGATTCTGGGAAGAACACCAGGCGGGCAACGCCATCGCCGCTCTGAAGGCCAAGCTGGCAATCAAGGCCAAGGTGAAACGTGATGGGAAGTGGATCACCCCGGCGGCGCGTGAGTTGGTGCCGGGCGACGTCATCCGCGTGCGCCTGGGGGACATCGTGCCGGCGGATGCGCGCTTGTTGGACGGCGACCCGGTGGAGGTGGATCAGTCCGCGTTGACCGGGGAATCTCTGCCTGCCACGCGCAAACTTGGCGAGGCAGTATTTTCGGGGTCGATCATCCGTCAGGGCGAAATCGACGCAATGGTGTACGCCACCGGAGAGAACACCTACTTCGGCAAGACTGCGCAACTGGTACAGGAGGCGCACACCGTCAGCCATTTCCAGCGTGCCGTTTTGAAAATTGGAGATTATCTGATCATTCTCGCCGTGACCCTGGTCGTGTTGATACTCGCCGTCGCCCTCTTCCGTGGCGACCCGATCCTGAGCACGTTGGAATTTGCCCTGGTGCTTCTGGTGGCCGCGATCCCCGTGGCGATGCCCACGGTGCTGTCAGTGACTATGGCGGTCGGTGCCCGTCTGCTGGCGAAAAAAGAAGCGATTGTGACCCGGTTGTCGGCTATCGAGGAACTAGCTGGCGTGGATGTGCTGTGCTCGGACAAAACCGGCACCCTGACCCAGAACAAGCTGACGTTAGGCGATCCATTCAGCGTCAACGGTATCCCTGCCGACCAAGTCATCCTCGACGCCGCACTCGCTTCGCGTGCGGAAGACAAGGACACCATCGACCTGGCCGTGATCGGCGGCCGCAAGAACGATCAAGCCTTGAAGGGCTATCAGGTGGTCCATTTCCAGCCGTTCGACCCGGTGCATAAGCGCACGGAAGCTACTGTCAAAGCCGCGGACGGAAAACAGTTCCAGGTGGCCAAGGGAGCGCCGCAGGTGATTCTGGAGATGTCGATCAACGCCGGGGAAGTAAAGCCCGCCGTCGAGAAAACGGTCAATGAATTTGCGGCACGCGGCTTCCGTTCCTTGGGAGTGGCCCGGGCAGATCAGGAAGGCAAGTGGCAGTTTGTGGGCGTGTTGCCATTGTTCGATCCGCCGCGCGAGCAGGCCAAAGCAACCATTGCGAGCGCCCGGCAGATGGGCGTAAGCGTCAAAATGGTTACGGGCGATCAAATTGCCATCGCCCGGGAAACTGCCCGACAACTGGGGCTGGGCACGGACATCCTTGATGCCAGCGGATTGGGTGACACGAAGCATCACGAGACGGCGCAGTCGGCGGAGGCCATCGAAAAAGCCGACGGCTTCGCCCAGGTATTCCCCGAACATAAGTTCCACATTGTGGATGTCCTGCAGCAGCGCGGCCACATCGTTGGTATGACCGGCGATGGGGTGAACGACGCCCCCGCGCTGAAGAAAGCAGACTGCGGCATCGCCGTTTCCGGCGCGACAGACGCGGCCCGTGCGGCGGCGTCCATCGTGCTGCTGGCGTCCGGACTGTCGGTGATCATCGACGCGATCAAGGAGAGCCGCCGCATCTTCCAGCGGATGAACAGCTACGCGAATTACCGCATCGCCGAAACGCTGCGCGTGCTGTTTTTCA
>JBKQLO010000038.1:0-5148 GCA_052147055.1 Terriglobales bacterium
GGCTGATGGCTGATGGCTCAAATGGGCACTCGACGCAAATCCCGGGAACTGGTTCTGCAGATGCTGTTTCAGGCGGACATGGGGAAGCAGACGCCGGAGTTGGTCCGGAAGACATTCTGGGCCGAGCGCACAAACGTGGAGGACGAGGTACGCGGGTTTGCCGACGACCTGTTTCGCGTGGCCAGTGACCGGCTGGTCGAGATCGACGGGCTGATTGGGAAGCACACGCAGCACTGGCGCATGGACCGGATGGCGACGGTGGACCGGAATGTGCTGCGGGGAGCGGTAGCCGAGTTTCTGGGGTATCCGGCGACGCCGCACGCGGTGGTGATCAATGAGGCGCTCGAAATTGCGCGCAAGTTTTCGACACCGGAGTCGGTGCAGTTTATCAATGGAGTGCTGGATAGTGTGGGGAAAGATGTAGGGCCGAAGGAGACCGCGGTCAGCTGACAGCTAAAGCCGTTTAGTTTCGTTTTGCGCCACTTCCTGGCGCATACGAGCCAGCCAAAATCCAAAGACGAAAATATCAGGGGTACGCGGTTGCGCGCGCGGCGCTGGTTGTGAATGGCGGCGGCGTTCAAGGCGCAGGCGAGCTGCGCTCGGCTTGGACGGACGAGGGCGCCCCTCCCCACACTAGCCCGGTCCCACACCAGCTCGGTCTGATCACTGTGGCTTGATGGCAATTAAATTGGGGAGGCAGAGCGGGGCATTGCTCCCCTGGCTGTTGCACATGTTGGGGTTGTTGTTGTCGTTGATGTTGGCGTAGGGGACTTGCAGGAAGTCGCCCTGACCTTTGCTGCAGGCACTGGTGCAAACGATGTGCACGGAGCCGGCGGCGCAGGTTGTTCCGTCATACTGATCGCAGGCGGCGACGTAAACCTGGCTTCCGTCGGTGGAAGCGGAGGCGGAGAGCGGGGTGCTGCCGCCGACGAGCGGGATGGAAGTCGTGGTCCCACTACCCACGTTGAAAACAAGTACAGCGGGAATGTCGTTGGCGACGAGAATAACCGCGGCGCCGTCGGCTACGAGCTGCGCATAGATAGGGGTGAAATTGCCCTGGCCAAGGTTGTGGGACTGCACTGCGCCGAAAGTCACGGACGGATCATTACACGTGAACTGACCATCCGGCAGAGGAATCTGCGTGTCGGAGGCCGTGAAAATGTCAATGTTCGGCGAATCGATCGCGATTATGTGCTGGGCATCGGGCGACGGGAAAATCTGAGTCGGGACGCCGGGCGTGGTCACAAAGCCCAGGTTGCCCTGGGGAAGTTGAGGGTTGCAGGTCGCGAAGCCGGAAATCGAAGTTCCCGGCGCGGGTATTCCCGCAATGTAGGCGAAGCTGCCATCCGCGGAGAATTTGACGTCGGTTGCTGAGGTGGCGATCGGAACCGAGGTTAGAGCGTCCACCGTGGAGTAGACGTACATATTGCCGGTGTTGGTAAGGATGAAGAGTTTCAGCTGATCGGGAGAGAAGGCGGCAGCGGTAGCGGTTTCGCCCGGGATGATGAGGTCCACGGGGACGGCGCCGGTGGTGCTGCCGTTGTAGATGTAGACCTGGCTGGGGGTGGAAACGGTGTCGGAAACGACCACCAGTTTGCCATCGTTGGAGATGGTGAGCACTCGGCCGCACAAGGCAACGTTGCAGGGTGTCGAGACGCTGGAGACCTCAGAAACGGTCGAGCCGCCCTTGGTGGCGACATCCGTATACATCAGACCCTGATCGCTTCCGAGGTAGAGGCGCGACGAGGCCAGATGGTTAAACATGATGGAATTGGGAGTGCGGGGCACGCTTGCGATGGAGGTGATGGAGGTGGACGGAGTGGTTCCTGGGGTCACCGAGAACAAAGCGCTGGTGCAACCGAGGGCGTTCCCGCAGTCGGTGGTCGCCGCCCAGGCGGTGTAGGTGGGCACTTTGGATGCGGAAGTCACGTTAACGGAGATCGTGCGATAAGCGTTCGTCACGTTCGGCGGCTGGCATTTGGGAGGGTCGGCGACGTTGTAGTCGCTGGCGTAAATGGGGAGACCCGGCAGAACTCCGATATTGCAAGACGGAGGCGTGCAGGAAGCAAAGAGGGTAGTACCGCCGAGATTGTTGCGCGCGGTGGCATTGTTAGTCACCGCGCTGCTGGCGGTGGCGCTGAAGGCCGCGGCTTCAGGATTGGTCGTGCTCCAGGTGAGGGGCGCGGCAGTCAGGGGGGTGTTATTGGCGATGCCGCACAACGTATCGACCGCGATGGCCGTGATGGGTATGCTGGCGCCATTGTTTACGGTGATCGAGTTTCCTGCCTGGTTCTGACCTCCGATCTGGAGGTGGATGGCTTGGATCAGGCAGGTCGTGAAGGGATAAGGGTTGCTGCTGACCCCGGAGGCGCTGGCAACAAGATTAGTGATGCCGGGGGATTTGGCAGTGACCGCAACCTGGTTGAGCACGTTGGGCTGGCCTGTGGACGCGATGGGAGTTGTGGTGACTACACCGGTATTGCTCGACGACCAGGTCATGGGGCCGACGGTGCTGGTGATGTCCCCAGAGATAGTGTTGTAGGCGGTGGCCGCGTAGACCCAGGTTTGACCCTGCGAGAAGCAGTCATACTGAGGCGGTTGGGTGTTGGCGTTCTTAATCTCAATGCTATTGATGGGCTGGTGGACGTAGACGGTAGTGGTCGGGCTGTAGACGCCGTTGATGACGGCGTTTACCGTGGCGATTCCAGGATTACCGCCACTGCACTGGCTACCGGTCTGGTCCCAGGTGCCGGCGCAAGCGTTCCCATTGACATTGATGCTGAGAGGCGGGGGGGTGATCGTACCGGGCGGAACTCCAACAACATATTGGATGTTGAGGCTGAGAACGGGCTTGCCGGAGGCGTCCTTGCCGCTGGCGCTAAAGACTTGAGTGCCGCCCACAACAAGGGAGAAGATGTTGGCGGGGCTCAGCGTAACGCTTTGCACGCCTCCGTTGCCGAGGTTGGTGCTGCCCTTGCCGAGGCAGCCGGTGAGGGCGACGAGGAAGGCGATGGCCAACGTAAGTAGAAAACCGGAACCGCAACGATGCATGAACCCTCCTCGCGTCCGTTTGCCAGGCGCGAGCATAATAATGTGGTCAGGCGGAAAACTGTCAGTTTAGAAGGTATAGTGCCAGGTTTCAAGGTTTCAGGGTTTCAAAGTTTCAAGGACAAAGGCGCTCGGGCGTCTGAGACCTTGATCCAATGGAGCGACTCGCCCGTTCAGCCGGGCGGGGACGCCCGGCTCTCCATCAGCGACCCTGAGACCTTCAAACCTTGAAACCTTGAAACTCTGAAACCTGCTCTCCTCTTCGATGCCTCGAAGAGTGGTTGACGATGTGCAAGGTAGTTGTTATTATCATACGGTTCCGCGAGTTAAGTCTGGCTTGCCTGTGTACGGCTGTCCTGTCGGATGCGCAACCTGCGCTGGCGACCGGCTCCGGGAAAATCTTGGCTGAGCTTTGAAGAAATACGTACCCGGTTGGAGTTGGGATCGGGGACGCCCTCGCTGAAACGCCCTGCGAAAACCTTTGCGCCCGGTATGGGTCACGCGAGGCTATGCAGGGAGGAAAGCAGACGAAACGGAACGCCTCCGAACCTGGTCGGGTGAAGCTGGTCGGGTGAGGCGTGGCGTCACCGTCGTCGGCGATTTAGCCTGAGCGGGAACTGAACGAATTCTCTTCGGCAATGGTAATGCTGCGCGGGGAGAGTATGGCTGGGCGCGATGCCCGTGCCAGACTGGAGACGGGGGCAGTTTGCGTCTCTTGTGCGCCTCCAGGGTGAGAGAAATATGCGGAGGCGGGGCAAGCCCCGTCTCTACGGGATTGTGGGTTACGAAAAGTGTGCGGGAGAGACGCGGCGTGCCGCGTCCGGGAGTGGCAAGAGTGCCTACTTTTAATCAGCTGGTGAAGTTTGGCCGCGAGCGGACCCGGTATAAGACGGCGAGTCCGGCTCTGCAATCGTGTCCGCAGAAGCGCGGCGTGTGCACGCGCGTGTATACCCAGACGCCAAAAAAGCCGAACTCGGCGCTGCGCAAAGTGGCGCGCGTTCGCCTGACCAATGGAATTGAAGTGACGACGTATATCCCGGGCGTCGGCCATAACCTGCAGGAGCACTCGATTGTGCTGATCCGCGGGGGTCGTGTGAAGGATCTGCCGGGCGTTCGTTATCACGTGGTGCGCGGAACGCTGGACGCAACCGGCGTCGCGGGCCGTAACCAGGGGCGCTCGAAGTACGGCACGAAACGCGCGAAGAAAGCGTAAATCGGTTGCCAGTGGCCAGTGAAGCACTGCGAATGAAAGCTGAGAGCTGAAAAGCATGCCAAGAAAAGGACACACCCCAAAGCGGAAGACCGAGGCGGATCCGGTGTATGGATCGGACCTGGTGACGAAGTTCATCAACTCGATGATGTGGCAGGGAAAGAAGTCGACTGCCGAGGGCATTTTTTACAAGTCGCTCGAGAAACTGAAGGAAAAGGGCGGCGATGAACCCCTGAAGCTGTTCACGAAGGCGGTCGAAAACGCCAAGCCGTTGCTGGAAGTGAAGACGCGGCGCGTGGGCGGCGCGAACTATCAGGTGCCGATCGAAGTAGGTCCGGACCGCAGGACGTCGCTGGCGATCCGTTGGATCGTGAGCTATGCGCGCGGCCGCGGCGAAAAAGGAATGATCGAGAAGTTGACGAACGAGTTGCTCGACGCCTCGAACGGCAAAGGCGCTGCCATCAAGAAGAAAGAAGATGTGCATCGCATGGCGGAAGCGAACAAGGCGTTCGCGCATTACAGGTGGTAAGACAGCCGTTAGCCTTTAGCTCTTGGCTCTTAGCTTTACGGAGCCAGGTTTTGCTAAAGGCCAAGAGCTAAGAGCTGATTTCGGAGCCCCAGAAAGAGTTAATGTCGTGCCCAGAACAGTCCCATTAGAGCGTTGCAGGAACATCGGCATCATGGCCCACATCGATGCCGGTAAGACCACGACGACGGAGCGCATCCTGTTTTATACGGGAAAGACGCACCGTATCGGCGAGGTGCATGAAGGCACGGCCATTATGGACTGGATGGAGCAGGAGCAGGAGCGCGGCATCACGATTACATCGGCGGCGACGACCTGCACCTGGCGCGACATCCGTATCAACATTATCGATACGCCGGGCCAC
>JBKQLO010000039.1:0-3546 GCA_052147055.1 Terriglobales bacterium
TGGGCGCTGTCAAGATGACGCCCTACGGGTTTATCAAGGCCACGGCGGTGCATGACACCAGTTCACCCAACGGCGATGACTTCCCGTTTATAGGCCTGTTTCTAGGCTCAACGTCGATTTTGAGCACCGGCCCTACGAAGGATCCAGAATTTCACGTCAAAGCGCGCTCCACTCGTATTGGCGCCAACTTTGAATGGCCCGACCCTTCTCCGAAGCTGACTATCACGGGCCGGATCGAAGGCGATTTTGAAGGCAACTATAGCGAAGTCGATAACCGCGACGTCTCGTCGCTTCGCAGCAATGCCTTCCAATTGCGTCTGGCGTGGGGGCGCATCGATTACGCCGCCAGCGACAGCACGGACTTCTATTTTGAAGCCGGACAGGATTGGACGCTCTTCGGATCGAGTGCCCTGCCCAACTTATTCGAAACCACGTTCCTGGGTGCTTACTATGGCGACATCTACACGCGTTCTCCACAAATGATGTTGGGCTGGATCCAGAAGCTCGGCGGCACTTTCAAGTTGGCGCCTACGGTTGCCATCATGATGCCGAGCAGCGGTCAAATCGAAAAGCTTGGCTCATTGGGATTGGAGGGCCAACTGGCACAAGCCGAGCGCGAGGGCGCCGATTCCGCCCACCCCGAGTGGGAAGCCAGAGTGGCCTTGGAGTGGAAGCTCGACAAAGCGCCAGGGGTTGCTCCGGCTGCGATATTCTGGAGCGGCTTCAAGGCTAACCGCACATCGATCGTTCCCGGTAGTGCGATGGGCGCAGGCGACGGCATCTACGACGTGGCCCCCTTTGCCAATGGCTTTACCACTTCCAGCAAGATGTGGGGCAACCAATTTGCCATCCAATTACCCACTCGCTGGGCTACGTTGACAGTGAGCGGTTATAAGGGCGGAGATCTGCGCTTCTTCTTCGGCGGTCAAGTCAATTCTTACTTCACCGACACAGGAGGACTGATCGCTGATACGGTACAGTGTTACACCACCCTCGGTGGCGGTCCGCTAGCGGCTGCCGGCCAGGCGTGTCTGGGTGTCAACGGCGCGGGAAATGTTGTGGTTGCTCCGCAACGGCCGATTCGTTCCTTCGGCGGGTTCGCCAATCTCGGCTTGCCGCTCTCCCGGTGGTTTAACGCCAATCCGAAAGGCCGCAACGCCGGCTGGCAGCTCATGCTGCATGCGGGCAAGGATCAGGTCGTGCACCGTGACCTGGTTAACCCCGCTGCCGGCGCCGACGCCAACACTTTGTCTCCTTTGCCGCTTTTGATGGGCAAGATGTTTGCCGCAACCCTGTACTACAAGCTCAACCCCTGGGTCACATTCGGCCTCGAACAGTCGGTCTATGCTACCCGCCTGGCTCCTGGCCTTAACGGTTATGACATTGCCGGACAAGCGTCCAACGAATGGCAAGATCACCGGACCGAGGTCGGGCCGGTCTTTACGTTCTAGAAGGTTGTTGAAGAACTTGGATTTGTCCTCCTCCAGCGGGGGATCCGCAGTTTGGCAGAAACTGGCCTGCGGATCCTTCGTTGCCTCTATTCTGTGGAAAGTCCGGCAGGTGTTCTTCGCAGCCAGTTCCTGGATTTATACTTGGAACGTCCGGATTCACTCCGGCAACTGCCGGGAACTAACAATGGCGGCGCCTATGCCGTGGCCGCCTGATTACTAGTTTGGTGGATGGGCGGGCATCTTGTTCGCCTGCCCTGAGTGGAGTCGAAGGGTCCAGCCGGGCGGGCACGCCCGGCTCTCCATTAGATAGCGGCGACTGCGGAGTGCAGGGACAGATTCATTTCGACGCTGAGGTGGCACGAGGAACGATCCTGTTCCCAGCTTCAAGAACTGGAAAGGCACTATGGGCGTGTGGCGTAATCTCCCCAGGCTGGTATCGGCGTTGTTGTTGGTCATGTTCGCCAACGCCCTGTTCGGCGATGATGTTGCGTCCAAGTACCAGCTTCGGCTCACAGTTCTAAGTGCTGAGTCCCATGCCATCAATGAGGGAACTCCGGTTCCGAAGAATTGCGATCTATCGAATTTCGACGCCTACTGTAACGAGAGCAAGAACCCGACCGCGCAAACCATTCTGGTTGTGCAGGACGGCAACGGAAAGACCTACCGCATTCAATGCATCACGGATTCACGATGGTCCAAGTGCGCCCCCTTGCCCGTGGGGGAGACGTTTGATGCACGCGCGGGGAAAAAGGGCTTCACGATTGAGTACCGGAATGTAAAGGGGAAAGAACACAAGCAGTTCTTCCAGTTGCTTGCGGAAGTCTCAGCGCCCCACGCGGGCGCCGCGGCAAACCCCAAGCCGCAGGCTGCGGCACCGCCGCAGAATTCCACGCCCCCGGTGCCCGCACCGCAAGCGGCGACGCCGGTGCAGGCTTCGCCGGCCCCCGCGCCAGTCCCGCCGCCGGTGGCCGCGCAGGGAGCCCTTAAGGGGAAAGTAAAATGCAATTTCAGTTCCACACCCTCCGGTGCGGACATCACCATCGACAACTGGAAATATGTGGGCAGCACGCCATCCGAGATCAGCCTTAGTACCGGGACCCACGTCGTCGTCATTTCCATGCCAGGGTTTGCCGAGTGGAAGCGGGAGCTTACGGTAGCGCCGGATTCGGTAGTGAATGTAACGGCGATTTTGGAAAAAACGCAGCCGTGAGCCGGAATGCTGGGGCACGGCAGATTTGATCTAAGGCGCCGAATCCGCGAGGGCGTCGAGCGTTAAAAGGGATTGGCTGTAACGCGCAAAGCATCAGTATTCGTTCTCTCGCGTTATGGGTTCCACCTTCTGCCTAAGGTGGGACCACTGTTCGATTTCGCGAGAAAGCAGTACCATGTCGGGCAGGACCAGCGGCCGAGTTTAGGCCGCTCTTAACCTTTTTGGCAAAGTAACTCCGTGCGTCGTCAACGCAATCGGCCTTAGACGTTCAGTGTGTGCTTGAGGCGTTGGCCTATTCGAGAAAGAGCTAGCGCCAGATCCAGGATCGGTGACCACGGCCGCCTTGAAGCGGTACTTTGGCCCCGGTCTCATTTCATACTTCGGTAAAGGAGAAAAACTGTGGCTAACGCAGATGTTGCATCCACCCACTTAAATCGTTGGTGGCACGTCGTCGGTGGGGTCTCCATGAACCTGGCGCTGGGCTCGCTGTATGCCTGGAGCGTGTTTGTGGCCCCGCTGGAAAAGGAATTCCACTGGAAGCGCGCTGATACTTCCAATGTGTTCATCATCGCGGTGGTGGTCTTCGCGCTGACGTTCATTGTCGCTGGCCGGCTGCAGGATAAACTTGGACCTTTCAAGATTTCCCTGGTTGGCGCCATACTGGTGAGCTTGGGCTTTTTCCTCTGTTCTCAGGCGGACAGCCTCAACAAATTCTTCATCTTCTTCGGCGTCCTCGGGGGATTGGGCAACGGTTTCGGCTACTCCACTCCAATCCCAGTGATGGCGAAGTGGTTCCCGGACAAGCGGGGATTGGCGGTAGGGCTGGCGGTAGGCGGATACGGCGCAGGGTCGGCAATCTTTGGGCCACTGGCCGCGAACTACCTG
>JBKQLO010000040.1:0-32538 GCA_052147055.1 Terriglobales bacterium
TGCATGCTTGCGCCGATCACCCAAGAACCAAGATCACCCGGAACAAGAACACTGAATAATCCAAACCGTCGCGCCTCGCGCGCGCAATAACCGTTCAACGCTGCGGATTCTTTGATTTTGCCTCGGCCCGGATCTTGCCGGCCGGTACTTATGTCTTCGAGATTATGTGGAACGAACCCAACCGTCACATCGTTCGGATCTACAACCAGGACAAGAGCAAGGTCTTCACCACGGTCATGGCGCTCCCCAATTTACGTTTGCACGCGACTCACAAGACTGTAATCACGTTCCGTGAGCGGCCTGCCGGGCAGCCGGAAGCTCTGAGGGCATGGTTTTCCCCCGGGCGTGTATGGGGCGAGGAATTTGTATATGCCAAGCCCAGGGCCATCGAACTGGCTAAGGAAGTGAATGAACCCGTTCTCGCGACTTCGGTCGAAGTGGCCGCCGCGCTGATCGAGGTTTTGCAAACCGCGCCGGTCGAGGCGGTTGCTCCTACGGGAGAGCCAGTTGAACTGGCTCAGGTGGTTGAACCACCGCCGGTAGTTGCTGACGAGCCGCTGCCGAAAACCGCCAGCCCGCTGCCGCTCATAGGACTGATCGGGATGCTGGCGCTGGGCGCCGGTTTTGCTCTTTCGATCGCCACAAAGCGAACGTAAGTTAACCGCGTAATCTATGGCGAAGGGGATGGTGTGTCAAGTACCACCCCTTTTCCTCTACCGGCCAGCGCGCGAATCGGCGGCACTCCCTTTCAGGCTGCGCCGAAGGACTAGACAGATGAGAAGGCTGCCTGACCTCAGACCATCCGTGCAAATCGCGAAGAGCTGCATTTCCAGACTCCGGTGCTTGGCTACTCTGCTCCTTTTGATTGCGCCCTCGGCCCTTGCCCGCCGTCAAGCATCCTCCCCGCCACACGACTACATCATCGGCGTAAATGTCGACATGGTGGTCTTGCAGGCAACGGCGCTCGACCACAAAGGCACGCTGGTTTCCGGACTTGGCCAAGCAGACTTCCAGATCTACGAAGACGGAGTACTTCAACCCATCAAGTATTTTAGCCATGAAGATATCCCCGTTACGGTCGGCCTGGTCATTGACAACAGCGGAAGCATGAAACCGAAGCGCCACGACGTGATCACCGCAGCCTTGACCTTTGCCCGCTCCAGCAATCCCCAGGACCAGATCTTCGTGGTTAATTTCAATGAAAAAGTTTCCCTTGGCCTCCCGGACAACACTCCGTTCACCGACCACGTGTCGCAATTGGAAGTTGCCCTGTCCCGGGTGAACGCCGACGGCCAGACCGCACTTTACGATGCAGTGGCTGTCGCTCTCGAACACCTGAAGCTTGGAAATCGTGACAAGAAAGTGCTGATCGTAATCAGCGACGGTGGTGACAACACCAGTCAACACAACCTGCCACAGACCATGGCCCTGGCCAGACAGTCGGACGCAATCATCTACACCATCGGGATCTTTGACGAGGAAGACGAAGACCGCAATCCGCATGTGCTCAGAGAACTTGCCAAAGACACCGGCGGCGAGACCTTCCTGCCGGAAGCATTGAAAGACCTTGCCCCCATCTGCGAACGCATCGCTCATGACATCCGCAATCAGTACACTCTCGCCTACGTCCCCACCAACCGAAAGCGCGACGGAACTTATCGCGCCATACAAGTGAAGGCAAGCACGCCGGGTCGTGGACGTTTGTCGGTCCGCACTCGAACCGGTTATTTCGCGCCGCCAGCAGCCTCGTCCCCAGCGGCAAAGGCGAATCGGCCATGAAACTCAGAATTAGGCTGGTTCTCCCGTCACAAACTCACGGCGTCGTTCGTTGGGCTCGACGTCTCTTCTTTATCATTGGCATCCTCGCCCTCGGTTACGTCGGCTTCACTCTGCTTGACGCCCGGCTCTACCAGGCATCTGCAGAACGGTCGCTCGAAAGCCAGATCCAAGTGGAAAAAGAGCAGAGCGTGGGTGCCCCGTCCAAGCTCTGCCCGGGCGGGTGTTTGCCGGCAGTTAGACCGCTGGTCAAGAAAGGCGACGTCCTGGGCCTCATGAACATCCCGCGGCTGGGACTGTCGGTCGCGGTCTTACAAGGGACAACTTCGCGCGCGTTGCGGCTCGGCGCCGGTCACCTCGAAGGCACGCCGCTTCCAGGGGAAGCCGGGAACAGTGCAATCGCCGGGCACCGCGATACTTTCTTCCGCGACCTGAAAGACATTCGCCCCATGGACGAAATTCAGATTCAGACGCCGACCGCGCTGTTCCGCTATCAGGTGGATTGGGTCAAGGTCGTCGATCCCGACGACCTCAGCGTCTTGGCCCCCTCAACCGAGTCCGCCCTTACGCTGGTGACCTGTTACCCGTTTTACTTGGTCGGTCCGGCCCCCAGGCGGTTCGTCGTGCACGCCCAACAGAACTAACCAAAGAGGTCTCTAGACGTATCCAATAAAGGAAATCGGCCCGATACCGAAACACTTCGGTGCGCTGTATTCACAATGGGTCATACTTGGCCGGGGCACGTCGCCGATGATCTGGTGAGGGAGACACCAAGCCATGTCCAATCCTTCCATACCCAAAACGATTCTATGCATCGACGATGATGACGGCGAGCTGGAATACCAAAAAGTGCTGCTCGAAAGGCGTGGTTATGCGGTGCTCACTGCCCGCTCCGCTCGACAAGGCTTACAAATGGCGGCAGCCTGCGTGCTTGCTGCCGTGATCGTCGACTACCACATG
Source organism: Terriglobales bacterium (assembly GCA_052147055.1). GTDB lineage: Bacteria > Acidobacteriota > Terriglobia > Terriglobales > Acidobacteriaceae > JABCZH01. The sequence continues at coordinate 2,737 of JBKQLO010000040.1, forward strand.
CCCGAGATGAATGGGCACGAGGTTGCAACCGAAATAAAGCGCATCACTCCCCAAGTTCCAATCGTCATGGTTTCCAGTGATAAGGGAATTAGAGAACAGGCGCTGCTGGTGGTCGATGCCTTCCTTCCCAAAGACGAAGCACCCAAAGGCCTATGGCCCGTGATCGCTCAAATCTGCGGTGACGGTCCCTCAATCACGCCCTCGCAATTAGCAAGTTTCAGCCGAAATTGCGAGAGTGCTGCCCAGATTACGAAAAGTGTGCAAACTTGAACAGCACTTGTCCGGTCGCATCATCGATCATCTCGATGTAGAGAGGGTAACTTATCTACCATCATTCAACATCCAAGACAATTCTTTGTATCGACGACGATCACGGAGTACTGGAATATCAAAGAGCATTGCTCGAAAGGCGTAGATATACGGTGCTGGCTACCGCCTCCGCCCGGCAAGGGGTACAAATTGCAGGCGTCGGCGGGTTGGCTGCCGTGATCGTTGACTACCATATGCCCGAGATGAATGGGCATGTGGTCGCATTGGAAATCAAGCGCCTTAAACCACAGATCCCGATCGTCATGGTTTCCCGTGACGACCATGTCCCCGACCACGTATTGAAGGTGGTCGATGCCTTCGTTCCCAAGCACGAAGCACCCACCCGCCTGCTGTCAGTGCTCACCCGAATCTGCGATGCACGCTTCGCCGGGTTCCCGGAGAAAGACAGAATCCCCGCCTGAGAATGGGTGGGACCTCGCCCCGCTCTTTAGCCCCCAATCGTGCCGCCCGATGTGAGCAATTTTGAGCAGAATCGGGCTAATCCCAGCCTGTATACCTGCCGGGATGGCTACCAATACCACCCTGCTCTGCATCCACCGGGACCCCGCCCAACTGAGTTTGTTGCAAGAACACTACGAGTTGCTCACCGCAACCAATGGCCACGAAGGTCTGCGGCTTTTCATGTCCCAGCCTGTGGATGCAATCGTGCTCGATTACCAATTGGGCCTTTTGGATGGCGGAATCGTGGCGGCTGCCATCAAGAACGTGAAACCGCAGGTTCCCATTGTCATGCTCACCGAGTGCATGGATATTCCGGTTGCGGCACTGAACTCTGTGGATGCACTCGTGGCCCAGATCCGACCTGGCTCACTCCCTCTTGGAAACCGTCCACTCGGTTCTCAATGGGAAGGCCGTCCTTCACGGTCATCAAGTAAAGCTGAGGGCGGAAACGCCAGTGCATCCGCGTACTCTCCGCGGGGCATGGGACGGGGTGGAACGCCGGCGGGCTACCCTTGCTCAATTGGCCGCTGACGAGAAAAATCTGCCCTTTTCGCGACGAGTCTGGCGCAGCATCCGCAATGGAACTGTCCAATTCTGACCAGACGCTTAGTAGTCTTGTGCCGCCCAACCCCCACCGAGAGTTCTGCCCTAAGGTCGCACACCCATTGCCCCAAACCTCGCGCCAGTGAGAAGGACTACAATGAAGATGTGAGATATTACACCACCAAGCCGGTGAACGGCGGCACCACCTTCACCTGTACCTTCTGCGAACATAGCGTCACTACGCTCGATTTCAACAACACCAATGGCAATCGCCGTACCCAGGCAGCAACTGCCATCAATCAGCATGCTGCTTCATTGCATGTACGGCCATGGGTCCCCGCCAAGCTGGGCGGCCGGGGTGCGCTTTGAGTTCCGTTGCCGTGAAGCCCGAGAAACTTAGGTTGAAGCAGATACTGTCGGTGGGCTGCCCGATGTGCGGAGCGAAACCGAAAGAGCAGTGCAAAGCCAGCACCGGACATCCCTCCGCCAAAACCCATCTCGACCGGGACCTGGCTGCGGCCAAGTATGCCCGCCCTGAGAGCTCAGGCCAGGCGGTTTTGAGGATCGTCCAGGCAATCACCAGCCGCGGCCTCCGCATTCTTTCTCAACATAAGTAGGGATGCAGGCCAGTCGCCCTTTACACCGCTCGGCGGCCGCTCAACAGGTTGATGACCAAAACCACCAACGCTACCACCAGCAACAGGTGGATCAAACTGCCGGCCACGTGCAGACGAAAACCGAGAAGCCACAGAATCAGGATCACAACGAAAATTGTCCAAAGCATGTTTATCTCCTCAGGGGTGAACTTCTCGCAACGACTTTCCACACTCCAGACAGAATGCCTTGGAGCGCGCGGTAATTAACCCACAGAACGGGCACATCCTTTGCGAGGGGAACTTGCCGGGGTGTGTTTCCCTGGCAAAGAGCTTCTTCAGTTCATCCCCGACGAATTCGAGCAATCTGCGAACCGAGTTGAGAAAAGGGCGCACCAGTGGCTCCACGTCCGGCATTCATCTTCTGCTTATGCCCACAATGACACATCAACGGCACCCATGCTGTGCAAGATTGCTCACCTCCCACAATAACCATCCAGACCCAACTCCAAGCCAAAGTGAGCAATTCAGACCAGCTATACTTTCCTGCCTGAGCGATCATAATGCTAGAGAAGAGCGTCGGTCTCTCTTTCAGGTCCTCTGAGCTAAGTCAGCCCATCTGAAGTTCTCTCCTCTTAGCTCCGCACCTCCTAAAGGGAAATAATTCATGAAAAAGACAATGTCACTGCTACTAATGAGTTTAATGGGCATGTTTGGCACCTATGCGTTTGCCGGCTCGGCCCGCGAAGACTCCGTTGACCGTCTGCAAAACTCTGTGGATGTTCTCCACGCAATCATGTCAACCCCTGACAAAGGCATCCCGGAAGAAGTCCTGAGCAGTGCCAAGTGCATCCTGGTAGTCCCAGATCTGATTAAAGGTGGCTTCATCTTTGGCGCCAAGCACGGACGCGGCGTAGCCACCTGCCGCACGGCTCAAGGCTGGAGCGCGCCCGCATTTGTCTCGATTGGCGGCGGAAGCTGGGGCCTGCAAATTGGAGTCGAAGGCGTGGACTTGGTTTTGCTGGTCATGAACGACCGCGGTCTCCAGCATTTGCTTTCCAGCAAGTTCGAACTTACTGGTGAGGGATCAGTGGCAGCCGGTCCGGTCGGCCGTCATGCCTCCGCTGGAACCGATTGGAAGATGAACACTGAAGTGCTGACCTACTCGCGTTCCAAAGGCGTGTTTGCCGGCTTGACCTTGGAAGGTGCAGTGGTAGAGCAGGACAACGACTCGACTGTCGCCATCTACGGCGGCCACAAGCGGTTCCGCAACATCCTTTCCGGCAGAGTGGCAACGCCGAAGAGCGCCAACGCGTTCATCAAAGCCGTATCAGACGCCGGCCAGCAAGCGCGGGTCGCCGAAGCCGGAGCGGACACTAAGTAGCTTGCATCAGGAAGCAGAAGTTTATGGCTGACCGGAACCGCGTACCGGTTCCGGTCAGCACAAGAGAACTTGAATGACGACTCATCGTTATCAACGTGGTCGTCGCAGGAGATATCGATGAGGACCACTCTACAGAAATGTCTTTTAGCGGCTTCTCTTGCCCTTTGGCCGATCCTGCTGGTTGCGCAGTTCCCGGATGCCACACAAAATCTGGCGGCCTGCAAGGCCGGCCGCGAAGTCTGCGATCGCTCGAAATTGAGCCAGCCGGAGTTGGTGGATGTTGCCTTTGCCCGCCACGCCCGCAACCTTTCAAACTGCCGCAACGGCTTCGATCCCTGCGACCGTTCCAAACTTACCCAACGGGAAGCGACCGCATTGGCCGTAGCGGATCATCAGCGCGATGTCTCCGCCTGCAACAGCGGCATGGGATCCTGCGACCCGTCCCAGCTGACCTCGTCCGAAGCGCGTGATTCATCCCTCGCCGGGCACAAGCGCAACCTCGCCGACTGCAAGGACGGCATCGGCGATTGCGACCACTCCCAACTGAGTCCGTCGGAAGCTGGCGCTGTGAACACTGCCAGACGCGAGCTTAATGTCTCCGACTGTAAGAATGGTGCCGGGCTGTGCGATCACTCCAAGCTGACGCCCTCGGAAACCAAAGAAGTGACCGCCGCAGAACATCAGCGCAACGCACAGAATTGTGAGAATGGCTGGGATGAGTGCGACCACTCCAAACTAACTCCCCTGGAAGCCGGGCAAATAGTCAATTCCAAACACCAACGCAACCTCGCCGCTTGCCAGGACGGCCAGGAAACTTGTGACTACTCAAAACTGTCTCCCACCGAAACCGCACAACTGGCCGATGCCGAGCACAGGCGGAATTACACGGCTTGTCTAAAAGGGTACGGCTATTGCGACCCCTCTCGACTAACTGCGGAGGAGACTCATTCTCTTCCCCTGAAAAGCCAATAAGCTGACACTATGACGCAACGACAGTGTCCCGAATGTAACAGCGAGTTGGTGCAAGCCCGGCGGCCAGAGAACCTGCCTGGCGGCTCGGCCAATTACTGGCGTTGCAGCACCTGCGGATGCGGATTCACCGCCGAACAGATCCGCGAAACCAAGCGTCCCAAGCCCTCTTCCAAGGAGTTAACACCTTCCGGCCAGATCGTGAAAGCAGGACAGGGCTAGATCTTCTAGATTCAGCGCTTCCCTCCTGCCAATAGAGCCAGCTATTTCTACATTGAAAACCTGATCGACAGGTCAATTATTGCGTGTCAGACTCTAGCGTTTCAGCAACATTTCCATCCTGATAACAAGGAGAACGTATGCCTGCTCTTCAGGAGAAGTACGTTGCAAGAGAAACCCCTCCGCCTGGATGTTCAACTGCGGCGGCATCGTGAGGAAGTCATCAAGCGGCGCAAGGCGGAGCAGGACATCGAGGCGCAACTCGCAGCCATGGAGGCTGAACTACGCGGACAAACGGCATCCCAGACGCCGCAGTTGGAGCCGGAGGCACAGGAGATGGCCGCCGATTAGTGCGGCGTCCACTGCGGATTGGCCGTAAACAGGCCGTCGACAAACCCGATCTGGAAAGTGACCAGTAGGCCAAAAGCCACGCTGATCAGCCCGGAAGCCACTCCCAGTCCGCGGTTGAGGTTCACGAATCGCTTGCCGGTGTATGCGAACGGCGCCCCGATGATCACCGTAATCAGCATCATCCCCGCGATCGTCCCCACCCCAAAGACCAACAGATAAACAATCGCCCACCGGGGCTCGCGAATAGTCGTTAAAACCAGAAGAGCCACTGCCGCAGACCCAGCCAGGCCATGCACAATGCCAACCGCCAACGGCCGCAGCAACTGGTAAAGCCCAACTCGCGCCAACGCCTTCTGCAACGCACCTTCCGGCTGATCCTTCAAATGCACGTGCACTTCCGTATTGTGACCGTGAACATGGCTGTGTGCCGGCATGAACCTGTCGGTGACCCACTGCGTGACCCCGGCTAAGTTAAGCACGCCAAGCAATATGAGCATCAGGCCCACGGCCAGTTCCATGGTGAGGCCAATGCGGGGCGGGATCACTAGATTGAAAAGGATGATCGCTGCGCCGACGCACAGAATCGTGATGGTGTGGCCTACTCCCCAGAGTATTCCGATCAGGCCCGCATGCCGGATACTCCGCTGTCGGCTCACAATCGTGGTCACGGCAATGACGTGATCAGGATCGGTCGCGTGGCGAATCCCCAGCAGAAAACCCACTCCAATCACCGTCAGCAGATTGATCATCGGAATCTACCTTAAACCAAGCCCGGCTCTGCCTCCCACCCTTTTTTGCGTACTTTTCGCAAAACCCGGGCGGTCCGCCGATGGTGTATCCTCATACGCTGATTGTGGAACGCATGGGCACACCCAAGAAAAGCGCGATCTCTTCCGGCAACGAAGCCCTTTATGACCAGCTGATCGCTACTCTTCCCGCGATCCAACGCAAGGGCGCTGCCAACCCGTACACTTCGCTGAACGGCAACATGTTTACCCTTCTGCATCAGTCTCGCTTGGCCATCCGGCTTCCCAAAGATGAGCGAGAAGCATTTCTGAAGAAGTACAAGACTACGCTGTTTGAAGCCTACGGTGCCGTGATGGAAGAATATGTAGCCGTTCCCGACGCCCTGCTGAAGAACACGAAAGAGCTTAAGACATATCTGGCCGTGAGCTACGACTATGCCAAGACCTTGAAGCCCAAGCCCACCAAGAAGAAATCCTGATCGCCTGATCCCAAGGCTCCTCCCGATGTAAGATGTCCCACGAACGCTCGCATCTATCAATGACCAACGTTGCCGCTCCCCGCGTCGTCTGCATCCATGACTTCCGGCCTCTGGCGCGTCGCCGCCTCCCCAAAGTTGTCTTCGACTATCTCGACGGCGGCGCCGAGGGCGAAGTCACGCTGCGCGAGAACTGCCGCGTATTCGAAGATGTCACCCTGCGCCCGCGTCACGCCGTAGCCGTCCCCCAATGCGATCTGCGCACTCGCGTCCTCGGTCTCGATCTCGCTGTCCCGTTTCTGCTGGCTCCCGTCGGCTACAGCCGTCTTATGCATCCCGGCGGGGAAGTCGCCGCAGCTCACGCCGCCGGCGCCGTTGGCACCGCATACATTCTCTCTACCATTTCCGGTCATCGCCTGGAGGACGTCAAAGCCGCTTCCGCGGGGCCCGTTTTCTATCAGCTCTACTTGATGGGCGGTCGTGGCGCGGCCGAGGCGGCCATGGAAAGAGCCCGCATCGCCGGCTTCTCCGCGTTGGTCGTTACCATCGACACTGCCGTGTCGGGCGTGCGCGAGCGTGACCTTCGCAACGGCATGAAAGAACTCATCAGCGGAACTGTGCTCGCCAAGCTCCCGTTTCTTCCCCAGGTGTTGGCGCGTCCCGGCTGGCTGGCCAGCTTCCTGCGCGATGGCGGCATTCGCCCGCTTCCCAACGTCGTGATCCCCGGCCAGGGTCCCATGCCGCTGGTGGATATCGGTGCCGCGCTCGCCGCCGCCACCGTTACCTGGGCTGACCTGCGTTGGATTCGCGACGCCTGGCGCGGCCCGATCGTGATCAAAGGCGTTCTCACCGGCGACGACGCCCGCCACGCCATCGACGCCGGAGCCGAGGCGATTGTCGTCTCCAATCACGGTGGCCGCCAGCTCGATGGCGTTTCTCCCTCGCTACGCGCGCTGCCGGAAGTGGTGGCTGCCGTAAACGGCCGCGCCGAGGTGCTGATGGACGGCGGCATCCGCCGCGGGGCTGACATTATCAAAGCTATCTGCCTCGGCGCCCGCGCCGTTCTCTGCGGCCGCGCCTACGCCTATGGCCTCGCTGCCGCCGGCCCGGCCGGTGTTGCCCGCGCTCTGGAAATTCTACGCGTGGATCTGGACCGCACTCTCAGACTTCTCGGCTGTCCCTCGATTTCCGCTCTGGACAAGTCTTACGTGAACCTTCCCGACTGGGCTACGCGCTTGTCATCTTGAGCGGAGTGAAACCCGGCCGTCTGCGCCCGCTTCCACCCCGTCGAAGAGATCCTTGCATGCAGCACCGTGGAAGGGCACGGCTTTTAAGCAGCTACGGTAGGACTATGGTAGTATAAAGGTAGTATGAAAGAGAAGACTTCTATCACACTGTCAGGCGACGTCCTGGCTGCCATTGACCGCCTCGCTGGCCCTCGAAAAGCTGGATCGAAGCACTCCCGCTCCGCCTTCATCGAGCGCGTACTCCGGGAGTTCTTGCGGGAGCGCGCTCGGGCTGCGCTGCAAGCTCGCGATCTCGAACGCATCAACGCCGCCGCCGGGCGGTTAAACGCCGAAGCCGCCGACGTCTTGGAATACCAAGCCCCTGGCGAACTTGAATAACGTGAAGCGCGGAGAACTCTATCGTGTGTACAAACCCGGTGGCGATCCCAAGCAGCACCGCACCTTTGTGATTGTGAGCCGCCAGGTCCTCATCGATTCCCAATTCTCAACCCTCGTCTGCGCGCCCGTCTTCACCCACGGCGAAGGCCTCTCCACTCAAGTGGCGGTCGGACCTGACGAAGGCTTGAAACATCCCACTTGGATCATGTGCGACAACCTGGTCAGCCTGCGGAAAACCGACCTCACCCAATTCCTTGGCTCCCTGGCCAAGCCCCGGCTCGCCGAGTTGGATCGCGCTCTCAAAATGGCCCTCGACTTGTCCTAAGGCGAAGACTCCGCCCGGATTTACGAAACCTTAACCTGCCTGCAACCTGTCTGCAACCTTCCCGCCTTATCCTCAGACCACCGGGGGAAAATTTATGACCATCCTGCACAGCGAACGCCGAAGGGTTCTGCTATTCGATGAAAACTCCCGCAAGCTCAGCCTCCTTACCACCATTCTGAGAAACCACGAGGTCGAAGTACACTCCGCCAGTCGTCTGGAGGACGCCCAATCTCTTTGGAAGAATATCTCTTACGATCTGGTATTGCTCGCGGCGCCAGAGAACTCCGACCAAGCCGCGCTGGCTTCATTGCAGATCAGGAAGATCAAACCCCGCCAGCGCATTGCCCTGCTGGTCGGCCCTCCGGCCTACATTCGTGAGATTGGCCGCCCACCCGCCAAGACTCGCTCTGCTCCGCCCCCACCGACGCCCGACGAAAGTCCGTTAAGACCACAGTGGCCGGAGATCATTCAAAAACTTGTGAGCGATGCGTATGTGGATCAGAGCGCTCGCTTCGCTTTGGACAAGTTAACCACCCCGGCGGTCAGCGAACCACCGTTCCTGTCCGATGACAACTTGTTTAATTGATCTCAGAAGGCCTGGCTTCGGTTTGATCTGGTCGAACTACCTGACTTCCGGCAATCCGGTTTTCCCATTGGCGGGCCTCGTACCACAAGGCTAGTTCGACCCGGTTCCAGAGCCCCAGTTTGTCGAAGATGGTTCGAAGATAGTTTTTGATGACGTACTCGGTGGTCCCGAGCGCTTCGGCGACGTCATGGTTTGTGAGTCCCTGGGCAACGAGCTCGATGATTGACTCTTCCCGCCGATTGCAAATTCGCCCGCTTCCTCGCTGCTCTCCAAACATAGCTGTCTCCGGTAGAGAAGAGTTGCCAGTTTCACCCGCTTGATTCCGCCATGAATCCCAAACTTCGCAAAGAGGCGATTGAAATGTGCCTTGACGGTTCGGCGATTCATTCCTATGGTCTTTGCAATTTCTTCGTTGCCACAGCCCTGTAAGAGCAAGTTAACAATCTCCTGCTCGCGCAGACCCAGGCGTACAGCTCCCCTCTCATTCATTGTCCCCCCCAGGAATTGTGCCCTACCCATTCAAACCCAAGTCCGACCGCAATGGTGCGGCAAGTTTGTGAATTATTCATGAATCTTGTATTTCCCCTTTTCGGCCGGATTCCGGCGCGGGAGGCCGGTTTGGGGGAATCGGCCCGTTGGACAGGATGGCAGCCGGAGTGCTCCTAAAGCAGGCTGGAGGCGCAATCTGGGCTGGTTCCGTATCGATCCAGAGTCCCGTCGGCGCAGACAGCAACCCGTGCTAACTGGCTCTGGCAGCGTCATTTGCGGACTGGCACGTCGCAGTTCGGCCCGCTTCCCCACCGTTACTCCCAGTGTGCAAACTCTTCCACAGACGTGCCATCCAAGTAACGCTGGTCTTGCTAGCCCGAGGACAGTAATGACGGTAATCACGGTCCGGGTAATGGCTCTCGCGATGGCGGCAGCGGCGGCGCAGGGAACTGCCCGCGCTCAGCTACCCGACGCCCCAGAAAAAGCCGAGTTCACGCGGAGCTTCGATTCGACTGTGGAAAGTTTCCAGCCCCCAATCCTGACGGAACCGTCGAGTACGCTTTCAACTCCGTCACTCCCGTGCAGCCGGATGAGGACGGTGCCGGCAAGTTTCGTCGTAAACTCGGGAAATCTCCCCGAAGCTCCCTCCGCTTACGCCCCCATGTCGCGGCACTGCAAGTTCGAACTCGTCCTGCGGCAGACCTATTCACCGTACACGTTCGCCTCCGCCGCCTTCGATGCCACCTGGGCGCAAATGTGGGCCGTATGGCCGCAATACGGTGGCGGAATGCAAGGCTGGGGCAAGCGGCTGGGCGCTACCCTCGCCGACACCGAATCCCGCCGCTTCATCCAAAATTTCGTGCTGGCAAGCATGCTGCACGAAGATCCCCGCTATTTCCCCTCGGATAAGCGTGGGTTGGTTTCACGCGCCTGGTACGCCGCAACCCGGGTGCTGGTGACTCGCGACGACTACGGCCGCAACGTCTTCAACCAGTCAGAATTTCTGGGAGCCTCATTGACGAGCTCGCTCCAGGACGCCTACTACCCGCGCCCCGACCGCACTCTCGGCGCTACCATGAACCGGGTTGAGGGAAGTCTCAGCTCCGACGCCACTACCAACATCCTGAAAGAATTCACTCCCGACCTCAAGCGTTTGTTCCACAAGCATTGCCCGCAAGGCATCCAGCGACTCGAAGCCCGCATGCCGATCCCTGAAAACATGAAACCATAACCCTACGGTTTCAGCGCGAACACCAGAAAATAATCCATGCCGTCGCCCTTAACGAAGTCATACTGCGCTGTGAGCACGTAACCTGCTTCGGCGGCCTCTCGCACAACTACATTCTTGCCTACGCCATGATTTTCCCCGTTTCCGTTGCGATCAATAATCCCGATCTCTGCCCCCGCCCGCAGTGACGCCCGCAGGTTCCGCAGCAGGATTACCGGTTTTTCCACCTCGTGGTAGGTCTTCAACAGCAGCACTGCATCAACGCTGTTGGCCGGAAGCAGCGGGTCGTCGGCCTTGCTCAAGATCGGCCTCACGTTGTGCAGATGTTCCCTTTCCGCGCGGTTTTCAATGAAGCGGATGGCCTCCGGATTGATGTCTACCGCGTACACAAGCCCGGTTTCCGTGACGCGCCTGGCGGCGCGCACCGTGAACCACCCCGATCCCGCCCCAATATCCGCCACGTTTTTCCCCGGACCGATGCCCAGAATGTCCATTACGCGGTTGATTTGCAGCCGATCTTCTCGCCCCGGCGAATCAAAAATGGACAGGTCGCCGGTGTAGGGCGTGCTCGTCTTGCGCTGGGCCTGGGATGGCGAAGCAACCTGGGCGTGCGCCAACCCTGCGCTCGCCGCGGCGAGAACAACCGCAATCATCACCAGGCGCTTGAACATGGACAGCATGGCTTCTTGGCCTCTAAGATGGACTTTGTTCGATGGGCTTGGTTAGCGCCGGTGCGCCCCACAGGGCCGTTCGGCCCTATCTGCCCGGAACCGCCTTCATCTATACTCTCGAACGTCCGCGCCGGAGGATTTATGAAGACGCTTCTTTGTGCAGCCGTCGTTGTCCTAAGTTGTGGTCTCGTGTTCGGGCAACAATACAAAGTACTCTACGCCTTTGGCGGTGCACAGGCTGGCGACGGTGCGCAGCCCCTGGGCAATCTTGTTTTCGACCGGGCTGGCAATTTATATGGGACCACTAGGCTGGGCGGTGCCACGCCGTCCTGTTCGGGCTGCGGCACAGTGTTCAAACTCTCGCCTAACTCTGATGGCACGTGGACCGAGGCAATCCTGTATAACTTCTGCTCCGACGACCTGTGTCAAGACGGAACCCTTCCTGTGGCGGGTCTGATCTTCGACGCCAACGGCAACCTCTATGGCACAACTAGCACCGGCGGGGCACCGCCGTGTCCGCCGGGTACCTGCGGTACCGTGTTCGAGATGTCTTCTCCATCGCTTCCGGGCGCCGCTACGGCACCACCCAGATAGGGGGCGCCAACGATGCGGGCACGGTTTTCAAGATCATAGCCCAAAACAAGAAAGCGTCCTGTACAGCTTTTGCTCCCAACCTAACTGCACGGACGGCTCGCAGCCCGTTGCTAGTGTGATCGAAGACGAGGCTGGCAACCTCTACGGCACCACAAGGCAGGGCGGTGCATACAATCAGGGCGTAGTGTTTGAAATCGTGCAATCGCTGGAGCCGAAGACATCGCGTCCGCCGGCCTGGCACACGATTTTGCCATCGAAAAAATAGCGCTGGTCTGAAGCCCGCGCCCCTCGGTTAAACGGCGGACGCCGCTATGCCAGGCGCCTGTGCCAACCCTCGCGCCGCCGCGTTCGCCAATCCATTGGCTTCCATATTCTCTTCCCGCCGCACATGGGAGATGGAGAACGCCAGCCCCCGCGCCAGTTTGCGGCAGATCCAATGCAGCGAATACAGACGCGGGCTGCGGCAGGCGTATTCGCCCAGCATCTGCTTGACCACCACTTCCGAATCCGAGTAAACGTGCAGCGCGCCGGCTTTCAGCGACACCGCGCATTGCAGGGCTTCGAGCAGCGCCAGATACTCGGCCACATTGTTGTCCTGCCGCCCCACCCACTTCGCAATTCTCACCCGGCCACTCTCCGCTCCGTCGATCACCACTCCAATCCCCGACGGCCCCGGATTCCCCAGCGATCCCCCATCTACATACGCCACCAGCTCCGGCATCGTTACTCCTCAGAACCACCATGCGGCACCCGCAACCCCACGTCAAGAAACTAGCATGGTTCCGGCTCGCTGGGTTTGTGCAAGAAGCTGTGCAAAAGCAGGTCCGAACACTCCTGCGATCCGTAAAGCACCCATCCAGAACAGATTGCAGTTCGGAAAACTCTGTGCAATACAGCCCCACGCTGCACCGAAATGGGGCGTTGACAATTCCTCTCACAGCATTTAACTTCGCGCCCGTCGACGGCTGAAAGGGTTGGCTCAAATTAAAACTTAGCCAGTCCGAAGTAAGCTGGGTAATCGGCTCATTGGGGCAACTCGATGGGCGACCTGACCCGAAAAATCCGGCTAGTCTGCGAGGAGTGGCCGGGGTTGGGAACTGCGAAAGCAGTGATTACATCGAAGGCCGTGATGGTGCATGACTCCACGTCGTAAACTCCCTCGCAGGAGTTGACGGCTAGAGCATAACCAATATCACGGCCTTTTCTATTTCCCCTTCAGGCGAGTTCTTCTCTGCGTCCTCTGCGGCATTTCTCAGCGGTCTCTGCGATTCCAGCTCTTTTGCTGATCCCTGGAAATCCGTGGCTGGTTTTCTTCGTATGTCTGCAAACTCGCGTCGCAACTCGCCTCACTTTTCAACAAGAATTGTGAATAACCGTTTGAAAGCGGCCCAGTCGCACAATCTTCATGCGGGCTTGACCGCTTTGCACACAAACAGATTCACTCACTTCTTGCCTTGCAGCAGCCCAAACACCGCCACCCCGTTCTGCGTTCCAACATAAACTTTTCCGTTCACGATCATGGGTGTGCCAAAGTGGCTGGCCGAGCCGAATTGATCGCGCCCGTTCGGCGCTTGTCCGGAGTTGTATAGCTCCTGCGCCACTGAGCTGGCGTTGTAAGCGTGCAGCACATCATTGGGGTCGCTGTGCTCAATGGCCCACACAATGCCGTTCTGCGATCCATTCGCCGAGACGCTGGGCGTGCTTCCCGGATAGGTAAAGTTAGCCGAGCTTTTTGCCACCGGCTTGGTCGAGAGCTTGGCATTCGTGAACTTGAACTGGAGCAGATTATTGCCTTCCGGCCCGAAGTACACGTTCCCATTGAAATAGGCCGGCATCGACCACACTCCCCCACCCAGCACACCGTCCAGTTCCTGGTAAATCGCATTGTCGTTTTGCGGGTTGAACTTCCCCAGGTTGGTGCGGTCCACGATGTAGATATTCGAGTCCTTCCCGGCGCCGATCGCCAGTTCATGCGACTTCCCTTGACCATCCTTCATCGTCGGCAGCAACATCGCCCCGCCCGAGCCCAGGTCGGTGTCCGAATCCGATTCCTCTACCGTGTCGTACATGTTGAAATAATCCGCCACCGCGAGCTTGCCGTTGCTCGTCGAAATCTTTAAGAAGGCATTACCGAAATCCCCGTTCACCGGGAACCCTTGTGCGTTCAGGTCGGTATCGAAGGTTCCGTTGGCGTCCAGCAAATAAATAAATGTGCCGTCGGATGCCATGCCTCCACCCGCCTGCCAGATGGCTCCTTCATTCCCGTTCGGCGTCAGATCCAGCACCGCAGCCTGGGCCCCGGTTTTCGCGTTATAGGCGATTACCCAACCCGTGTAGGGACGCGCGTCGCAGTGGGAAGTCCAGGCGGTGTAGAGCACACCATTAAGCAGCAACAACCCCTGCCGCTCCGCATACTGCCCCGGATCAAAAATTACATACCCGCCCTGGCTTCCGTCGCCGGTGCCCGGATACTTTGCCGATACCGTGATGGGCGATCCGCTCTCTTCCTTCCCCGTGGTCACATCCAGCGCGTGGATTCGCTGGAAATAACTCGTACTGTTCTTGCTCATCGCCACCACATAAATGATTCCATGGGGGCCGAAATGGCGATTAATCACCGGCGTAGAAGTGATTCCAATAACGGGGCTGATCTGCCCACAACCACGCGTGTCAGAGGGTGTCTCGCCGGCTCCCAGCACCGACACCTGCCACAACAAAGTGCCCTGGTCGGCGTCGAACGCGTACACGCTATCGTTCTCCGTCACCACATAAACCACGTTGTGGGTTCCCTTGCCGGGGATGGCCACTCCCGACAAGTACAACGGCTCAGCATCAATTACGTTGTCCACCGGAAGCGTGAACAGCTTCCCGAAGTTCGTCGAATTCACGTTGCTCTGGGTAAGGATGGTCTCCTGAAGATTCTGTCCGCTTCGGTAAAGGTCGTTGTGGTAGGTCACAACGTCGGTCGCAAAACTCAGTCCTGCCGCGCAGATTACAAACAGCGTCAGCCAGCGAAGCCGGCCTGCAACATCTCGGCTGGCGGCGGGTCGCCGTGGGGGTGTGTTTTTGAGAAGGGAATGTTTCTTGCCAAACGACGCTGCCATGGAAACCTCCTGAATATGGGTCAACTAAAGTTGCGACTCTTACATGGCGCGGATGCACAAACATTTGCCAGCGTTACTGGCGTTAGGATCAAGAGGATCCCAAGACGGGTGGCAAAACTGGCGCTATTCTAGCACAGGAATCTGATCTCCGAACCCGTCAAATTTCACGAAATCGCCCGTCCTGCCCGGTTTGCCCGCGTATTGAGTTGCCGCACTTGACTTCCGCCATCCCCTCTGACAAGATGCGAGGCACTTCGTCCAGGGGCACATGGCCTTATGGTCTATGATTCCGTCTCGCCGCCGCAGTACACCTTGGAGCAGGTCGCTCGCCTGGTCGATTCCGGGAAGCTCGAAGCCGGCCTGTGATCCCCTGCATCGTCCCGCTTTCGTAAGCGGAATTCTTCCAGCACCGCATTCCGCTTTTCATCAACCTCTGCGACCACTTGGAGCTTCCGATGAAAACGTTAAGGGTTGTGTTCTTCTCCACCACGCTTCTGCTGATCCCAGCACTTGCTTCCGCTCAGGACGCCACCGGAAGAATTGCAGGCACGATTTCCGACTCCACCGGCGCTGTGATCCCCGGGGTTCAAGTGACCGTCACCAGCACTGCCACCCAGGTGAGCCGCAAGGCCACCACCAACCAGGATGGCTACTATCAAGTGCTCGCCTTGCCCATCGGCAACTACAAAGTTACGGCCGAACACGCGGGCTTTCGTACGGTCATCAGCAATGAATACAAACTGCTCATCAACCAGGCCTTACGCCTCGATATCAAAATGGAAGTCGGAGCCGCCAATCAGACGGTGGAAGTGGGAGCGCAAGCCGCGCCAGTAGAAACCATAAACGCCACTCTCGGCCAATCGGTGACCGGCCGCACCCTCACCAACATGCCGCTCAATGGCCGCGATACTCTCGATCTGGCGCTGCTTCAGCCAGGCGTGACGGAAAGTAATGACGACAATGGTGGCGCCGGGAACTTCAGCATCGCCGGTGGCCGCAGCGATTCCGTTACCTTCCTGCTCGACGGCGGCCAAAACAACGATCTGCTGGACAATAGCAACCTCCTCGACCCCAACCCTGACGCCATCGCCGAATTCCGCCTGCTCACCAGCAATTACACCGCCGAGTATGGCCGCAACGGAGGCGGCATCATCAGCGTGGTGACCAAGTCCGGCACCAACCGGATCCACGGCAGCCTCTTCGAGTTTTTCCGCAACAAAGTCCTCGACGCCAACGATTTTTTCAATATCCAACAGGGATTGCCACGGCTGGACCTGAAGCGCAACCAGTACGGCGCAACTCTTGGTGGCCCGATTGTCAAAGACAAAATTTTCTTTTTCCTCGCTTATCAAGGACAGCGCCAGGTGCAAGCCGTCCCCGACGTCGATAGCCCAGTCTTCACGCCTCTGGAAGTGCAGGGAAACTTCTCCCAATCGGCAAACGGCAGCCCCGATCCCAATGTCGCTGCGTTCCTCCAAGCGAATCCCTTCTTTCAGCCCAATCCCGCTCTCGCCGCCCAGGCCATCATCGCTCCTAGCCAGATCAACAGCGTCGCCCAGGCCTACATCAAGGCTGGATTGATTCCCAGCGCCCCCGGTGGTCTTCTTTCCACCACTTTGAGCGAATATAGCAATGCCGACGAATTAACCACCAAGTTTGATTTTAACCTCAGCGCCAAAGACAAGGTTTCGGCAACCGTTGGCCTGAACCGCACGCCTTTTTCCAATCCCTTTCCTTTTGCTACCGTGCCCGGTTTCGGCAGCCTCACCGTGGCCAACTACTACTACACCAACATCGGATATACGCGCGTCTTTTCTCCCACCTTGCTGAATGAATTCCACTTCGTGACCCATCGCAGCAACTATCTGGCCGACACTTCTGTGAACCACCTGCCCCCGCCTTCGGCCTTCGGCATTGGCGTGACCCCAGATGTTCCCACCGGCCCCACGAACCTGTTGTTCGACACCAACCTCGCCATTGGAAACAGTGAAAATGGTCCTACCCGCTACGTCGAAAACACCTTCTCCTGGACCGATTCCGTCTCCTGGACCCGTGGCAAACATAATTGGAAATTCGGCGGCGGCTTCACCCCATATCAGGAAAACCTCGCCTACGACTTCATCATCAACGGCGAATTCGACTACTTCGGCTCCGGTGGCATTGGCTCAGGAAACTCCTACGCCGATTTCCTGCTCGGTATCCCCTACGACTACACCCAGAGCGCCAAGGCCCCTTCCAACATTCGCACAAAAAACACCTACGTCTTCGCCCAAGACGAGTGGCATGCTCGCAAGAACCTAGTGCTCACCCTCGGACTCCGCTACGAATACAGCACTCCCAAGACCGATACCCAGGGTCGCAGCTTCTCTTTCATCCCGGGGGAGCAATCCCACCGCTTTGTGAATGCTCCCACTGGCCTGGTCTTTCCCGGAGACCCCGGCGCTCCTAAGGGCTCGAACTTCCCTGACAAGACCAATTTTGCCCCTCGCGTTGGCTTTGCCTGGGACCCCACTGGCTCCGGCAAGACCAGCCTTCGCGGCGGTTTCGGCATGTTCTACGACATCCTCAAAGCTGAAGATAACCTCCAGTTCAATGGCCAGGCTCCCTTCGTCGGCACCGCCGGATTGTTTTACGGCGTCCCGGTCGCTCCCGCAGGGCCCATAACCTACATGAACCAGCCGTTTCCCAATGCCTGCGTGTCATTTAACGTTGATGGGACCTGCGCGCAAACCGGCGTTCCTAACTCCTTTCCCTCAAAGCCACCCTCTTCTGACGCATCCTTCGCGCCTTTCGTGCCCATCAACAGCAACGGCATCGTCTATCTCGTCGACCCACATCTGCGCACTCCTTACGTTTACCAGTACAACCTGAGCTTGCAGCGCAACCTTTTCGGCGACATAGTCCTCGAGACCAACTACGTGGGAAGCTCATCCCACGGCCTCACCGCGCTCAAAGACATCAATCCCATGATCCTCGGGACCACCACTCGCGTGCTCAATCAACTCCCCGGCAATGCTACTTGTGGAACCACCGTGGGAATAACATGCTTCAGCACGCTCCCGGAATTCCAGAACACCTCCAACGCCAACTACAACGCTCTTGAAACCAGCCTCACGCGACAGCCTAAGAATTCGCCCATCGGCACTCTGTATTTCACTCTCGCCTACACCTACTCGCACAACCTGGATAACGCTTCCGGTTTCCGCCAGCGCAACGCCTACGTTCCGACTTACAGCCCCGACCTGTACTACGCTTCCGCCGATAGTGACGTCCGCGACCGCATCACCTTCAGCGGCGGCTGGGATTTGCCTTTCGATCGCGCCTGGACCGGTGGTCCCAAACGCCTGACCAAAGGCTGGAGCCTCTATCCCATCGTGACTTGGAGAACCGGATTTCCCTTCGATATTTCAGCGTCTCTACCTGGACTCAATGACCCCGCCAATCCCGGGACTTCTGGCGCCGGCGACGCCATCTTGACCAACGCCGCTGTGCTCGGCCCGCTTACCACCTTCAATCCCGACCACCAGCGCACCATCAACGAAATCAGCTACGGGTTTTCTGCGACCGGCGGTTGCCAGATCACCACCACGCCGGTCACCGGCAACTTCTACTTCGATCCCAACAGCTTCTCGAATGTCCCGCTGGAGAACAGCGCCTATTTCGATGAGGGGACTCCCAATCCCTGTTTTCCTTCGCTCGATCCAGTAGACAATCCCAAAGACCGCACCTACGGCTTGCATCGCAACACCTTGCGCGGCCCGCACCTCACTAACATGGATCTCGCGTTGGCCAAAACCACAGCTATCACCGAGCGCGTCAGTCTGGAATTGCGGTTTGAGTTCTTTAACGTGCTCAATCATCCCGAGTTCGCGCAACCCACGTTCGTCGACAACGCCACCAACATTAACGACCCGGCGGTCTTCGGACAGATCACGACCACTGGCACTTTCCGCGGCGCTACCCCACGCATCGGCCAGCTCGCCGCGAGGATAACGTTCTGAGCCGCATCGGTTCGTGTGGGGACGGGCGTCTCGCGAGCCTGCCCCGAGCGGGGTCGAGGGGTCCAAGCCGAGCGAAACTCGGCAACTTCGCGTTCCTTCCGATCGCGCTGCTTCTCGTCGCTCCCGCCCTTGCTCAAACCGACGCTTCCACCGACGCCTACGTCCACTCCGAAATGCAGCGCCAGCACATCCCCGGCCTGTCCCTGCTGGTTGCTCGTGACGGAAGGATCCTCCGCGCCCAGGGCTACGGCCTCTCGAACGTCGAGCTTCAGGTTCCCGTAAAACCCGAAACCGTCTTCCAATCCGGCTCCGTGGGCAAGCAATTCACCGCCACCGCCGTGATGATGCTGGTCGAAGCAGGCAAAATCCACCTCGACGATCCCATCACCAACTACTTCAAAGACGCCCCCGCCGCCTGGCGCCAAGTCACCATCCGCGAACTCCTCAGTCACACCGCCGGTTTCACTGACTATCCTGACAAATTCGATTTCCGCAAAGATTACACCGAAGCCGATCTGCTCAAGATTGTCGAAGCCATCCCGTTCGCCCTCCCGCCTGGCGCCAACTATAGCTACGCCAATCTCGGATATCTGACCTTAGGCGTCCTTATCCATCAGGTCACGGGCGAGTTCTACGGAGATTTCCTGCAAGAAAGAATCTTTCGCCCCTTGGGCATGAGCACCACCCGCATCATCAGCGAAGCCGACATCGTTCCCAACCGCGCCGCCGGATACCGCCTTGTGAAAGGAGAACTGAAGAATCAGGAATGGGTTTCACCCACGTTGAACACCACCGCCGACGGCGCTCTTTACTTCTCAATCCTCGACCTCGCGAAATGGGATGCCGCTCTTTACACCGAAAAGCTGTTGCACCGCTCCAGCCTCGAACAAATGTGGACTCCCGCGAAACTCCTCAACGGACACCCGAACCCGGGCAACTACGGTTTCGGTTGGCGTATTGCTGTCAAGAACGGCCACAAGCTTCTCGATCACGGCGGCGCCTGGCAGGGATTCGAAGTCCACATCTCGCGTTACGTGGACGACAAACTCACCGTCGTCGTCCTCACCAACCTCGCCGACGCCGACCCTGGTAAAATCGCCGATCACGTCGCCGGCCTCTATTTGAACCCGCAGTAAATCCGCGCGGCAAAAAAAATCCCACGGCATGTAAGCCGTGGGCCGAAATCGTCGAAAGCGCCGCCGCTAACTCTTGTAGAACTTGTATCCGCTCAGCGTGAGCCGCACCACTCCACGCATCTGTTCCTCAACGTAGCCCTGATTTCTCATCTCCGCTACCGCCATGCGCGTCAACGACGAATCCACCACCGGCTTGGGCAAAGTCACAAACTGGCGAGGGTCTTCTTCATAAGAGTGGGCCAGCGAAACCAGGAGGCTGCTCGGAACCATTTCCTGATGCATACATCGTCTCCTTTTGCGGACACCTCATACTATGTGGCCCCGCCCCACTGTGGAATGGCCCGCCTGTGCCCCCAAATGGCTCGTTGGTAACGTCTATAAAGCGCTGTAAATAGGGAACTTACGCTTTCAAATAACTGAGAACCGGGAACTGAGACCTGAGAACTGGTGCCAAATCAGCTGACCGTCCCCAAAAGCCTGAAACAGAACCCCTGCCCTTCTAGAACCTTGCCCGCTTTTGCGAATCTGACGATGATGGCCTCACGCCACTAAAACAAACCGTCAAATTCTTCACACCGTATGGATTCTTCCCCGCATCAATAGTACGATGTCCCACTCCGTCTCGGGTTTGTAGCGCGTCACCTTATTTGGAGAATCTTCTATGACCGCTAGTCTCGCGCACCAGTTTTCCGCCACAGTGGGCACGTCGCTGCGTGAACGCTTTGTCGAGATTCGCCAGACCACCATGCGGATCACTGCCGCGCTTTCCCCCGAAGACCAGATGCTGCAATCCATGCCCGATGCCAGCCCCAGCAAGTGGCACCTCGCGCACACCACCTGGTTCTTCGAAACTTTTGTTCTGCTGCCCCACGTTCCCGGATATCAGGCCTTCGATCCCCACTTCCAGTACCTGTTCAACTCTTATTACAAACAACTCGGCTCTCATCCCGATCGCGGTTCGCGCGGCCTCATGTCGCGCCCCAGCCTGGAGCGGGTGCATGCCTACCGTTCCCATGTTGACGCCGCCATACTCTCACTGCTGGACAATGCCGGCGACGATCGCACTCTCATCGAACTCGGCCTCAATCACGAACAGCAGCACCAGGAACTGATTCTCACCGACATTAAACACGCCCTCTGGTCCAGCCCTTTGCGTCCCGAACCCGTCCCCAGCGAACCGTCCCACGTTTCCGCGTTGCCTCTGACATTTACCGAAGTCGAAGGCGGCATTCACCTCATCGGTCACGAGGGAACCGGTTTCGCTTTCGACAACGAGAGCCCGCGCCACGAAGTCCTGTTGCGTGCATTTCGCATCGCTTCTCGCCCCATCACCAATGGCGAATATCTCGAGTTCATGCAGGATGGCGGCTATCGTCGCCCGGACTTGTGGCTCTCCGATGGCTGGGACAAAGTTTGCGCCGAAGCCTGGAGTGCGCCGCTCTACTGGGAACGCGAAGAAGATGATCCCGCGGCTTGGTCTCAGTTCACCTTGGCGGGACTCCAAGCGGTCGATTCTGCCGATCCCGTCTGCCATCTCAGCTACTACGAAGCCGACGCCTTCGCGCGTTGGCGCGGCTGTCGCCTGCCCACCGAAGAAGAATGGGAAGTGGCAGCCGTCCGCGTTCCGGCGAGAGGCGCATTCTTGGAGGACACCGCCGTGCACCCGCGCCCCGCCGGTGAAACTCCCCAGATGCTCGGCGACGTGTGGGAGTGGACTTCAAGTCCCTACGTGGCTTATCCCGGATTCCAACCCGCCGAAGGCCTGATCGGCGAGTACAACGGAAAATTCATGGTCAATCAACTGGTGCTGCGCGGCGGTTCGTGCGCCACTCCTGCCAGTCACATTCGCGCCACCTATCGCAATTTCTTTCCGCCGCATGCCCGCTGGCAATTTTCCGGACTCAGGTTAGCCAAATGATCGCTCGCGAACTCATATCGCTTCCGTCCTTTGCCGAGGACGTACAACGGGGTCTTTCCAGTTCACCTAAGACCCTGCCCTGCAAGCTTTTTTACGATCAAGCCGGCTCAGCTTTGTTCGAGCAGATCACCCGCTTGCCCGAGTATTACCTCACTCGCACCGAACTTGAGATTCTTCATGACCGGGCTCACGAAATCGCTGCCCAGGTCCGCCCCGGCGTGACCGTGGTCGAACTCGGTTCCGGCACTGCCACTAAGACCACCACCTTGCTCCAGGCGCTTTCCCGGCGCCAATTGCGGGTTCCATATTTTCCCGTTGATATCTCTCCGGCAGCGCTCGCCGAAGCCCGTGAGCGCGTGGAATCGCAGTGCACGCGAGTTTCTGTTCGCCCGGTGGTGGCGGATTTCAGCCACGGCTTCAGTTTCTTGCGCAACCTCCCCGGACGAAAGCTGGTGCTCTACCTCGGATCGAGCATCGGTAAATTCGATCCCGGCCCCGCAGTCGAAATGCTCAGCCAGATTCGCGGTCAACTTGCCTCCGGCGATGCCTTGCTGCTAGGCACGGACCTGGTCAAAGATCCTGCTATTCTCGTGCCCGCCTACGATGACGCGCAGGGCGTCACCGGGCAATTCGACAAAAACATTCTCGCCCGGCTCAACCGCGAGCTGGGAGCAAATTTCGACCTCGACTTCTTCCGCCACATCGCCATTTGGAATCCAAAGAAATCGCGAATGGAAATTTACTTGGAGAGCCGGCGTCCGCAGGTCGTCGATCTAGGCTTGCTCCATTCCCGCGTCCAGTTCGCCAATGGGGAGCGCATCCACACCGAGAACAGCTACAAGTACACCATGCCTATGGTCCGCGAGATGCTGCAACTCTCAGGCTTCTCGCTCGATGCTACCTGGTTCGATCACCGCGCCTGGTTCGCCCTCCACCTCGCCCGCGTGTAATGAGCGACTTTGGGTGACGCAGCGGTTTACCGCTGCGATAACTCGCACAAAAATGCCGCGCACTCGCGTGCGCGGCACCCTGCAATCAAACTCCTACCACACCCTGCACTGCTTCGCCCGCACCATCGCCGTTCCCGTCTTGCAGGAGAACGCCTGCTGGAACTCAGGCATATTCGCCACTACATTATTCACCCGGTATTTCGGAATCGAGTGCGGATTCGTCAACACCACCGTGCGCATCAATTCCGGACGATACTGCGTGCACCATTCGTTCGCATATGACAAAAAGAACTTCTGCCGCGGCGTCCACCCGCTGTCATCCTTCTCATCCAGCGACTTCCCCGAGGCTTGCAGTTTGCTGGTCAGCGCCATAAACGCCAGCCGCAAGCCACCGTTGTCCGCCGTGTCCTCGCCCTGGGTTAAATGTCCATTCTGCTTTACCCCGGCTTCGGGAATCTCCTGCGTGTACTCGTCGGCGATGCACTCGTCGCGCTCGTCGTACGCTTTGGCGTCTTCCGCTGTCCACCAGTCGCGCAGGTTACCTTGGGCGTCGAACTTGCGCCCTTGATCGTCAAACCCGTGCGTGATCTCGTGCCCAATCACCATTCCAATCGCCCCGTAGTTCACCGCATCATCCATGTTGGGATCGAAAAATGGCGGCTGCAAAATCCCGGCAGGGAAGTTGATGGTATTGAGTTGAGGATCGTAATACGCGTTGATCGTCGGAGGCGTCATCGTCCACTCACTGCGATCCACCGGCTTGCCGATCTTGTCGAGTTGCCGATGAAACTCAAACACCGTCGCCTCGCGCACATTGTTCAAATAACTCGTGCGCGTAATCTTCACCGAAGAATAATCCCGCCAATGGTCGGGATACCCGATCTTGTCTTCGATGGCATGCAGCTTGACCTTCGCCTGCTCCTTGGTCGCGGCCTGCATCCAATCGAGAGTCGTAATGTCCTGGTCTAACGCGTGTTCTACGTCATGCACCAGGGCGACCGTCCGCTCTTTGCTTGCCGCAGGAAATGCCGCTGCCACGTACGCCTGTCCCAGCGCCATGCCCAGGTCACGGTCGGCGGCCCGCACACACCGCCGCCAGCGCGGCAACTGCTGTTTGGATCCGAACAGGGTATGGGCGAAAAAGTCCCAGTTCTCATCCACGAACGCCTTGCTCAAATACGGCGCCGCTCCATGCACCAGTTGCCAGCGCAGATAGACCTGCCAATCCGCCACCGAGTGCTGCTGGATCAAAACCTCCAATTCCTTGAAAAACCCTGGCGTGCTCACCAAATAATGCGGGGCCGACGGCGGCGCCCCAATATCTGCCGTGTACTTCTTCCAGTCAAACGAAGGCGTCAACGCCTGTACCTGTTCAAAACTCATCTTGTTATTGACGTTCTTCGGGTCGCGCCGCGCCACGTTGTCCATCTGCGCCTTGGCCATCGCCGTTTCCATCGCGATCACCGTCTTCGCATCTGCCGCGGCTCTGGTTGCATCTTCTCCCGTCAGCGCCAGCATCTTCGCCACGTGAATCTCGTACTTGCTCAGGATCTCCTTCGACTTCTCATCATCCTTCACGTAGAAATCACGGTTCGGCAAGGCCAATCCGCCCTGGTCAATAGACGCCACCACTTTGCTGGCATCGTCGTAGTCCTGTTGCGACCCGAACCCCAGCAGCGCCGCTGCTGTCTGGTTATCGTTCCCCGACCACGCGCCCGGAGTGCTCATGTGGATGTGCGCTACCTGGCCCGCCAGCTCCGATTTGCTCTTCATCTTGGCGATGCGCTCCAACTCCGGTTTCAAATCCCGGGTGCCGGCGGTTTCCAGTGCGGGCTCGTCAGAGCACGCCTGCCAGTAGTCGCCAATCTTCTGCTGAAAATCGCTGCGCCCGCTGCTCTGTGCCGATGCCTTCTCCAGCGCCTCCCGCACGATGTTCTCATTCCAATACTGCAAGCCGCTGCCCGTCCCCCACGCCGCCTGGTCGGCAGGAATCGGGTTGGCCGCGTTCCACTTGCTGCACGCGTATTGATAAAAATCCTGGCAGGGATCGAGTGTCCGGTCCACCATATTGGGATCGAAATGCTCCAGCTTGGGAGCTGGCGCGGCCACCGGCATTTGCTGCGCCAGCCCGAGCCCCGAACAAAATACGACAGCTAACGTCGCGAACCTTGAAAAATGCATGATGAATCTCCTGCGTGAGAATTGCGTTGCACTGCTGGCAACGTGGGCCCCGGCGTGACCGACGGATCCAGTTGGACCTTAAGCAAACACAGAATCAATGCGTCCCAAAAGTGTATCCCAGTTTCAAAAAGTCCGCTCAAGTGGTCCCGGCCGGGTCACTTCCCGCAATTTGATATACGCACGGCTGGGCAGCAGAGTTCCGTCCCATTCATAACTCCTCAATCACCAACTCCATCCCACCTTCCGCTCCGATGTCCGCGCAACTTCTCACAATCCAATCCGCGCCCGCCCCCCGCAACTCTTCCTCCGGCGCCGTCGTACGCACCGCAATCACCCGCGCTCCTGCCGCTTTCCCCGAGCGAATTCCTGCCGGAACATCCTCCACCACCACGCAATCTCGCGCCCTCCGCCCCAGCGCTGCCGCACCCTTCAAATACGGCTCCGGATGGGGCTTCCCGTTTTCCACATCGCTGGCCGTGATCATTGTTCGCGGAATCTTCAGTCCCGCCGCTCGCAACCGCACTTCCGCCAGCCGCCGCGTGGCGGAGGTCGCAATCGTCCAACCATCCGGCGGCAGCGCCCGCAACAATTCCTGCGCTCCCGGCAAAGGCACTATGCCTTCGATGTCCTCAATCTCCGCTCGTTCTACCATCCGGTTTTCCCGCTCGGCGTCCACCAGCGGAAGCAATTCCCGAATGGTCTCAATGCTCGGCCGACCATGCGCTTTCCTCACCACTTCTTCCGGATCAAGTCCGTGTCTGATCGCCCAGTTTTTCCAGACCCGGGCCACTGCTGGAGTCGAATCGATTAACACTCCATCCAAATCCAACAGCACCCCGCCGCATTGAACTCGTATCATGCGTTCCACCCGCCACCGATCTGAGAACCGAGAACTGAGATCTGAGAACCAAGAACTGGTTTCAATCTCTACTGCGGTTCCCGCGTCAACTCCGGATCAGGCACCGGCCCCGGCTCCAGTTCCTGATGCCGCTTCTCCCGCGACGCATTCGACATCTCAGTAAACTTCTGCATCTCCGCTCTGGCTTCCTGCATGCGTCCCAGGTGCTGCAGAATCTGACCGCGCACGTAATACACACTCTCACTCTCCGGACTCAGCTTCTTTGCCACCTCAATCGCCGCCAGTGCCTCCTTGTACTTCTGCTCCCGCAGACAAACCCGGGCCAGTTGGAAATCAGAACTGGAAAGCTTTGCATCCAGCCGCAGCGCCTTGCGAAACATCTTCTCCGCATCCCTATCCTGTTGCTGTAGGTAAAACACCAGCCCCAACTGGTCGTAGTCGTAAGCCACATCCGGCTCAATCTCGATATCTTTCTGGAACTCCGCCTTCGCCCGCTCCAAATCCTGCTTCTTCATGTACGCCATACCCAGATTGAAGTGAACGAAGGGAAGCTTGGGCTCAGCCTTGGCTGCGCTCTCCAGTTCTACGATTGCCTCGTCATATTCTTCCCGGTTCAAATGCGCCTTCCCCAGCAGCAGATGAAACTCTGCCGTGTCCTGGCCAGTTTCCACCAGCCGTCCCAGCGCCCGCTGCTCCAGTTCTGTCCGCCCTGCTTTATTGGCTGCGATCCCCAGCACGTACAGATAGTTCAATTGATCGGCAGCCTGCGGCCACAACGGCTCCAGCGTGTTTGCCGCTTCCGCATAGCGCTGATTGAAGAAGTAGCACAACCCCAGCAGATACCGCGCCTGGTACGAGTCCGGGTTGTCTCGCACCACCGACTCGAAAGGCTGAACCGCTCTCTGAAAATCATTTTGCCGGTAGTAAACCAGCCCAATATTCAGCCGGATCCCCGCCACCTGCGGCGCCAGATGCTCCGCTTTGCGCAACCTCTCCAACGCTTGCGGCCACTGTTTGCGCCGCATCGCGATCACGCCCAGGTTGGCGTACGCCCCCGCCACCTCCGGATTCACCGCCAGCACTCCACGAAACGCCTGTTCCGCCGCGGCCAGGTCGCCGCGATTCAGCGCCGTTTCTCCCTGCTCAAACAATTGCCTAGGATCAGCCTTCGGGACCTGATTTCCCCCCGATTTTGCCGCCGCCGTCGGCGCCGACGCAGTCGTCTGCCCCAGCCCGGTCGGCCGCGCACTCCCCGCCGGACAGCACGCGACCAGCAACACCGCCGCCCCGACCCGCAACCCTGAACTTGACACTGGTTTCACTCTCTGCTGTAGTGTCCGCCAGCGCCAGCCTTGAATTCAAGCTGATGCTGCGGCCGCGCGAACGCCTCCCCCAACTCGCATGAAAAGCGCCATGGTCACAATCCGCGACGTCGCCAAGGAGAGCGGATTCTCCTCCACTACCGTCTCCATTGTTCTCAATAACGCACCTCTGGCCCGCTACATTCCCGACAGCACCAAGAAACGCATCGAACGCGCCGCCAAGAAACTGGGCTATCGTCCCAATCTTTTCGCCCGCTCCCTGCGCAGCCAGCGCAGCCACACCGTCGGCGTCATGGTCTTCGACATGACCGATCCCTACTGCACTCTGGTTCTCCGTGGCATCGAGAATTCCCTCTACCAGTCGTCCTATCTTCCCATTCTCACCGACGTTCACAACGAACGCAGCCGCTTCGAGCGTTATCTTGAAATGCTGCTCGACCGCCGCGTCGAAGCCCTCATTGTCCTCGCCAACTGGTTGTTCGTCGACATCGACGTCCTCGCCGATCTCGAAAAAAGCAGCATCCCCACCGTCATGATCGGACGCGAACTCGAAACCGATTCCATCAGCTCTGTCTTGGTGGACAACGAACTCGGCGCCCACTCCGCCCTCGAGCATCTCCACTCCTTAGGACATCGCAAGATCGCCTTCATCCGCGGCCCCAAGACTCTGGCCGATAGCGCTCCGCGCTGGAAGGGAATTCGTTCCTTTGCCAAGTCCATCGACCTCGAAATCGATTCCCGCCTGGTTCTCGATCTTCCCGAATCCCGCGATCCCAGCTCCAGTTTCGAGGCCGGTTACAAACTCACCGAGGACCTGCTCAAACAAAAGCGCCCCTTCACCGCACTCATGGCCTTTGATGACATGACCGCGTTCGGCGCTATCCGCGCCCTGGCCAAGGCTGGACTGCGCGTTCCCGAACATTGCTCTGTGATCGGCTTCGACGATGTCGCTGCCTCTGCCCTTTACACTCCTTCCCTCACTACCATTCGCCAGCCCATGGAAGTCATGGGGACCATCGCCGTCGGCATCGCACTCGAGGGCGTGAACGCCGTGCTGGAGAAGCGTCAGCTCACCGCCGTGCACCGCAAGATCGCTCCCGAACTGGCGGTTCGCGAATCCACCCGCCGCCTGCTGTAAGCAATCTGAGAACTGAGAACTGGTGAGTTCGCGTCCTGACCCGGCACGCATTTTTCCCTTGACACCGCAAAAGCTCTACCTCAGTATTGATACGTTTTAATAAACGATTTCTGCGGCTTTTTCATGGATGTGGGGTGCCGGCGTCCTCGCCCGCAAAGCAGCGAAGGCAAGCGACCGTGTCCCGTGGGGAATGCGAGATCTTTGCGTACCAACTGAGTAATGCTGGTGCAAGCCGGTGCGCTCGTAAGATGAAAAGTATCTGGCTGGGCTGATGGGGTAGGCTCTAGCTCATAATTCCTTTGCACTTCAGAATTTCAACGGAGTTGACCATGAAATCCCGTCTCCTGTGGTTGCTCGTGCTCGTCGGCTGCTGTTCCGGATCATTGCTTGCCCAGGACACTGCTTCCATCACCGGCACCGTCACTGATCAGACCGGCGCCGCCATCCCCAATGCGCAAGTGACCGTCAGCAACCCGGAGCACGGCATCAAACGCTCGACCATCTCCAACGGCAGCGGCGACTACCTGGTCGGCGCGATTCCTCCTGGGTCTTACAACCTCTCGATCACCGCTCCCGGTTTCAAGAGATACGAAGCGGCAGGAATCATTCTACGCGTTGCCCAAAAGGCTCGCGCGGATGCGGCTCTTCAAGTGGGTGCAGCCAAGGAAGAGGTGCTCGTCGAAGGCACCAACGTAGCCCAGGTGGAAACCCAGACCAATGAGCTCGCCGGAACCATCACCAGCAAAGAGATCAGCCAACTGCAACTCAACGGACGCGTGTTCACCCAACTGGTCACGCTCACTCCCGGCATCACCAATCAGACCGGCTCCTCAGAAGGGCAATACGGCATCACTGCGAGCGTGAACTACAGCGTCAACGGCGGCCGCCTGGAATACAACAACTGGGAACTCGATGGCGGCGACAACATGGATAACGGCAGCAATTCCACGCTCAACGTTACCCCCAGCATCGACGCCATCGGTGAAGTCCGCGTCCTCACCTCCAACTACGGAGCCCAGTACGGCCGCAATGCCTCCGGCACCATCGAGACTGAGACCAAGTCAGGTACCAGTTCATTCCATGGCGACGCCTACGAATTCGTGCGCAACAACATCTTCAACGCCACCCCCGAATTCCAGACCACCAACCCCGCGTATCACAAGAATGACTGGGGATACACCATCGGGGGCCCGATTTACATCCCCGGCCACTACAACCAAGACAAGCAAAAGACTTTCTTCTTCTGGTCCCAGGAATGGCGTCGTGATCGCGTCCCCGGACAAAACTTCAACCAGGTCGTGCCCTCAGTCGCCGAGCGCTCCGGCAATTTCAGCGATATTTGCCCTGCCACTAATACACCCTTCGCCAGGCTCCAGTCCGACGGTCTGACTCCAACTCAATTTGCCGACTGCCCGGGCACCGCGATCCAGGGAGGAGTCATTGCCGGCCAGCCCTCCTTTAACCCCATCGTGACCAATGGAGTGCTGAACCAGGTCCCCGTCGCCGCCGCCTCCGCGCCGCTCTTGGGCATGATCCCTCTGCCCACCTCCGGCACCAATCTCTTCACTGCTGCCCCCTCTCAGCCCACCAACTGGCGTGAGGAGTTAGTGCGCGTCGACCACA
>JBKQLO010000041.1:0-21861 GCA_052147055.1 Terriglobales bacterium
CCCGTCGCCGCCGCCTCCGCGCCGCTCTTGGGCATGATCCCTCTGCCCACCTCCGGCACCAATCTCTTCACTGCTGCCCCCTCTCAGCCCACCAACTGGCGTGAGGAGTTAGTGCGCGTCGACCACAACTTTAGTGACCGCTTGCGTGCCATGTTCCGCTACGCCCACGACTCCTGGGACACGGTCACCGCCACTCCCTTGTGGACCAACGCCGGCAGCTTCCCCACCGTCGAGACCAACTTCATCGGTCCCGCAACCTCCCTGGTGGCTCGCCTCACCGCGACCGCCTCACCCACCCTGTTGAATGAATTTGTGTTCAGCTACACCACCGACCACATCATCGTCACTTCCACCGGCACTCCCAACCCCAATGCCTGGCAGCGCCCGGCCAATCTCGCTATCGGAAGTCTTTTCCCCGCCACCAACAACGGCGGCAAATTGCCGGGATTCTCCATCACCGGCGGCTTTGGCGGCGCTTATGGCAGCCAGGGCTTTGGCGAAGATCCGGGCTGGATCACCAATGGACCTTATAACGCCAATCCCACCTACACCTATCGTGACAACGTAACCAAGATCATCGGCAAACATAATTTGCAGTTCGGGGCATACTTCGTTGCCGCCCAGAAAAACGAGTTCAGCCAAACCAGTACCTCCGTGAATGGCTTCCTCACCTTTGACAACACCTCACCAGTTTCGACCGGCAACTCTTTCGCCGACCTCTTGAGCGGCCACATCGCAAACTTCGCGCAGCAGAGTGCCCAACCCAAGTATTACAACCGCTATAAAATCCTGGAACCATATTTCCAGGACGATTTCCACGCTACCCGCAACCTGACGCTGAACTTGGGATTGCGAGTCAGTCTCTTCGGAACTTATCGCGAGCGTTACCATTCGGCCTACAACTTTGATCCCACCGTCTGGAACGCGGCCAAGGCTCCCCAGGTCGATGACTTCAACGGCGACTTGACGGGGCAAGCTGGCGCTCTCATCACCGGCTCCGGCGATCCTTTTAACGGCATGGTGCAATGTGGAGTCAACGGCGTGCCCGCGGGCTGCATGACGGGACATCTGTTCAATCCCGCTCCCCGCATCGGTTTCGCGTTCGATCCCAAAGGCGATGGCAGGTGGGCCATCCGCGGCGGATATGGAATGTTCTACGATCACACTAACGGCAACGAAGCGGACAGCGAAGCCCTGGAAAGCTCTCCACCCTTGGTACAAATTCCCACACAGTTCAACATCGTGGGCTACAGCAATATTGGCAGCCAGCCCGGTCTGCTCTTCCCTCTCAATGTCGTTTCCATCCCGTCCCACGCGGTGTGGCCGTACGTGCAGCAGTGGCACTTCGACATCCAACACGATGTCGCCCACAACACCGTTGCCACTCTTTCCTATGTCGGCAGCAAGGGCACGCACTTGGGCCGGAAATATGAACTCAATCAACTACATCCGGTTCCCACCGCCCAGAATCCCTACATAGCCTTGAATGCTCCAATAAGTCAAGCCGACTGCGCCAGCGTCGCCGAAACCGCAACCCTCGGCGGTCCTGTTACCGTGACCGACACCGTCAACGGCGCACCCTTCACCGCAACCACCGGTGGGCAAGTGGCGACCAATCTGGCAATAGCCTGCGGCAATGATCCCAATCCCTTCCGACCCTTCCGCGGATACGGCGACATCACCCGCCTCGACAACGGCGCTTCGTCCTCCTACAACGCCCTCCAAGCCCAGGTGCGGCGCGCTGTTGGGGCCCTCCAGTTGAACGTCTCCTACACCTATAGCCACTCCATCGACGACGCTTCCGACGGCGGCCTCTTCGGCGATGGCGGCATTCTGAACGCATACAATTTCGCCGCATTTCGCGCTTCTTCGAACTTTGACCAGCGCCACACTTTCACCTCCAGTGCTATTTATGATCTGCCTTTTTTTAAGGGCTCAGGCTTGAGCAACAAGCTCCTGGGCGGATGGCAACTCTCCGGCATTGGCACTTGGCAAACTGGGACCCCATTCAGCGCTTACAACGGCATCCTTGCCGATAATGCCGGCCTCGGCAACGGTGTGGCATCGGGTGCCGGCGCCGGCCAATCCTATGCCGACGTTGTCTCCAACCCGCACCAGAATATTCCCCAGTTTGATCCCGCCTCCGGCTTCGGTTATTTCATCGCCAATCCCAATGCGTTTGCCAACCCCATCGGGTTGACCCTGGGAGACTCAGGCAGGGATTTTCTGCGCAATCCCGGCCATTGGAACATCGACCTGGCGCTGTTCAAGCACTTCAAGATCACCGAGAGTATGGGTTTCGAGTTTCGCGCGGAAGCTTTCAACATTTTCAATCACGTCGAATATGGTCCGCTGGGCGGGGACCAGGGCGGCGCCGCCGGCAGCGCCGGATTCTCTTCCGGGACCAGCACCTTTGTCCCCGGATCCAACTTCTTGCAGGTTGGCACCGCATACAGCCCCCGCATCCTGCAACTCGGCGCAAAGTTCATCTTCTGATTCTCGCGCTCTTTGCGAGAGGTGGAGAAGCGCCCTTGATGAGACAATGGCGTACCCATGCGCCTCGGCAGATTTTCTCTCGGGCTGGCAGCGCTTTCCATCGCGGTGGGTGCCCCATTTCTCGCGTCGTTTGCGAGAAGTGGGGAAACGGCTCCGTCGGCGAAACCAGCCGCACCCGGAGCCGTTCCCATGGCCACCGAGGACCGCGTCCAACTCCCAGGATGGTGGCCGACCAAAAACACCGCGTCGCGTGATGAATTCGTCGGCGCCGATGCTTGCGCAGCCTGTCACGCTTCCAAGGTTCGCACTCAGAAGCAGACGCCGATGGCCCACGCTGCTCTGCGCCCCGCTGATTCCGAGGCCTTGCGCTCCCGCGAGCAGCTAACTTTTCATCTTCCTCCCTACACCTACCAGATCCTACGCCAGCCAGACGGCAGCCTCTATTCAGTGACCGACGGGAAGGAAACGATTTCACTGCCCCTGAGTTGGGCGTTCGGCCTGGGCGAGTCCGGCCAAACCTACATTCTCGAACGCAACGGCGCGTTCTTCGAAAGCCGCGTGAGCTACTATCCCGCGCTCGACCGTCTTGACCTCACGCCCACCACATCCCGCGCCCCGGACTCCACTCTTGAAGATGCCTTGGGCCGCAGCATGCTTTATGCCGGCGAAACCCAACGCTGCTTCAGCTGCCACACCACCGCCTCCACCACCAACCATCGATTTGATCCCGGCCACCTGATCCCCGGTGTGACCTGCGAAGCCTGTCACGGCCCCGGCGCAAAACACGTGGCCGCCATGAAGGCTGAAAAGTTGAAGTTGGGGCTGCGGTCGATTCTCGATCCCGGCCAGCTCAATCCAGTCGATCAAGTGGATTTTTGCGGCGCATGCCACCGCAGCTATGTGGATGTTGTCTTGAGCAAGACTTTCGGAATCGCCAATCTTCGCTTCCAGCCCTATCGGTTAGAGAGAAGCCAGTGCTGGATCAAAAGCAACAACGGTATTACGTGCCTCAACTGTCACAATCCCCATCAGCCGCGGGTGCGCGACCTGGCGACGTACGACGACCGCTGCCTCAGCTGTCACCAGCCCGGTCATTCCACCAAGACATGTACCGTGAGCGCCAACAATTGCGTCTCCTGTCACATGCCCAAGTACGCAATGCCGGGGATGCACGCCATGTTTACCGACCACTTCATCCGCGTCGTCCGCACAGGGGAAGCCTACATTGACTGAGAACCGAGAACTGT
This sequence comes from Terriglobales bacterium, assembly GCA_052147055.1. GTDB lineage: Bacteria > Acidobacteriota > Terriglobia > Terriglobales > Acidobacteriaceae > JABCZH01. Next base: position 3,744 of record JBKQLO010000041.1, read on the forward strand.
CCTTCACTAACGGCAGGGGATCTAAAACTAAGTGCCAACTGCTAAGTGCCAACTGCTAAGTGCCAACTGCTAAGTGCTGAATGCTGACTGCTGAGTGTTAACCGCTGATCCCCCCCTCACTACCATCAGCCCCTGTTCCAAATCCGCAATCAGATCATCCACATGCTCAATTCCCACCGACAACCGTATCAGTTGATCCGTGATTCCCATCTTTTGCCGGTGCTCGGCTGGAATCATGGCATGGGAAGTAAAAACCGGGAGGCACACCAGCGAATCCACTCCGCCCAAACTCGGCGCCAGCGTGAACAAGTTCAGGGCTTCCGACACCCGCCGCGCGTCCTCGCCGCCGCCCTCCACTTCAAAGCTCAGCACTCCGCCGCCTCCGCTCATCTGTTCCATCGCCAGCGCCCGCTGCGGATGGCCTTCCAGGAACGGGTAATAAACCTGCCGCACTTTCGCGTGCCGCGACAGATATTGTGCAACCAGTAGCGCACTCTCGTTCTGCCGCTGCACCCGCACCGCCAACGTCCTGATCCCACGCAGCAACAGCCACGCCGCATGGGGATCCATCGAGCCGCCAAGCGTGGTGCGGGTCGAATGAATCTTGTCGATTAGCTCCCCGCGCCCAGCGATCGCACCGCATATCAGGTCCGAGTGCCCCGCGAAGAATTTAGTCGCGGAATGCATCACCAGATCGATTCCATATTCCGCCGGCCTGCAATTGATCGGTGTCGCAAACGTGCTGTCGATCATGGTGATCAGCCCATGCTTCTTCGCAATCCCCGCCACCCGCCGCAAATCAATCACTCGCAGCATGGGATTGGTCGGAGACTCCACATACAACAGCCGGGTATGGGGACGAATCGCGCGCTCATATTGCTCGTAATCACCCGTATCCACGAATGTGGTCTCAATCCCCAGCTTCGGCAGCCACTGCCCCAGAAACTTCGTCGCGCCCCCGTAGATGTCCGTCTGTGCCACAACGTGGTCGCCTGCCTTCAGCAGCGCCAAAACCGGCGTAGTAATCGCACACATTCCCGAAGCAAACACCGACGCGCGCTCGGTTCCTTCCAATTCCGCGATCGCCTTTTCCGCCGCTGTCACCGTCGGATTCCCGTACCGCGTATAAAACATATCGGTCGGCGTCACCCGCAACTGCTCCTCGTTGTCGCTGACCTCAAACGTCGAAGTCTGGTAGATGGGCGTGACCAAAGGCCCGTTTTTCTTGTGCAAGTCCGTGCCTCCGCGAACCGCCTTCGTTTCCGCGCGATGCTGCTGCTTCTTCATAGGAACTCCCAGTCCTGATTATCGCTCACCGGGAGTGTTGGGTCATCGATTTTCCTCTGTGCCCCTCCCTGGTTAAGTTCTTCGATCCGTGTTCGTCCGTGGAAATCCGTGGCCAACGCCTTTCCTCTGTGGTGGATTGGTCTAACCGTTATAATTCCTAGCTGATCAGAAGGATCACAATGCAACCCCTCGCTTCCCGCATGTCCGTGATGACCGGCGAAGGCGCCCTCGCCGTCAACGCCCGTGCCCGCGAACTCGAGCGCCAGGGACGCTCCATCATCCACTTGGAACTCGGCGAACCCGACTTCCACCCCGCGCCCCGGGTCAACGAAGCTCTCAAACGCGCCCTCGATGAAGGCAAAGACCGCTACTGCGCCGTCCCCGGCGTCCCCGCCCTGCGCCAGGCCATCGCCAGCTACTTCCACGACACTCGCGATCTCAACGTCTCCCCTGACCAAATTGTCCTCGCTCCCGGCTGCAAAATTGCCCTCTTCCTGGCCATGATGGCGCTCATCGATCCCGGCGACGAAGTCCTCTATCCCGATCCCGGCTTCCCCGGATATTCTTCCATCACCCTCGGCCTGGGCGGCGTTCCCGTTCCCTTCGAGCTTTCCGAGCGCAACCGTTTTCAACCCGATCCCGACGAAATCGCCGCCAAAATCAATCCACGCACCAAGATTCTGATCACTAATTCTCCCGGCAATCCCACCGGCACCGTTTATACCGACGACACTCAGCGCCGCCTCGCCGAGTTGGCCGTTCAACATGACCTGCTCGTCCTCTCCGACGAAATTTACGCACGAATCCTTTATGGCGGGAAGTTCATTTCCATGATGGCTTATCCCGGCATGGCCGAGCGCACCCTCATCCTCGACGGTTTTTCCAAGAGTTTCGCCATGACCGGCTGGCGCCTTGGATACACCGTTGCTCCGGCCCATATCGTTCCTGCCCTCGCCATGCTCGCCATCAACAGCTACACCTGTGTCGCCGAGTTCAGCCAGTATGCTGCCATCGAAGCTCTGGAAGATCGCGATGGCGCCACGCCTCGCATGGTCGGAGAATTCGCTAAGCGCCGCCAGCAGTTCATTCGCGATCTCAATCGCGTCCCCGGATTCCGCTGCCAGCCGCCCCAAGGCGCCTTCTACGCCTGGGTCAACATCGCCGACACCGGAATGACCGCCGAAGAACTCTGCCGCATCATGCTCGAAGAAGCCGGTGTCGCTGCCATTCCCGGCGCCGCGTTCGGTCCCGCCGGCCGCGACTTCATCCGCTTCTCTTTCGCCTCATCGGTCGCAAACTTGCAAGAAGCAGTCGAAAGGATTCAGCGTGCCTCCTCCGCCTGGCAGCAAAATGTCGGGACGGGTGTTTCCGCGAGCCTGCGCTGAGGGCGGATAGCTTTGAAAGGGCGCGGCTTCAGCCGCGCCGTAAAGTGCAATATCCCGGAGGAAGGTTCACGAAAAATGGCACCCAAGAAAAAGCCTGCAACCAAGAAGAAGACGACAAAGCTGTTCGCACCTTCCGCCGCGGCTGCCAAGCTCCAATTCCAACTTATCCCCTGGAAGTCCGTCGCCATCGAAAACCTGAATCCGCTCCTCCAGCGCCACTTCATCATCGGGCAAAACATTATGCTGGCCCGTGTGCTGCTGAAAAAAGGCTGCATCGTTCCCGAGCACAGCCACCACAACGAGCAGGTGACCTACATCCTCGATGGCGCCTTGAAGTTTTGGATTGATGGAAAGGAAATCGTGGTTCACGCCGGCGAGGTGCTTACCATTCCGCCGCACATGCCCCACAAGGCAGAGGCTCTCGAAGACACCATCGACCTCGATGTCTTCAATCCCCCGCGCGCCGATTGGATCAACAAGACCGACCAATACCTGCGAGGCACAAAATAGCCGGACCGGCTAACTGGCGCAGTTTCGCCCGTTCCTGAAAGTCTGCCCCGCCGCCATCATGCTGTACAAATGCTGCTCAAAACTCACATACGGATCATCGGCAAACCGCTCCGGATACGAACTCAGCGCCAGCAGATAATTATCAATCTCCGCCTGCACTTCCTGCCGACGGATGGTCTCCGCCACACTCAAACTTCCCGGCTGGTACTTCTGGGTCTTCATCTACCTTCTCCCTTGGACTTGGGGAAGTTCCCGCGTCTGGGGGAACCTGGGTCTCGCTTTAGAAATTCGGGGAGAAGTAAGGCTATGTCTGCTCGGAAAAGGTGTAAATGGCACCTTCGTGCTACAAACTCCACGCAGCACGCGGTTGCCCTACCCTTTCGCGTCTTTTGCGAAAGGGTGGGCTTCACGACAACGCCGCCCTACCGGCTCGCCGGAGGCACGATCCCGTTCATCCGCAAGTACTCCACCATCTGCCCGTAGTGGTCAAAGGGATGCCACAACGCAATCGTCATAATTCCAAGTCGCGCGACCTTGCCCTGGCCAAACGGGCTTTTGATCTGATCCGTTTGGTTTTTCTCGTTGATACTAGACGCCGCCTTGTGTAGATAGGCAAACGAGTCCTTCAGAAACTTCATGATGTCGGCCTTGCTGGTGATGGAGTCCGGCCCGTTCTCACCACCCAGTTCGACCGGCGGCTTCTGCTCGAGAATCGCCGCTCCGATCATGTAGTTGACTGCCGCGACATGCTTCACTTGCTGCGCAAACGTCCGCACGCCCTTGAACTCGCCGTTCGTGGGCGCAAACGAATACTTGTCTTCCGGCATGGCCTCGGCGGCAGGCACAAATTCGCCCTCGGCCATGCCCACCAGATGGTCCTCGATTGTTGAAACCGTCGGAGACGCGCTGGTTTTTGCAGCCTGTGCAACCGCCAAGCCGCTGCACGCCAACAGCACGACCAATCCAAATACCCAACGCATTTTTTGCATGAGATTCTCCTGGAAAACAAATTTGTTGATGAAAGAAGTCCGAAGAGATTAAACCACAATACGGCGAAGCGCGTTGCTTAATCCCGCACCACGACCGGTGCCATTGCCAGGTCCTGCGAGGTCAGCCGGTACCGCCGTACCGCCAGCAATCCCGCTACCATGGTAAACGCCGACCACATCAACGTCGTCGGAACACCCACCCGGCTGGCGACTGCGCCCCACAGTGCGCTGCCAATCGCCATCCCCCCTTGCAACACCAGCAAGTAGACAGATAAAGTCCGCGCCCGTAGAAACGCCGGCGACATGGTCTGCGCCGCCACATTCAGGCATGCCAGAATCCCAATCCACGCCGTCCCGCTGAGAAATAAAATCAAACTCAGCCAGCCGAAGTTCTGCACCTGCCCCGCCGCAAACGTCATGGCCGCAAACACCACGATCGCGCACGCCACCACTCCATCCACCGAAACCCGGCTACGCAGGCGATGCAACACCGACGCTCCACCCAGCGCCCCCAGCCCAAAAAAGCCCAGCAGCAGCCCATATCCGCTGGCTCCATGCGGACGCGCCACCAGTGGCAGCAACGCCAGCAGCGCGCTCGCTCCCAGGCTGAAAGCTCCCGTGCGGATCAGCACGCACCGCACGATTGTCGCACCCCGCGCATAGCGCAAACCGGTCAAAATCGCGTCTCTCACCCGTCCGGTTTCCATGTCCGCCAAATGAGGCCGTTTCCACCGATAGAGAAAAAAGATCACTCCAAAAAACGATGCCGCATTCAGCAGAAAAGCCACGCCCGAGCCGGCAACCGCAATGACCATCCCTCCCAACGCCGGCCCCACCGCCCGCGCCACATTGAACCCCACCGAATTCAGCGCTACTGCGGGCGCATGTTGCGCTGCCGAAACCACCTCCGGCGTGATCGCCTGCCACGCCGGGTCATTCATCACCGCTCCCAGCCCCAGAACGAACGTAAACGCCAGCAGCACCCATGGCGTAATACTCCGCGTCAAACTCATGATCCCCAGCGCCGCCGCTGCCACCACCATCCAGCCCTGCGTGATCAACAAAAGCCGCCGCCGGTCCACCATATCGGCCAACGCCCCAGCCGGAAGAATCACCAGAAATACCGGCAGCATCGCCGCCGCTTGCACCAGGCTCACCATCAGCGGAGACATGGTGAGCTGCGTCATCAGCCAGCCCGCGCCCACATTCTGCATCCAGGTTCCGGTGTAGGAAATCACCGCCGCTACCCACAACGACCGGAACAGCGGTTCCCGCAGCGGCGTCCAGGGTGAACCGTTCTGCCTTTTCGACAGATTAGCCGGCATCGAAGTGTTCACCAGATCGGACATATCAATGGCTCGCCGCCGCTCGTGCCGCAAACGGCCATTCTCCGTTGCGCCACGAACGTACCAAATAAATCGCGACCCCACTCACCAGAATCGCCAGCGCGTACCGAATCTGCTTCATTGAATTCGTGCGCGACACGAGAATAAAGACAAATCCCACCGAGGCCATCAGCGCCGGCAGGGGATACAACCACATCCGGAACGGCCGCGGCAGGTCAGGCCGGCGAATCCGCAACACCATCAGCCCAATCGCCTGCGTCAAAAATTGCAACATGATGCGAATCACCACCAGCCCGGCAATCACATCGGCCAGAGAAAAGAAACAAAACAGCAGCGCAACTCCGCCCAACGCCAGCAGCGATACGTGAGGAAACAAGTATTGCGGATGTACCCGGGCAAATACCCGGAAATAATTTCCGTCGAGCGCGGCCGCGTACGGCACCCGCGAGTAACTGAGCATGACTGAGAAAACTGAGGCGAATGCCGTCCACATCACCAGTGCCGTCACCAGTGCGGCTGCCCACGGCCCGTATACCTTTCGCATAAAGATGGACGCCACGTACAAGCCGCTATTGGAGTGCGAGGAAACAGCTATTTCCTGCCACGGAACCACTCCCAGAACGCTCAGGTTCATCAGCAGATATAGACACGCGATGAGCGAAATGGATAGCAGCAGCGCGCGCGGGATGGTCTTCCCAGGGTCTTTCACCTCATCCCCGATGAAGCACACGTTGTAATAGCCCCAATAGGTGTACGTCGCCATCAGGCTGGCGGAGCCGAGCCCCAGGAACAAGCTGCGCGATGGAGTGAACGCGCCGGGCGGAAGATGAAAGGCGAGCGCGGCGTTGAAGTGCGTCAATCCCGCCACGATGATCCACACAATCGTCCCCACCGACCCTACCCACAACAGCTTCGACAGCCAACCGATACGGGTGATCTTGCGATAAAGCAGCACCACCGCAAGTATCACCACCCCGAGGGCGACGAATGTGGCTCCCGAAACCAGCCAGCTCAATTGCATGGTTCCTACAATCGGCAAGCGCAGGCTCCAGTTGTGCACTGCATACTGGTGTTCGAGTCCCGGCCAGAAGTACGACGCATACCCCGCCAGCCCAATCGCGCCCGTGGCAATCGACATCGGCGCGCTGAACGATAGCTGCCAGATGAACAGAAATGAAATCAGCCGCCCCAGCCGGTCCGGACCATAAATTTCCCGCAGATACTTGTACGACCCGCCGGACCGCGGCATGGCAGCGCCCAGTTCCGCCCACACCAATCCGTCGCACATCGCGAACACCGCGCCTAAAATCCAGCCCAGCATCGATTGTGGGCCGCCCAGCGCGCCCACAATCAGCGGTAGCGTGATAAACGGCCCCACGCCGATCATCTCAATCATGTTGAGAGCGGTCGCGCTCCCCAGCCCCACTCCGCGAATCAGTCGAGGCTCGGACGTAGAAGAAGATGTCATCTGAAAACTGAGAACTGAGAACCGGGAACGGAGAACTGGTCTGACTCTTCCAAACCTCCGTGTCCTCTGTGCCCTCTGTGGTGACCCGCCTTCCTTTGCGGTCTTTGCGAATCCCTTTGCGTCCTTTGCGGTAAGAAGCCTGAAACGCGAGTACTCTTACTTAGCGCTCAACAAATTCACATAAATCCGTATCGCCCCCGGCACTCCCGCCGGCAACTGCCGGAAAAACGCATACCCGGTGTAAATGTAAGTCCCCTTGCCGTAACGAGCCCGCAGCAATCCACCCTTCTGCTCCGGTTCTCCAGGGTCATGGCACGACAAGAGTGGCGTGAACGCGCTGTCCCACTGGTCCATAAAATACAGCCCGCGCTCCTGCACCCAGCCATCGAAATCCCGGGCCGTGATTTCATTCGGACTGTGAAACACCCCATCCTCCGGCGCCAAAATCTGTACCGGCGCTTCTTCCACCGTAACCCGCGCCCGGCTGATTTGCGCATGATAGGGAGTAAAGTTCCCTTTGTTGAAGTCCGCCGCGCTGGCGTTATATTGCACAATCAGCGTCCCGCCCGCGAAAACGTAATCCAGCAGCTTCTTGTTATGGTCAGCAACATCTTTCTGCGTGTCGTACGCCCGAATCCCCAGAACGATCGTTCCGTATCGGCTCAAGTCCTCGCTGGCCAGCTTCTCGGGCGCAATCGCGGTGACATTCATTCCGATCTGCTGTAAAACCGCCGGAATGTCATCGCCGGCGCCCATGATGTAGCCAACTTTCAAACCCGCCGGAACTTTGACATCCACCACGCTCACCCGCTGCACCGCCGGCTGGTAGTAATAGAAAGTGTTGAGGTCTTCACGCGTGACCACGCTGTATCCTTCGCTGTACTTGCTGCCCGCAGCTTCGAACACCGCGCGGATCTGCGTTCGCGACTCTGTCAATCCATCATGGAAAACCTTGAACTCGGCTTCCTGTTTCTCGCCGCGCTCATGAAATTTCAACACCGCGCTGGCGGGTTCAGCGCGCCATCCCGCTGGCACTTCCACACGCAGCGTGCCTTGGGCAATTCCTGGCAGGTTACTCGACACCGCCACCTTCACCCTGCAAACCGTGTCCCCATGTGTGGAAATTACCTGCTCTCCCGGCTCCAGCATGACCGAGAACGCCGGCGCCACCGCCAGCGCCCGCTCCACTTCGCCCGCTGCCGGCTCTTTATATCGGACCATCACCACCGCATGCGCCTCACCCGGCTTCCCATTTAGCGTGTAATTCGCGTGGGCCTGCAGCGGAGGCGGTGGGAAGGGAAGCGTCACATATCGCGGATCGTCAATGGTGTTGATCGCATCTCTCTCCGGATCATCCCGATGCCAATAAGGCCGCGTGTAGGCCGCATCTTTCGCCACCGTGACCCGGAAAGTAGTCGCCGCACCCGATCCAGGCTTCGTTGCTGTCCAACCTGCCGGCAAATCCAAAGCCACCTCCGTCAGATCGACCTTTACCTGACTCGAGAATCGCGCCGTAACCTCAAAACTCTGTCCCGGCACCGCCATGAAAGCGGTGTCGGCATTCGCTCCGGCGGGCACGTCCGCGTTCACCTGAAAAGCCACGCCCAACGCCAGATTGGAGGCCTTCTCCATCTGATCTGCCTTGGTGGTGAGTTCTGTCCGCAACTCAGCCTTGGTCGCGTCCGTCAGCGGATAGCTCTTCAACAAACCGATCGTTCTGCGCGTCGCTTCCAATCCCGCCAGCAGTGGCCCGGCCACGCTCCCCGGATCATGCTCCGCCGCCGCCTTCGCCGCCGCAATATCGCCCTGTATCTCAACCAGCGCCGGCCTCAGGAATGGGGCTCGAATGGCTTCTCTTCCGATTCTCATCGCCAGTTCCGGCAAGCTGGTATCGATTCCATCGAAGAAATCCTGTTCATGCGCGCTCTTATCCGCAGCCGGAGGCAGCACCGAATCCACCAGTTTGTAGAACGCGTAGTGCGGTCCTGCATCGATCGACCACCCGCCCGCTCCCTGGGAAAGCTGATGCTTCAATCCCTGCATGGCGAATTGAATGTACGTCATCCCCAGCGCCGGGCTCATCTCGCCGGTGCTCAACTTCACCGTGTAGTTCTCATCGGCACAAGTCAGTGCTCCAAACCCGCAAACATTGCCAATGTAGAATTTCTGCGCTTGCCACGGCTGCAAGCCTTCCTTTATCTGCTCAGGAAAGCGCTCCGGATCAGCCGCCGCGCGGAACGCCTCGCGCGCCAGAATGCTCGACGCCTGATGATGCCCATGCCCATCCCGCTCCGTCCCCGAAAACCGCGCGACCAGCACATCCGGCCGGAACGTCCGAATCACCCGCACCAAATCTCCCAGCGCCACATCGTGTCCTTGCCACTTCTGAAACGTCTCATCCGGCGTTTTGGAGAATCCGAAATCCGCTACTCGCGTGAATCGCTGCTCGATTCCGTAATAGCGGTCCGCCGCCGTCACCTCCAGCGTCCGCAGCACGCCCAGCACGTCGAACAGATTGCTGCCGACTTTGTTCTGTCCGCCCTCGCCCCGATTCAGCGTCTGCAACAGAACCGTCGCGCCCTTGCCGCGAGATTCCAGCGTCAGCATTCCGCCATCTTCATCATCCGGATGCGCCACCACCTGCATCAACCGCGCCGTAGTCCCCAGCCGCAGCAACATCTCTTGCAAACCCGCAGTCCCGCTGTCCTGCGGCAAAGGCTGCACCGGATCGTCAACTTTGGCCGCCTCCGGCGCCGCGGAGGCTCCACACAGCAACAACATCAAGGCCAGCGTAACCACAAATCGCGTGAACAGAAGGCCCGTGCGCACCAGTTTCTGCCCAAAATGACTGCCGAAATTCGTCATATAGAAGGAATTGTAGTGCTTGCGGATGGAAGGCAAAGTTTTTCCTGATACCCGTTCCTGTTCGACTCACCCTGCCCTAGAAGGATAGCTGATTTGTCATCCTGAGCAAGCTGGTTCCACGACAATCGCGCGTTTGGCGCGCTTCCTTATCAAGTTCTAACAAGCTAGAAGCTAGGGTACAGAAGCTGACGGCTGACAGCTCAAAACTCACTGCGCCCCCTTCACCGCCTGCTGGCACTGATGCGCCGCGGTCAGTATCTCGTCGAATTTCGGGTCGCTTCGCAGCTTCGCCAGCAGCGGATCATCCAGCAGGTTGGAATACGCGCAGTAGTTGCTTTCCACCGCCGTTTGCAGCATGTGCAGGGCAGCCTCTTTTTTTCCGCAGTAGGCCAAAATCGACCCCTGATAATACGAAAGCTCGGGGTCAGGGTCCGTGGGCTGACCCACTTCATCCTCATGCGCGATCCTGTCCAGTTCCGACGGTGGCCCGAACAAACAGGCTTGCAGCAGATCTTTATGGTAGTGAGGAGCGGACGACATGCGCTTTACCGCTTCCTTCGCTTCCGCCACCTTCCCCGCCCGCAGCAGAAGCGAAGGCAGAAGATAGTTGGCGTAATCCGATCCTGAATCCAACTGTACAAACTCCATCGCCCTCTGCGTCTTGCCCAGTTCCATCAACGGCCACGCGCAGGATCGGAACAAATAGTTGTTCCGGTCTAGGGCCAGCGCGGTGTCGCATTCATGCGCTGCCTCTTCCAGCATCCCGGCGTAACGCAGCACGTAGCTGAACGTGAAATGCGCCTCCCCGCTCTCCGGGCGCCGCTTCACTAACTTCTCGCCTTGCTCGTAGGCCTTGCCCAATTCACCCCGCTCTACCCGGTTGGTGATCAGCCTGCCGGCCGCTTTCATGCTGTTTGGATCCAGCCCGACCGCGTGCTCAGCAGCGTCGTTCGAGCGCAGGAATTGGTCCTCTCCTGCGCCTCCATAGGTCGCATCGGCGTAGTAGCGTTCGCCCAGTGCCTCCCAGGCCGGCGCATAGTCGGGATCCATCTTCACAACTTCTTGGAGCACCGCGATCGCATCCTTGTTCGCTGCCGGGTCATGCGACAGCGCCAGGCTGTGCAGGTACAAGTCGTAGGCTGCCTGGTTCTTGGGTTTGATGCCGGTGTCGAGGAAGCCGCCAGCCGCTCCCAATGCTGGCAGCAGCCCGCTCCGGATTCGTCCCGTCAGTTCATTCTGTAGGGCAATCGCGTCGTTGGCCGAACCGCTGAAGTTCGTCTGCCAGAGCAAGCGGTCCTTGGTCACGTCCACCGCTTCCAGCGTGACCATGATCTGGCTGCCTTGCTTCTGGAAGTGTCCAGTCAGGACATTGGCTACGTGCAGTTCGTGGCCCACTTGCTGCGGATCAACGTCAGCGCCCACAAATTTCCGGGTCACTGCCGACGGCCGTACATCCAGACTGCGGCTGTACGTCAGCACACTGGCAATTTCATCCGCCAGCGCGAAGCGCAGATAGTCCACGCTGAAATCGCCATTCATGTTTTGCAGCGGCAACACCGCAATCGTGTTCTGACCGCCCCCTGCCGCCAAAGAGCGATGCTTGAACCACCAGGCTCCCACCGCCCCCAGCACCGTCAGCAACACTCCCGCCATTCCCAGCATTAGGTACTTCTGCCACGGACTCGGCCCTCCAAACGTCCTGGTGACCACCCGCAGCGGCGCTTCCCGCGACATCGCCTTCACCGTTCCCGACTGGGTTTCTCGCTTGATCTGTTGCAGGTTCGTTCGGATCTGGGTGGCAGTCTGATAACGCTGGCCACGGTCCTTCTCCATGGCCTTCCCAATAATGTTCTCCAACTCCACCGGAATATTCGGGTTCGACGCCCGCGGCGACGCCGGCTTCTGGTGCAGCATCGCATCCAGCGTGGTCACTACATTGGTCCCCCGGAACGGCTTCTTCCCGGTCGCCATTTCATACAGCACCACGCCAAAGGAAAAGATGTCGCTGCGCGGATCCAGGTCTTCACCCCGGGCTTGCTCCGGCGCCATGTACACCGCCGTTCCCGGCACCACCCCGATCGCAGTCAGCGAATCCTCATACGGCGTCTCGTCCGACGCCGGCAGCCCGTCGCGCGACAACTTCGCCAACCCAAAATCCAGCACCTTCACCTGTCCGTTATGGGTAATAAAGATATTCGCCGGCTTGATGTCCCGGTGAATGATGCCCTTGGCATGAAGCGCTTCCAGCGCCTCCGCCACCTGTACCGCAATGTCCACCAAAGCCTCTACCTCGACCGGTTTGCCCCCCTGCATCCGCTGCTTCAGGCTCTCGCCCTCCAGCTTCTCCATCACGATGAAGGGATGGCCGTTGTTGTCCTCAATGTCATGGATGGTGCAGATGTGGGGGTGGTTCAAGCGTGATGCCGCCCGCGCCTCGCGCTCAAAGCGGTCCAGCGACTTGCGGTCGCCTATCAGATTGTCAGGAACGAACTTAAGGGCCACATGCCGGCCCAGGCGCAGATCTTCGGCCTCATAAACCACACCCATGCCGCCGCCCCCGATTTTCCCGAGGATGCGATAGTGGGAGACCGTTTGGCCGATCATGGAGACAAAGAACCGTCGGCGATATGTTAGGCCGCTAGCGGCAGCAGGTCAACCGCCAGGAGCAAGCAGCTGTCAGCATTCAGCATTCAGCCATGCAAGGGGTGCGTCGGAGGCAGCACTGGAGGGAGCCATCTCTGGCTGAATGCTGAATGCTGACGGCTACGCCGGATAAAATCCCGCCGAACTCCCTACCCACTCCATATTCTTATTGTGATCCACGCCCATCATCTTCCCCCGCCCCATCCGCACAATGGTCAATACCGGCAGCAGCTCATCCACCCATATATACATAATCCGAATTTCAGCCTTGGTTCCCCCAAACGGCGTCTCAATCACCGGCTCAAATTCCATTCGCTCCTGCAAGATGTAATCGCCGCGCCTGTCTTGGGGAATCGCCGCTACATCTTCCTTCGTGGGATTGATCAAAACCCCCAGACCCGCAAACGAGAACAAAGGTTTGATCACGTACTTCTCCAGATCATCTGTCCTCTCCACCCGGTCCAGAAAATACGTCTTGGGCACGCATTCATGCCGCAGGTACGGCAGCGAAAACTTGCTCATCCGGAAATACCAGTTCGGATGTCCCGCCCACTCCACATCCAGTTCCTCGTCAAATCTGAAGTTCAACTTCAACTTCTTCCGCACCAGTTCATCCACAATCGCCCGGTTGTAAATCCGCCGAATCGGTCTCCGCTTCCCACCCTTCTTATAAAACAACTCCCGCCCCTGCTTCTCAATCTCCGTGATCTCGACCGTCGGAATTCCCAGCAGTCTCTCCGTCACCAGGAAATCCGGCAGCGTTTTCTGGTGCAGCGGGTCAATCTCCATCAAAATCACATTCTCCGGATCATGCTTCCCCACAATCGCCTGCCGCAGCAGTGCCTTGTAGCCTTCCCAATCCATCCCGCGATGCAGATATCGCAAATCCTTATCCAGCCCGAAGACCTCCTGATAAACCTGTGAAAGCACCGCCTGATATGCGTAAAGGGAAGGGAACCCCTGCAACTCCACCAGCTTCGGTTGCAGTGCGCCGGACGCATCCTTCACCAGTCCAAAATCCACCTGAACAAACATCGGATGCGGCGCTTCGTTGAGAACATTGAACTCGGGCGGAATCGCCCTGGAGGATGCTTTGCGGTACTCGGGTGTCTCGATCTGATGAATCAGTTCTGCCCCATACTGCGCCATCTGCTCCAACAGCGCCTTAGGAAAGAAGCAGGGGGTTTCCGCCAGCCGGAACTCCACTGGCACCCCACACCGCTCCGCCATGACCCGCAACAACTCTGTGTATTTTTCCGCAGTAAAACGCTCGTTGAACTGCCTGCGTAAAGAGGGAATCATCGAATGTGTAGCCTGTGTGGCGCGGGCGCACTCGCCCGCGAACTCGTAGCGCCGGCGTCCTCGCCGGCTGTCGGCGAGGGCGTCCTGCCCTCGCGCTTACCCCTCAATCAAAAACTGTCCGCCCCGCATGATCTGCTCGTCGTCCACCCAAATATCAAACTTCCGCCCTACTACATCAATATGAGTGCACGAGTACCAGTCCGCGCCTGTGTGCTCCCCGTAAGGGTTGCCGAACGCAATGTGTATGCCAGGATACTTTTCATCCTGCAAAATCTGCCCAATCACATCCTTCAACTCGATATTCGTCCCAATCGCGAACTCGCCCACGCGATCGCTGTTCTCGTCAGTGTGCGTATAAGTCCAGAAATCGCTCTCCAACTCACGGTTTGACGAATGCGCCTCCGTCACTCGATTGCCTTTGACTCGAATCGTCAACGGATTTTCTCGCAAATCCCCAAACTTCGCGCACAGCCAGTCGCCCACCACTCCATCGATCACAAACGTCCCATTGACCTCGCCCGGCGTCGTAAACACTTCTCCCCCCGGCAGGTTCCCCCATTTGTCCGGACTGATGATCCCGCTCGTCTTCACCCAGCGATAATTCGGATTCAAATCCGCCACCAGGTCCGTCCCCCCCGCAGTCTTTGCGCGAATCTTGTGCGCCTTCCGCACCATCTCCACAACCTTCGTGCTGATCCGGTCCACTCTCAAGAAATCTGCTCGCATCCCCTCCAGCATGATTTGCCGGTTGATGTTCACCATGTGCGCGTGGCGGATCTTGCGCCGGTTCACGATGCCGGTCATCTGCATGCGGGTACGCAATTCATTAGCTTGCGCCTGCACCGCAAAAATGCTGACTTGGCTCGTTTCCAGATCCTCCGCAATCTCCTGTGGGAACTCGGCTAGCGGCCGCGGCGCGACTTCCTCCAAAATCCATCCCCGGTAAGGCGCGCCGACGCTTTCCAGTTCCTTCACAATGCTGGCGGCGATTTCCTTCGTCGCCTCATCCGTGATCACCGTGACTTTCTCGCTGGGCTGCACCCGCAGACACACATTCACCGCGTTTCGCGCCCCAAGAGTAAGTTCTGGATCAAAAGGAAGAGCGCTTAATTGAGTGCCCCGTCCTGGTCGCGTTTGTTGCGACAGGGCGGGGGTTTGTGTCTCATCAACCGAATTTGTCATTACCCTACTTTTCTCGCCGGAGCCGCCTCTGCTGCCACCCCGGCTTCCGTCTCTTCTATGATGTAATCCACGACCTTCTTCAGATCGCCGGTTTCCTGGAACACCCGCAATTGCCGGTCTGCTCCGGTCCCCTTTTCCAGAATCTCATGAATGTAGTTCAGTTCCTCGCGCGAATCCAGTTCATCCGCAACATCGTCCACAAAGTCCAGATACTCCCGTATCAAATCGCGCGCTGGGACTTCTTTCTGCTTCCCGAAATCAATCATCTTGCCATCCAGCCCATAGCGCGCCGCCCGCCACTTGTTTTCCATGAGCAGCGCCCGCCGGTACAGCCGGAATCCCTGGTTCGCCGAATACAGCTTGTACAACTTGGCAACCGTGGCTTGGATGAGCGCAGCCAGCGCAATGGTTTCATCCACCCGCATGGGAATGTCGCACACTCGAAATTCCAGCGTGTTGAAAAATGGATGCGGCCGGATGTCCCACCAGATCTTCTTCGCGTTATCAATGCAGTTGGTCTTGATCAACAGCTTGATAAAGTTCTCATATTCCCCCCAACTAGGGAAATAATCCGGAATATTCGTTCGCGGAAACTTGTCAAACACTTTGCAGCGATACGATTTCAGCCCCGTATTCATTCCCAGCCAGAACGGCGAATTCGTCGACAACGCCAGAATATGCGGCACAAAATACCGCGCATGGTTCATCAGGTGGATCGCTGTCTCCCGGTCTTCCACGCCCACATGCACATGCAACCCAAAAATCAGGTTCGCCCGCGCCACCAGTTGCATGTCTTCCACAATGTTCTTATAGCGATCGTCCGGCGTGATCTCCTGCACCCGCCAATCCGCAAACGGATGCGTCGCCGCCGACGCCAGCCGCAGCCCATTGTCCTTGGCCAGCTTAATCATGTCCCGCCGCAGTGCCTTGACCTCGGCCTTGGCATCCTTAATATTGGTGCAAACCGAAGTCCCCACCTCCACCACCGCCTGATGCAGCTCCGCCTTCACTTTCTCTTGCAGCCGCATCCGTCCCTGCTCCATCATTTCTGTGTGAATGTGCGACCGCAGGTCGCGCGAGACCGGATCAACCGTCTGATATTCCTCTTCGATCCCGAGTGTGAAGGTGGGTTGCATAACGATGAAACCGGCCGAAAACAGCGACTCTATAATAACGAATGACGACCCAAGAAAACTGCCTAACTTTCGACCCCAAATCCCCGTGGGATTTCCTTCGTGAACCTTTGTGTCCTCTGTGGTTAAAGCCTTTCCCTGTTTACCTCTGTGCCCCCTGTGGTTAAGGCTCTTAAGCCCGAACCCGCTTCTTCGCCGCCGGTTTAGCCGATGGTACTTCCACAGGCCCCCGCAGAAACGCCGCCCAGCGCAACTCCTCCGCCGGATTCTCCCCGCTAAGCGCCTTATTCACAGCCATTTCCGCCACTGCCTCCACCACCCAGTCAAAATTCGCCTGGCCCACCGATGTGATCTCCGCATCCGGCGCCGGATTCATGAAGTCAATCGCATACGGCACTCCATCCTCCACCGCAAACTCCACCGTATTCAAGTCATACCCCAAAGCCCGGCACAAAGTCAGCGAGTCTTTCTCAATCCGCTCTTTGAGCTTCACGCTCGAAGGCGGCGGATTCCCCTTCACATAGCGCTCATGATGCGGCGCCTTCGGATCGTACTTCATCAGGTGCACTTTTTCCTGCCCTATTACGTAACAGCGGTAGTAATCCTCAAACTCCACGCCATGCTGTAGCGTCATGCAAAGGTCGTGCGTCTGGTTATAGTTGTGAAAAAACTCCTCCGGAGAATGCACCTTATACACGTGCTTCCATCCCCCGCCCGAGTAAGGCTTCAAGAACGCCGGAAACCCGACATAGGCAAATATTTCTTCCCAATTCAGCGGGTACATCAGATTCCGCATCGACTTGTCGGTCGTATCCGGTGGATGCTCGTGATGCGGCAAAATCACCGTAGGAGGAATCGCCACGCCCATTTTGTGCGCCAGCGCATAGTTAAAGAACTTATCATCCGCCGTCCACCAGAACGGATTGTTAATCACAATCGTCCCCTGCAGCATCGCGTTCTTCAGATACGCCCTATAAAAAGGGATGTCCTGCGAAATCCGGTCAATGATGACGTCGTACTTCTTCGGCTCATCCATCCGGACGCCGCCGATCTTCACAAACTCGGCCGTAACGCCATCGGCTTTCATGCCATTGATCTTCTCGACCAGCGCCGGCGGGAACGTGTTCTCCATCCCAAAAAGAATTCCAATTTTCTTAGCCACAGCGATCTCCTGTCTTGGTGCACCCTTAATAAATGTCATCCTGAGCGGAGTGAGTGCGGCGCGAAGCGCGGCACTCGCGCAGTCGAAGGACCCCTACACCCTGATACGCCTTCGCAATCGCCGCAAGGCATTCTCCCCGCACTGCCACCAACCTCGCGAACGACTACCGCCCAGCGACTGGCGTCTAAAAGTACTTTCCCGCCATCCGCTGCCACAACGGCCAATCATGCTTGCTGTTGTCCCCGTAGATATCCAGCCAATGCGGAATCCCCTTGCCACTCAGAATCGCCGCCATCTTTATGTTCGCGTCCAGACACATATCCCAATCCGACGTTCCCAGTACGATCTTCATCTGCCGGATGCGGCTCAAGAACCACTCATCGCTCATGTTCGACAGATAGTCCGGCGGGTTGTTGAAATAAACGTTGTCGTCGTAGTAGCCATCGAGTTGGCCCTTGATGTCGAACGATCCGCTCATGCTGACGCAAGCCGACACCACATCCGGATGCCGCATGGAAAAATTCAATGCATGATAGCCGCCAAAGCTGCACCCCGTCACCGCGATCTGCGGAGCCCAGTTCTTCCACTTCAAATGTGGCAGAAACTCGTTGATCACGTAGCGTTCGTACTGCACATGCCGCCAGATCCGCGCTCCTGGATGCACACCCTTGTTGTACCAGCTCTCGCCGTCGACGCCGTCGACGCAGAAGACCTGAAGTGCTCCCGCCTCCTGTTTTCCACTCAGGGCGCGGATCATCCCGGCATCTTCGTACTCGAAGAAACGCCCCATGGAGGTGGGTAAAACGAGGATTGGATGGCCGGCGTGGCCGTAGACCAGCGACTCCA
>JBKQLO010000042.1:0-4495 GCA_052147055.1 Terriglobales bacterium
TGAATTTGCATAAATGCTTCCTCGCCGGCGGCTTCCTTCAAACAGCTGTATCGGACGCGCCCCGTAGTAAGTGGCAGCTAGAATTCGGGAGTCGGGCGGGGCGCGTCCGATACAGCACTAGCGTTTCCGTGTAGCTGACCATCCGTTCACAGCACAGGTCGAACTGATTGGGAATTTAGGGAGCTATCGAAGTCCGTTTACGACAAAGAGGTCAGTCAGCAATCGATATGCGGAATAGATGTGGGCTCTACCGTCCTTGCTGGTGCGGCAGCCATTGAAGCCGACGATACCAGTACTGTCGGGCGGGCTGATCGTCATAAGAGGCACTCTCTTTCCGGAGGCAATGTCCATGCGATCAAGCCTGGGTGTGGCGGCATAATTCCAGATGAGAAGGTCTTTCCCGTCCGCTCCCCATCTGTCGATGACGTCGTCGCCGCCAAGTCTTGGAAGAGCGCCAATCTCCGCTCCGGTCATCGTGTAAGTCTTGGGCGTGTTGCCGTCCATGCCAAGCAGCTGCTTGCCATCCGGCGAGGGCAAGCCGCCCCGGATGCCTTCGGGCAGCACAGGGCGCATCTCACTGGTAGAGACATCCAGTATAAAAACCCTCCGCTTTTGGCTGGGCTGCACAGCGTTAACCAGAAGGGCCGAGCTGTTGGGCATCCAATGCATCCCGCGGGTGTATTCCCACCCGTTTGAGGTAAGTTGCCTCGGCTTGCCTACGCCCGTGGGCAACAACACGATATTCGGGGGCTCGTGGTTATCCAGCGTTGCCACCCAGCTCCCGTCGGGAGACAGTTCGGTTGGCAAGCCGTCCCCCAACACCACGGCTGGACTCCGATCCATCTTCCGAACGAGAGTTACCGCATTCCCTCCCACGGCCGCCGCGCTCTCGCTGAAAACGACGGACGAGCCATCGTCGGAGATGCCGGCGGCCAGAGACCAGCCGAGCCAGGAAAGATCCTTGTCCGGCGAGCCGGTCACCCCGCCCATCAGCAATAGGCGGCTATTATCGGCCGTAAGCAGAACACGGCCATTGGCAGCGATGTCGTGAATGGTCAGGTCAGCAGGCGCACGGTATATCTCGCGCGTTTGGCCGCGCAAATTCATAGCTTGTAGAGCACGGCTGTCTTCGCCCGGAGTAGCCGTAAACCAGACCTCCTGATTCGGCGACCAGGCGAGACTGTTAATCGAGCTGTAGTGTGGCGACTCGGCAATTTTCTTTCCGGTACGGTCGATGACAACAAGTTTTCCGTCATCGCCAAACGGAACGTGCTCCTCGAATGCCAGATACTTTCCGTCGGGTGAGAAGCGAACATGGCTAATCCAACCACGTGGCGGCGTGTAGATGGTTTTGTCGACTGGAAACTGCAGCACGTTAGTGCGCAATCCCCTAACCTCGTCCTCCGGGGCCCGGATAATAGCGAGTTCGGAACCGTCGGGTGTCCAATCAGCGTACTGAACGTGCTGCAATAGCGGACGGGGAGCACCCCCTTCGATCGGAAGCAAGGCCAGCGTGCCCTCGGCCAGGCAAATGCTGCCGGCACCGAAGAACTTGAAATTGAGCAAAACGGCAACCTGATTCTTGGAAGAGATCGCCGCTACGAGGGTCTCGGCTGCCAAAGAGCGTGACTCTACGCTGCCGTACCTTGACGTGAATAGTTCAGTCGGCTTGCCCTCCCAGGCAGCGCTGTAGAGGATCGAGCTTCCATCATTCGCGAATCGCGCACGGTAAACCGTCCCGCTACGGAATGTGGCCTGGTGAAACTCCGGTTTGGACAGGGCACGGGTTGTCCGTCCCAAGAAGAATGCGGCGGCGAGCGCGAGGGCAAGGAAGGCAATAATAGCCGGCAAAAGCCACGCGCGATTCCTTGCCGAGGGTATCTGAACCTCGCTGGCTACTTTGCTGATCCCGGTCAGCGCCTCGAGATTAAAGGCGAGATCGTGCGCCGACTGAAAGCGTTCGGCGGGATTCTTCTCCAGGCAGTGCCGCACCACCCGATCCAGAGCCGGAGAAACATTTTGATTCGCCTCCGTCACATCAGGCGGTTCTTCCTTAAGAATGGCGCTGAGGACATCCGCCGACGAGTCGCCCTTGAAGGCGCGTTTGCCAGAAATCATCTCATAGAGCACGGCGCCGAAGCTGAACAGATCCGAGCGCGCGTCGGTCTCTTTACCCCGCACTTGCTCGGGCGACATATAGCCGACAGTGCCCAGCACCGTGCCCGTATCGCTCTGCACGGTTTTGGTCTGGTCGTCGATCTCGGTTTCAGGGCGGGTCAGCTTGGCAAGGCCGAAGTCCAGGATCTTTACTCGTCCGTCGTTGGTGATGAAGATGTTATCCGGCTTGAGATCACGATGCACGATGCCAAGGTCATGAGCAGCCGCAAGGCCGCGTGCGATCTGGAGCGCGTAATCAACGACTTTCCGAATCGGCAGGGGACCGCCGCGCAACCGTTCGCGCAGTGTTTGGCCTTCGAGCAGTTCGCTGACAATGTAGGGGCATTCGTCATGCGTGCCGATGTCATACACAGCTAGTATGTTGGGGTGGTTGAGGGCGGCGGCGGCGCGAGCCTCCTGCTCGAAGCGGTGCACGCGATTGGCATCGCTGGCGAAGGACACAGGGATTATTTTCACTGCAACGTCGCGGCCGAGTCGTTGGTCGTGTGCGCGATATACCTCACCCATGCCACCGGCACCGATTGAGGTCACAAGTTCATAGGGCCCGAGCTTGGCTCCCGTAGCAAGCGCCATTGCTCACCTCTTGAAAATGGCTTCCATTGTACCTGCTTAGAAGTCCAGCCGACGCTTGGGACTGAGCCCCAGTGCATCGGGGCGGATCACGGGCACACGGGCAATCCGGAAGTTATGCCACGGAACAAACTTTCAACGACGCTGGTCCGAAGTCCGCTTCTGGGAAATCTGCCGCTCATAATCGCTGAGATTCGTCTGGAGCGACGGACAATACAAAAGTCGGCTGCGATTTCGGGATTGGCAACGACGAACGTCCTCAAATCGATCCGCCAGGTCGCTGCTCCCTATCCGCACTCTTGTCCAGTTGGAGGTAGTGCAATCTCGGCACCCGATTTAATTGTGGTACTTGCGCTTACTCGCTTCGTGATCGCGGCCGATATAAATCCGGGTGAGCCATCTGCGGTCGCCCCGTGCGATCTTCTGGCCAACTTGGGATTCATCAGTTGATTGGAGGAAAGGCGAGTGATCGGCCGTCAGACGCTTATACGTGATGCCCCTGCCGAAACCTGGCGTGCAGCGTCCCCACTGGAATTCGCGTCTCCTGTGAGATATGCTGCCAGCTTTTCCCCTCGCTGCGAAGCTGCTTTATTCGCCGTTCAGTTTTAGGGCGCCACACGCGCTTTGGACGGCCTCCGCGCCGGCCCTCTCTTTTGGCCTGAGCCAGGCCAGCTTTCACCCGTTCCTGAATCAGAGCGCGCTCAAATTCAGCCATGGCCCCGATGACGTGAAACATCAGCTTTCCTGACGGCGTCGTCAGGTCTAGGTTATCCCGCAAGCTGATAAATGCGACCCCCAGCGTTTCCCACTCGGCCAAGATATTGACTAAATGTTTGAGGCTGCGTCCCAGGCGGTCGAGCTTCCACACGACGACGACGTCAGCTTTACGCTGCTGGCACAGAGTCATCATTTCGTCCAAGGCGGGGCGAGACTCGCGACTGCCACTGGTCCGGTCCACGAATGTGCGACACAGCTCCCAGCCGCGGCGGCCAACAAATTCACGCAATTCCGCGAGTTGCATTTCCGGATCTTGCTTGTCTGTCGTGCTTACGCGAGCGTACAGGACGGCTCTCATTCAAAAAACCCCCTCGCCGGTAACGACCTAAGTGCAACAATTACCGCACCCGCAATAGACGGAAAGATCCATTCAGTAAACAACTGTTTCTCGAACGCGAGAGGTCTGGTTGCCAGCGCGGCTCTCGGTATCAAGCTAGACCGCTTTTCGGTGTCCACTAAGTGGACACGAACGGGGGAATGCATCGGGACAACGACGAGTTCAGGGCCCACGAAGGCTTGTGAAGTTGCGAAAGACCTGCCAGACCGAGGAAGCTCAGGTAGTGCTAACCGGAAGGAACAACGAGCAATAACTGTGTCGAAGGATTCCTTTCCATGCCAATTGCATTTACACTTCGAATTTCGAATCCCATTCTCCCTGACCAGTTAGTTTGGACGCCAGTTTCGGATGCCAGTGCGGATGCTCCCGCTCGCCCCAATAGATTTCGCACGGATCAAGAGACACCGTTTCGACTCCGGGCCTCCACATATTGCCACAGGCGATTTCGATGTGGTCCCAGAACTTGACATCATCACTAATGATCCCAGCGGGCGAGAACCACTTTGAGAATTGGCTTTCATCGTATCCGCCATTGACCCATAACTTGTTTTGCGTCATGTTGAATGCAATTGCAGAGATGAAATTCTCTCTGTAGCCCGTAAACTTAACCAATCCGCTCATGTCCGTCGTTCC